>CANDJN010000070.1 GCA_947385085.1 uncultured Erysipelotrichaceae bacterium | reverse complement strand
ATATAGGGCTATTTCGCTATTTTTTTATCCTGCAAGTGTAAAAGACGGAATTATATCACGTTCTAGGCTGATCTTGCTTTGTTTCTCATGGATCATGATCGTTTTATGAGATATAGTCAAAGCGTAAATAAGTAAATGAAATCATAAAAAAAGTCCTTGCGGACTTTATGCTTCTACATCTAAATGATTCTCAATGATCTTTTGTGTTTCCTGCGCTTTTCTTTTACGGTTGGCATACAGTTTCATCCCACCGAAAACACCAGCCACAGTTGCGATGGAAGCGACAACCACTTTACTGATTTTCTTTTTCTTCATTATAGTAACCTCCTGCCTGACTGCTCATATTGTAGCACAATCAAGCTGAAAAATACACGTATATATCAATAATGTAATAATTCTATTGTATTATCAGAATTTGCATTTTATCACAGTGAAATATGAAAGAGCGTTTCATAGTTTCTTTTGCATTGTTCCTGTAATTCCGCCTCCGATTGATTGGTAATTTCTGCCATTTTTTGCATCGTATGTACGATATACATCGGCTCATTGCGTTGTCCGCGATAAGGATGCGGAGTTAAATAGGGACAGTCGGTTTCAATCATGATGCGATCAAGTGGCAGCTGCGCCACTACTTGGGGAAGACCCCGGGCATTTTTAAAGGTCAACGGACCGCCAAACGATATGTAAAAGCCCATTTTGATTGCTTCCAGAGCGGTTTCCAAACTCCCGGAGAAGCAATGTAAAATACCCGGCACCTGCTTATATTGACGACATAAATCCAAGGTATCCTTCGTCGCATCACGCATATGAATCAAAATTGGCTTTTGAATGGCATTGGCGAGATTTATTTGCCTGATAAAGGCTTGTTTCTGCGTTTCCTTATCCACATCATCCCAGTGGTAATCCAAGCCAATCTCACCCACAGCGATAATACGCTCATCAGCGACGAGCTGTTCCATTTCCTGAAAGTCGTGTTCTGATAAATCGTAGAGATCGTTGGGATGATAACCGGCCGCAATATCAATCCAATCATAGCGCTCCTTCAGTGAAAATGCGCGCTGTGCCTCTTTTACATTTAAGCAGATACAAAGAATGCGTTTGACTCCCGACGCTTTGGCTCGCTCCAGTATCTCATCCGCCTGTGAATAAAGCTCATCACACGTTAAATGTGCATGTGTATCTATGATTCCCATATGCTTCCTCCTATTTTCCTAGACAGAAATTAGCAAATAATGTATCCAATAAATCATCGCGGTGATATTCACCGAGAATTTCTTTTAGGCTTTGATATGCCGCCTGCATATCGATTTCCACAAGATCAATTTGTATGCCGTCAAGCAGTGCCTGTTGTGCACTTGCCATGTGACTTCGTGCCATTTTGATCAGTCCGATTTGCCGCTCATTGTTTAGCATCGGCTCGCTTAATACGGCAGTGTGTTGTTCATAACGTTTTTTCAAGGCTTGAAGCAATTCGTCGATATCTTGATTTTTAGCACTGATAAAGATACCCTTTTCATGTTGGCTGCGCTTTTTGATCAGATCACACTTGTTATAGACAATCAGACGATCTTTATCGCTAGTCATTTCTAATAGCTCACGATCGTTATCATCCAATGGATTGCCTCCATCCAGCACCAATAAAATAAGCTGTGCCTGTTCGATTGCCGCTTTGCTTTTTTCAATGCCGATTTGTTCGATAACATCTTCACTGTCGCGGATACCGGCTGTATCGATCAGATGCAGAGTAACTCCCGCAAGATAAATGCTTCCTTCAACGATATCGCGTGTCGTTCCTGCTACATCGGTCACAATCGCTTTTTCTTCTTCCAACATTGCGTTGAGAAGACTGCTTTTCCCGACATTGGGTTTTCCGATAATGGCGGTTTGAATTCCTTCCTTCATAATGGCGCCGCTTTCTGCTTTTTTGATCATGTCATCAATACGCGTCAGCCAGTCATTGACCTTCGGCAGTAAAATATCGGAGCGAATTTGTTCCACATCGTCATATTCGGGATAGTCGATGTTCACCTCGATATTGGCGATCATATCAAGCAATTCATTAATCAATGGCTCCAACAGTTTCGCTACACTACCGCGAATTCCATTGATAGCCATACGCGCCTTGGCTTTATCGTTGGCTTTGATTAGATCCATCACGGCTTCGGCTTGTGTTAAATCAATCCGCCCATGCAGGAATGCCCGCTGAGTAAATTCTCCCGCTCTAGCCATACGCGCTCCTTTGCTTAACAACAAAGTAAGTATCGTTTTTGTGACATATGGCCCACCATGACAATTAATTTCCACAGTATCTTCCGCGGTAAAGGACTTAGGCGCACGAAACAAAGATACGAGTACCTCGTCCACAGGCTCCTGTGTATCGGGATTCATAATATATCCATAATGAATGGTATTGGCTTCACATTGTTCTAAATTTTTCGTAAAGAGGGTATTAACGATCGAGATGGCATGCTCACCGCTGATTCGAATAATGGATATGGCGCCGTCTGCCAATGGCGTTGCGATTGCCGCAATCGTATCATTCATACTACAGCCCTCCAGTCAAGCAATATTGTATCATAGAATGCAAAAAATCGCACTGATATTTCCAGTGCGAATTCTTGTGTTTTACTCATTGAATTGGCGTTTCCATACTAGCAATAACATGATGCCAAGCGCCATACAGCTCATACCGCAATACATCATGATGTTTGTGCTGT
>CANDJN010000069.1 GCA_947385085.1 uncultured Erysipelotrichaceae bacterium | reverse complement strand
ATATCAATATTGATCATGATGGAGATCTCATTCCTGATACAGATATTGACAGTACTGGTGATGGTAAGCCAGATGTGAATATTGACACGAATGGAGATGGAAAGCCGGATGAGAACATCGTCAAGATTACGGAATGGAAACCAGGACATAACGTGGATGATCCGTTTCCGTATGATACGATGACCTTTGATGATCCTAATCAACCAGATGATCCAAATAATCAAGAACCAGATACGGATGTCAAAGGTGCTTATTATCCGGGAGCTAATATGGGCGGCGCGTTAACGGGAGATACGACAAACATTATGATTTATATGGGTATGGGAAGTATGGCAATTGGAATGATGTTACTTATATTATATAAGCGAGAAAAAGGATAAATATCTACGACAAAACACTACTGAATAAGATAATATTTTTCAAAGCAGGTAAGATCTCATGAATTTTGCCTGTTTTTTAAAATGTATTTTATATAAACACTCTGTGAATAAATTCATAATGAGCGGAATTTATTATGGTGCAAATGGATGAAAAAAACAAGCGATAATGAAACAAAAAATAACATCAAGAAATAGGCAATGATTTGCCAGTGATATATGATAGATGTTATGCGTTTTTTTGTTCGATTGCGGACAATTTGACTGTCGTATGCTATAATGAAAGCATGGAAAGGTGGTGCAAATAATGAGACGTTTACCCATCGGCGTAGAAGATTTTAAAGAACTCATTGATAAGAATTATTATTTTGTTGATAAATCCTTATTGATACAAGATATTATGACAGAGAAGCTGGTCTTATATCCAAGACCGAGAAGGTTCGGAAAAACATTGAACATGAGTATGTTATATTATTTCTTTTCCAACAAAGAAAAAGCAAATGCTTACTTATTTGATAATCTTGAAATTCATAAAGACAAAGAAGCGATGAAACATCAAAATCAATATCCGGTCATCTATATATCTTTAAAGGATATGAAAAGAAATAATTATGAGTTTCAGGTTCAAAAATTTGCTGCTATTCTTTCGCTCATGTTAGGCAATTATTCTGATTTGTTCACAAGTGCGAATTTGAGTAAAGACGAGATTGAAATGCTGAACCTGTATAAGAGTCAAAAGGCAAATGAAAATGAATTAATGGATGCTCTATTAAATATTACGAAATTATTTGAAAGGCATTATCACCAAAAGGTTATCATACTGATTGATGAATACGATGTCCCATTACAGTGCTCGTATGAATACGGCTATTACGATGAGATGGTGAACTTCTTAAGAAACGTGTTTAGCAGTGCCTTGAAAACCAACACCGCTTTAGAAAAAGGCATCCTGACAGGATGCTTAAGGATTTCCAAAGAAAGCATCTTTACCGGATTAAATAATTTTAAGACGTATTCCATTTTAGAATTGAAATCCAGTCAGTATTTTGGCTTTACGCTTTCGGAAGTGAAGGAATTATTACAATACTATGGATTGGAAAAGTATATACAGGAAGTAAAAGAATGGTATGACGGGTATTTGTTCGGCGATACTGAAATCTATAATCCATGGAGCTCCTTGATGTATGTGGATCGAAAGCTTCAAAAAGAAAGCCTCCAACCCATATCGTTCTGGGCGAATACGAGTGGAAATGATATTGTCATCAACTATATCAAAAACGGCGATCAGGCATTACATGATGAATTTGAATTATTAATGCAGGGAAAGGCGATAACGAAAGAAATCAAACCGGAACTCACTTATCGTGATATGGATGACATCAATAATATATACAGCTTTCTATTGATGACCGGTTATTTAAAAGTACACAAGGAGATCAAACCGAATGAGGAGTATGAACTAATCATTCCCAATCAAGAGGTTTATAAAATCTATGATCGAAGCTTTATGGATTATTTCAATGAGATCAAGCGTCAGAGTAAAAACGAACTGATCGCTTTATTCCATGAAGAAGAAGTGAAAAAGGCACAATCGCTGTTAAATGATATATTGGATCGCAGCATCAGCTATTATGATAATTATGAAAGCTTCTATCATGGCTTTTTAATCGGACTGTTTCAGGATTTAGAAGTTACTTCAAATAAAGAATCGGGAGATGGAAGATTCGATCTTGAAATACTGCCGAGAAGACTCGATGGGACAGTGGTTATCATCGAATGTAAGCATTCAGCGACATTGGATGATCTGATTGATGACAGTAAAAAGGCAGCCGAACAAATTGTGAATAAACGCTATTTGTCCAATGCCAAATATCTAAAATATCACAAAAGCGTTGGCTATGGAATCTCCTTCTTTAAAAAGCAGTGCTATATTACGAAGGCATAAAGTGAAAGACACTCAGATGTGGGTGTCTTTTTTCTTGTTTGGCTGCGGACATTTACACTGCCGTATGCTATAATGAAAGCATGGAAAGGTGGCGCAAATGAAATGAGACGTTTACCAATCGGTGTGGATGATTTCAAAACCATTATTGATAAAAATATGTATTACATTGATAAAACCATGTGGATAAAAGATATTATTAATGAACAATTAGTCTTATATCCAAGGCCGAGAAGATTTGGAAAAACCTTGAACATGAGTATGTTATATTATTTCTTTTCCAACAAAGAAAAAGCAAACGCCTATTTGTTTGATAATCTTGAAATTCATAAAGACAAAGAAATGATGAAACATCAAAATCAATATCCGGTTATCTTCATCACTTTAAAGGATATGAAAAATAATACGTTTGAAAAACAGCTTTCAAAGTTTAATTTTCTTATTAAAATGTTCGTAAGGAATAACACTGAACTATTAAATAGTACTATTTTAAATGAGAATGATAAGCAGGAACTAATGAAATATGATAATGCTGTGAATGAAATTGAACTTCAAAATTCATTGTATTATCTTACTTATTGCTTAGAAAAGCACTATCAAAAGAAAGTGATTCTTTTAATTGATGAATACGATGTCCCATTACAGTGCGCGTATGAATACGGCTATTACGATG
>CANDJN010000068.1 GCA_947385085.1 uncultured Erysipelotrichaceae bacterium | reverse complement strand
CTTATTTATTCACGATCATTTAGTGAATTCCAAAAAATTTCTGAAACTTTTTTATTGAATCTGATCAGCGAGTCATGGCTTAAGAAAAAATAAAATGAGCAAATAGAAAAAATAGAGCGATAAAAACCGCTCATATGATGGTTACGATTAAAGGATAGATGTGAATTTCTCTCATCCATAGTGAATGTGTTCCTTCCGGGGATGAAATTTTCTTGTCTTACCGGGATGAAAATGCAATTCCTAGAATTAAACCTTTTTATTAGATAGGAATTTTGTTAAAATATATACGGAGGTAGTTTTTTTATGAAATCTGCGATAGTACTAGCGGCTGGTAAAGGAACCAGAATGAAGTCAGCATTGTGTAAAGTCATGCATCCGGTATGTGGAAAACCAATGATCGGACACATCGTTGCGGCATTAAAAAAATCCGGGGTGGAAAAGATTGTCGTTGTGATCGGACATGACGCAGAGAAAGTAAAAGAATATTTAAACGATGAAGTAACGTATGCGATTCAAAGTCCGCAACTGGGAACCGGACATGCGGTGATGCAGGCGGATTCCTTGGTGGATGAGGAAGGCGATACCATTGTCTTGAATGGCGATGGTCCATGTATTCAAAGCGAAACGATTCAAAAAGCTTTTGAAGCCAATCGTGATCATGCCTTAACGGTATTGAGTGCGAAGCTGGAAGATGGCGCGCATTATGGTCGTATTATTCGTGATGAGAATGGCAAGGTAGCCAGAATCGTCGAGGCAAAGGATTGTGATGAAGAACAGCGAGCGGTAACGGAAATCAATACCGGTTTGTTTGTCTTCAAGACCAAGGAATTATTTGCCGGATTGAAGGAAATACGCAATGACAATGCGCAACAGGAATACTATTTAACGGATCTTGTGGAAATATTTAACCGCAAGGGATGGAATACCAATGCGATGGTCGTAGCGGATCCTGATGAGACGATGGGTGTCAACGATCGCGTGGATTTGGCGCAGGCGGAAGCGTGGATGAAAAATCACATAAACAAAGCGCACATGTTAAATGGTGTTACACTGATCGATCCCGATCGTACTTATATCGGGGCTGATGTCAAGATCGAATCCGATACCATCATCTATCCTAATGTGTGGATTGAAGGGAATACGCATATCGGCAGCGGGGTGAAGATATTGCCAAACAGCTTTTTAAGCAATGCGCAGATCGGTGATGATGTACTGATCGATTCCAGCAAGGTGGTGGATTCACAAGTGGATGCCCATACGACGGTGGGACCGATGAGTCATTTGCGTAATCATACGCATATTCATGAAAATTGCCGTATCGGTAATTTTGTGGAATTTAAGAACTCAGATTTCGGCAATGGCAGTAAATGTGCCCATTTAACGTATATCGGAGACAGTGATTTTGGTGAAAAGATCAATGTTGGCTGTGGCGTTGTGACCGTAAATTACGATGGTAAAAACAAATATCGCACTACGGTAAAGGACGGTGCGTTTATTGGCAGTAACTGTAACCTGATTGCGCCGGTAACTATCGGTGAAAATGCGCTATTGGCAGCGGGGTCAACAATTACTGATTCGGTGGATAACGGCGACATGGGAATTGCCCGTGCCCGTCAAGTGATTAAGACCGGATTTGGTGAGCAGTATAAAAAGAAATAAGGAAAAAGGAAATTAGGAAAACATAGAGAGAAAAGAGGACAAACATTATTATGGAAAAGAAAACCGTCATTTTTGCGCTGACTTCCAGTGTCGGGCTGGCGAATGAAATCGCAGCTCGCTTGGGCATTCCGTTGGGCTTGTGCGATGTCAAACATTTTGCGGATGGAGAAATCATGGTAGAACTTGGCGAAAGCGTTCGCGGTAAAAATGTATATATTGTGCAAAGCACATGCAATCCCGTATCCAGCAATCTAATGGAGATTTTGATTGCGATTGATGCCTGCAAGCGAGCCAGTGCCGGACATATTTCAGTGGTAATGCCTTATTTTGGCTATGCGCGTCAAGATCGCAAAGCGAAACCGCGTCAGCCGATCACATCCAAGCTGGTTGCCGGTTTATTGGAAAAAGCCGGAGCTCATCGCGTTATTACGATGGAACTGCATGCGACTCAAATTCAAGGTTTCTTTGATATACCTGCCGATGATATCTCTGCCATCAGCATCATCGGAAATTATTTTAAAGAGAAAAATCTTTCGGATATCGTGGTGGTATCCCCGGATCACGGCGGTACTACGCGTGCCCGCAAACTGGCAGAAATCTTGCATGCGCCGCTAGCCATTATTGATAAGCGCCGTCCTAAACCCAATGTAGCGGAAGCGATGCATTTGATTGGTGATGTGAATGGAAAGACGGCAATTATGGTCGATGACATCGTCGACACCGCCGGGACATTAACTGCCGGGATACAAATGTTGTATGACAAAGGAGCCAAAGCGGTATACGCTTCCTGCGTTCATGCCGTATTATCGGGTCCGGCCATTGATCGCTTAAAACAATCCAATTTAAGCGGATTTATATGTACCAATACGATCTGTCAGGATGAAAAAGCACCGCTTTATCCCAATATGACCGTATTATCAGTCGGAGAGATTCTCGGTGATGTGATTAAAGCCATCGAGGAAAGTCGTCCGGTTAGTGAAATTGTGGCGAATTTGTTTTAAAGGAGAGAAATTAGGGGTTATATTATGTTAGAGGAATTAATCAAATCTTGGTTTCCTGAGATTTGCGGCATGATTGAAATATTTGGTATGATCATCATCGCATTTGGAGCGGTAAAGGCATTTTATTTTTACTTTGCTTCTATGATCCAAAAGAAACACTACCCAATCAAGGTTGAACTGTCCAATACATTGGCTTTGGGTTTAGAGATTAACATGGGCGCTGAAATATTGAAAACGGTCGTGATTCTTAACATGAATGATATTTATGTGCTGGTGGCAATTGTGTTATTGAGAGCTGCCTTAACTTTCATTATTCATTTTGAATTAAAAGAAGAAAGTAAGCATAACAAGGAAGAAGCACATACGAATAATTATTAAGAAAAAGATGGTCGTTGCGATCATCTTTTTAGGTGTCTAGAATAAATCAAAATCTGGAAGAGTATCATAAAAAGATGGACTATTTTTGTTTTTTTACGATCCTATCTATCAAGATTCAGCTTTTAATTATGCACCTTAGAAGGTTAAAAAAGATAGAAATCACGTAAACAAAATATAGATTTCTATCTGTAGATCAAAAATGGGGGATCATTCTATTATCTAAAAGACGATATTCGATAATTTGAAATCATGCTATATGAGTGTTAGTTTTTATTTCTTATCCTCAATATATTTCATAATGGCAGGTCGAATATCCTCAGTGATGTTTAAATAATCCATTGCCTTTTCTAGGCTTATGTTCATATTGCTCATTAATGACATAACGGCTTTCGAAAGACCTTGGCTTTCACCCTCAGTGCGTCCTTTCGCAATTCCTTCTTTGCGTCCTTCATTCCTAATACCTTGACTTAGATTACACATGTTATCAACCTCCTTTGCCAATTCCCTTGTCATTAGTATACCATAGTTTTCACTTAATTGATACTTCTTATCCTCCGGCGTCATCTCTGCCTTAAATAAAATATATAAC
>CANDJN010000067.1 GCA_947385085.1 uncultured Erysipelotrichaceae bacterium | reverse complement strand
ATTTAGTTCTATTATTAGAACAGCTGATAGAAGAATTCTATCCGATGCTGGAAGATAAGCATTTAAAACTAGTTACCAATATACCGAATCGTTTACTATATCATGGGGATGGTGATAAGCTGGCACGCGCATTCGCTAATTTATTGAAAAACGCGATTCATTATAGCTATGAAAATACAACGATTGAAATCAATGTGCTTGAAAATGAGGATCATATCGATATAACATTTAAGAATAAGGGGAATACGATTCCAGCATATAAGCTTGAAAAAATATTTGATAAGTTTTATCGCATTGATGAAGCAAGACAATCTTATAACGGCGGTGCTGGATTAGGACTTGCCATAACAAAGGAAATCATTGAATTGCACAATGGAACGATATGTGCTAAAAGCTATGATGAAATAATAGAATTTCAAATTGTGCTTAATTATAATCAGGGATAAATGGTATCTCCATCAATTATAAAACATAATTGTCTATAGAAAAAGACGGTAACCATCCTGATTGCTTGATCTCAAATGATCTGTCGTTACCGTCTTTTCTTTTGTTTATAAATGTATTTTTAAGAAAGCACTATTAATGATGATACAGCTTTTTCGTTTGATATTGATCTTCCATGGTTAAATTGATTTTCAGCTTGCGAAACATATTTTTATCGACTTCCGATAAGATGACGGTACTGTGTGCTTCACAGTCTTTCAGTTTATCTAATTGCTTTAACGCCATATGGGAAATGGGGTTGGTGGTTGCGGAAATACTGAGGGCAATCAGAACCTCGTCAGTATGTAAACGGGGATTATTGTTTCCGAGATGATTTACTTTCAGCTTTTGAATCGGTTCGATGATATTGGGAGAGATCAGAAGGATATTATCATCAATATTTCCCAATGCTTTTAAAGCATTTAACAACGCGGCGGAGCTTGCGCCTAACAGTGAACTCGTTTTACCGGTGACAATGCGTCCATCATTCAGTGTGACGGCCATGGCAGGCGCCCCCGTTTGTTCGGCTTTTTGTAAGGCTTTGGCAACGCAATGGCGATCCTCCACCGTAACATTTGCCTGCGCCATAATCAATTCTGTTTTTTCAACGACTTCACTGCCGACAAATCCTTTTTTCAAATCTACCTTTGCCTGATAATAGCGACGGATGATTTCAGCACGGCTGGCTTCTACGGCCGCATCATCATCCACAATGCAATTTCCTGCCATATTTACGCCCATGTCGGTGGGAGACTGATAGGGGCTTTGCCCTAAAATACGTTCAAACATCGTATTCAATACCGGAAAAATTTCCACATCGCGATTATAATTGACCGTTGTTTCTCCATAAGCCTCTAAATGAAACGGGTCGATCATATTGATGTCATTTAGATCCGCGGTTGCGGCTTCATAGGCGAGATTGACCGGATGCTTGAGTGGTAGATTCCAGATCGGAAATGTCTCAAATTTCGCATAACCGGCCTTGATGCCGCGCTTATGCTCATGATAGAGCTGTGATAAGCAGGTTGCCATTTTGCCGGAACCAGGTCCCGGAGCTGTTACAACGATTAAGGGCTTAGTGGTTTTCACAAAATCATTTTTGCCGTATCCTTCATCCGAAACGATCAGTTCCACATTGTTAGGATAACCGCTGATCGGATAATGAAGCGCAACGTGAATTCCCAAGGTCTCCAAATGGTGCTTAAACGAATCGGCGCCGGCTTGGTTTGCATACTGGGTAATCACAACACTGCCGACATACAGTCCAACACTGCGATAAGCATCAATCAATCGCAGCACTTCTTCATCATAGGAAATTCCCAAATCGCTGCGCACCTTGTTTTTTTCGATATCATTGGCAGAGATCGCAATGATCATTTCCACTTCATCTTTTAATTTCAGCAGCATTTTCAGCTTGGAATCAGGTTGAAACCCGGGCAGAACCCGCGCCGCATGATGATCGTCGAACAATTTTCCGCCGAATTCCAAATACAGCTTATTGCCGAATTTGGAAATTCGTTCCATAATATGTTTCGATTGTAAACTCAAATATAATTCATTATCAAACGCAATTCCCTTCATCTTTTCTCTCCTTCTTTACATTGTCACTATTATATCAAAAATATGTTTCCTCTGCACACTTTCTGAAAATAAAATTACATCGTAAAAATAAGCAGCAAAGTAAAAGTTATATTCCACACAAGAGAAAGTGAAGTAATCGCAATCCTACATTCATTGCCTTCCTTGTATCTTATTGGAACAGGTGGAATGCCTTTTATGCCAATTATAACATATGATAACATTATAATATAAATAAAGAATGCACGGAAATCTTATATTTTATATAGATATACAGATTAAAATGTTTTATAATATGATTGATCAAACAAAGCATCTTTTTTCTATGAGAAACAAGAAATAACGCACACAATAATTTAAAATGTATAGAATGGAATACTGGAAGGAGAAACAGCACATGGAAGAAGTAATTAAAATCGAGGGAGGACGTAAGCTTCATGGAACTGTACGTATTTCCGGATCGAAAAATGCGACGGTGGCACTGATTCCTGCGGCAATTTTGGCACATGGACCGGTCACAATCTGCGGCGTACCCAATATATCTGATGTTCGATCCTTATCCGTGCTGCTTCAAGAACTCGGGGTGGCGGTGATTCGCAAGGATGAGGAAATTTTGATCATTGATCCCACAGAGATGGAAAATCGAGCGATGACATCGGAAACGGTTGGTAAACTGCGCGCTTCTTATTACTTTATGGGAGCCTTATTGGGACGCTATGGCCATGTGGAAATGAAAATGCCGGGCGGGTGTTATCTTGGACCGCGTCCGATTGATCTTCATGTGAAAGGCTTTGAGGCATTGGGCGCAGAAGTGAAATATGAACATGGAACATATATCATTGATGCGAAAGAATTGATTGGCAATAAAATTTTCCTGGATATTTCCAGCGTTGGCGCCACCATTAATATTATGATGGCTGCCGTATATGCCAAGGGACGAACAACGATTGAAAATGCGGCAAAGGAGCCGGAAATTATTGATGTCGCTACGTTATTAAATAAAATGGGAGCGAAAATTCGCGGTGTTGGGACTAATGTGATTACGATTGACGGTGTGGATATGCTGGATGGCTGTTTCCATGAGATCATTCCTGATCGTATTGAGGCTGCCACCTACTTGGTATTGGCTGCGGCTGCGGCGGATGAAGTGGTTGTGGAAAATATTATTCCTCAGCACTTAGAATCGCTGCTTTCCAAGTTGCATGAAATCGGCATCCAAATGGAAATCGGTTTGGATTATGTAAAGGTAATGGGACGTGAAGGAAATCTCAAGGCAACGGATATTAAGACGCTTCCCTATCCCGGCTTTGCGACCGATATACAGCAGCCGTTAACCGCACTGCTTACCCAAGCACAGGGGCAATCCATCATAACCGAAACGATTTACCGGGAACGCTTTAAGCATTGTCATGAACTGGCAAAAATGGGAGCGAATATCAATGTGATGTCTCCCAGTGCGATGATTAACGGTCCAACTCCGTTAACAGGCTGTGAAGTCATCGCAACCGACTTACGCTGCGGCGCCTGTCTTGTTATCGCAGGCTTATTGGCAGAAGGTGTAACTACCATTCATGAGATTTATCATATCGACCGCGGCTATGATAATCTGGATGGCAAATTAAAAGCGCTGGGCGCCAATATGTGGCGCGAACAGGTGAATTAAACCGTTGAAGATTACAGTCGATCATCTGATCGGCTTTTTATGTGCCAGTCGGTCACACAAGTATAACAATGGAGCTTCAATGTTGGATGAATATAGTATTGCTTATGTTTACGTGGTAAAGTGAAAAAGTAAATTCCACAACAAGAGACAAAAAACAATTAATGGAATTTACTCATACAATCACTCTAAAACAAAGGAAAAATAAGATTACTGAAAT
>CANDJN010000066.1 GCA_947385085.1 uncultured Erysipelotrichaceae bacterium | reverse complement strand
CTGCGCCGAGGATATGAAGTATGCCATCCCCTTCTGCCGCTTTATAATTGCGATCCGATGGTTTCGTCACATGAAGCTTGATGTTTTTTGGCTCTTTCTTTTCCCATTCATATTGGATCGTTTCTCCATCATTTGTCCATGCGATGCTGTTTTCTTCTTTGGGATCAACCTCGATCACCGCAGTACCGCTTGTATCTAATACACCATCCACTAAGATATTCGGTGTGACACTTCCCGTTCCGCTCACCACATTGATCGGGTTTTCCGCAAAGGCAATCTTTCTTGTGCCTTTCTCAATATTGATCGGCAATTCGATTGTCTTATCTTCATAGTTTCCGCTTGGATCATGACTGATCGCTTCTACGATTACTTTACCAATCTGATTATTCAATGAGGCATTCAAGATATGAATCGTACCATCCGGATCTACCGATATGACATCCTCAGGACTGCCCTCTTTTAATCGATACGTTACAGTGCTTCCGGTCGGATTGCCTTTTGTATAGACGTTGAAGGTTTTATTCGGCGCATACGTTTCCACCAGTGCGCTATAGTAATCTCCGGTCTTTGGCCGTTCGGTTGATAGAGTAGAGTCTGTGGTATAAATAAACTTCTGTTCTACCGGTTTTACCGTAAAGGTCAGCTCCGCTGTGGCATCGGCTTGTCCGCTTGCGCCTTTCTTTTCCGCAACGATCGTAACCGTTCCAACTCCCTTGATTGTGACAGCGCCGCTGTTAGGATTGATCGTAATCACATTCGTACTGCCATCCTTGATTTTATAGGTCACCGGATTATTGTTAGAGCTACCTTTCACTGTCGCAAACACGCTGACATTCTTATCCGTATAGTTAACCTCTTTTTTATCAATGACCGTATTTGAGCTGCTGCTCTCATAGAATTTCAGTGCTTCTGCCGGAGCTACCCCGACATTCACCGTTACTTCTACATCTTTCGATGTCCATTTGTCCGATACCGTAATGGTGAATTTATACGTTCCTACCGCTAAATTCGCGTTGGATTTGATGACACCGGTACTGGAATTCACTTGAAAGAAGCTACCGTTACCACCACTTTTGATCTTATAACTGTATGTGGTGGTGCTTCCGCCAATCGTATCTGGCGTACCTTTTGTGCCTTTGATGGTGCCAATCGTTCCGCCAATTTTTACATTCGCATCGCTCGCTTTAAAGGTGGGAATGGTGGTATCACTGGAGGCACTGTCCGGTGTCACAATGCCGTCTACCTCTTGCGCAATAATGACTTCCTTTTCGGTATAAGCAGATTCATAATTATCATTGCCGGTATCCGGATCATCATCAATGGTCGCTCTTATCTTTACCTTGCCAAACTGACCGTTGCCTTTATAAGTCACTTGACCGCTGTCTTCATCCAAATCAATCAAACCGATATCACCGCCAACAATGGAATAGGTAATCTTCGTACCATGAGTCGGCTTACCTGTCGCAGTTTCATTCCAAGGCGTGGCTGCTTCTTCAACGGTTTTCTTTGTGTCTTCTTTATCATCAAATTCAATCGTTAATTTAGTTTTATTGACAGTAAATGAAGTACACACTTTTGTTTTACTTTCAATCTGTGTATCCGGATAACCGTTGGCATCCGTGGAAGTGATACAAAATTTATAAGTACCGACCTTTAAACCACCGTTATCTAAATCCGGAGCACCGCTTTTAATCTTAACATTCAATGTCGTTGCACCGGAAGCATTACTGGAGTCCAAACCATCAATCTCTAAATTCTGATATGTGTTATCACCATTGGTAATAATCTCATAAGTGATGGGAGTAACACCGATTGGGTTCAAGGTAATCTTACCGACAGTATCACCGGTATTCACATTTTTACTGTATTCATAATCACCTTCAGTTGCGCCCGCTCCAGGAGTTTTTGCATATTGAATTTCATGCGGTGGCACAATTTCTAAATTCTTTACTCCTGAAATTTTGGAGCTATCTGACGGTTCATCACTACCATCATTATACGCTTCATTTACGACAGCAATTTGATACTTCCCCAAGGGTATCCCTGTTGTATCAAATGTATATTCTTGCGTTCCGCTTTGCGTCATTAGCAACGGTTTATAATACATGAAAGCATTGTTTTTGAATACCAAAACCGAAATTGTATAGGGACTTCCATCCGGTCCGGTTCCGGCATTCGCATCCACCTTTAATGTGACCTTACCGTCTTTCGCTACCTTGGTTATCGATGTTTTCTTATTATTCATAATTTCCTTCAGATCAGCACGCATGCTTGTATTTAACAAGCGTGCTTTCATTTCTTTCCAAGAACTTGTCGCTTCCCACAAAGAAGCGTACGGAACCAATTTCTTTTCTTCTATTTGTGCAAGGGTACCTTGTGTAGTTCCTTGTGATAAAGCAAACACGATATTTTTTGTATCAATAAAAGCTGCAGGGCGTACGCTTTTCACTTCGGTTGCGCCGTTCATAGCCCTACTGCGTGTTCCGTCTGCTAAAATAGATACCCAAGAGTTATAAAGCGGATCTGTATTACTGTATACGTAATTATCCCCATCATTCATTCCCCTTGATGACCAATACTCAGAAGAAAATGTCAAGTCACTATTTGATATTTTGCTTGCCCATTTTGTCCCATTTACTTGCAGCGGAGCAATGAACTTTTCACCGATTTCTCCATCGTATTTTAGCCGTAATTTATCATTCATATAAGCACCACCAAAAACTTCATCAATCACAGTTGATCGCAAAACGCTTAGGTCATGACTGGCGATTAAATCCCTACCTCTTCCCGTAAATGAAGCATTGAAGTTAGCAATAGCTTGGGCAATATTTGTTTCACCATACGGCAAATATCGAATTCCCTCATGTTTAAAATTCACACGATATAACTGACCATTATGAGCCGTAACTTGATCAATGGATTTGGTAGCCAATGAATACCATGCGGTCAGTGGCGCTCCAGCTTGCGGCGAAGTTGTTACCGAAACATATTCATCAGTGCTCAACCCTTCTACCATAGAATTCTCTTGATGCACATCTCCCGAAATATAATCAGTGTAACCGGAATCTCTATAAATCAACTGCATCGCAAAACCGTTTCCCAAAAGGATCTTATCCCCCTTCGTCAAACCAATTTGCGTACTGTTAACTCCACTCGGAGCCATATTAATTCTGCCGGTAAGCGCTCCGCCGCTGGCATACGTCGTGTTTACCGCGCTCATCTCTGCGTTATAATAAGCATAACCTACAGAACCAATGCCTATGAATGCTATCAATGCAACCAATATTTTCTTCCACATATCCATACATCCTTTCCCTTAAGTGTTTATTAATGTAGACATTAATAAACACAGGAAAAAGATATTAAAATATGTGTTTCAGCGTAGAAAAACAGGGAAAATCATTATGATTTGCCCTGTCTCAATAAGTCTACCTTTGTAGCCATTTTGATATTAAAATGTATCTTTCAGTGTATTCAATCTTCCGGTTCTCTCTTATACAATACAAGTAACATCATTCCGATTGATATACATCCCAATCCCACATACATCATCATGTTTGTCGTATCTCCCGTTAACGCACCGCCCATGTTTGCTCCTGGGTAATAGGATCCTTTGACATCGGTATCCGGTTCTTCCCCACTAAGATCATCTACCTTATCACTGTCATCCGAATCATCGGGTTCATCAAAGGTCATCGTGTCATAAGGGAAGGGATCTTTCGCATTGTGTCCCGGTTTCCATTCCGTGATTTCCTTGATGTTTTCATCCGGTTTGCCATCTCCATCTGTATCGACATTCACATCAGGCTTTCCGTCTCCCGTACTGTCGATGTCAATATCTGGTTTCCAATCACCGTCCACATCCTTATTGATATCCGGTTCTCCATCCCCATCCAAGTCAATATTCACATCAGGTAAACCGTCACCGTCTGTGTCAATATTAATCAAGACTTCTTTCTTTTCATCAATCGTCATCGTATCGAATGAGAAACTGCCTTTTTTACAATCCTTATCCGGTTTCCATGTATGAATAATAGCGATATTGATGGCCGGTGTTTTTCCGTCTTTTGAGATATTGATATGAGGTTTGAAGTCTCCCTTATTGTCGATGTTAATATCCGGAATGCCATCATCATCCAAATCTACATTGATTTCCGGTTTTGCGTTGATACCGGATGAATATTTGATGTCACCAATCTCTACGCACTTGCTTGGCTTCCAATCCTTTAAGATCACCAGATTCAAGTCCGGTTTGCCATCGTTGTCTGTGTCTAGATTTAGATCTGGTTTGCCATCACCATCAGTGTCGATGTTATAATCCGGAATTCCATCCTCGTTGCGATCTCCATTGATTGTGATCGTGTTTCCTTCATCGTCTGTAATCGGTATAT
>CANDJN010000065.1 GCA_947385085.1 uncultured Erysipelotrichaceae bacterium | reverse complement strand
AAGTAATACCGTTAGGCAGTACCATCATTATTGACGGCCAGGAATACATAGCCGAGGATGCCGGCGGCGCCATTAAGGGCAATAAGATCGATATGTACGTTGGTACGGAAGAATTATCGAAATACTACGGTGTTCGGTATAAAGAAGTGTTTGTGAGGGATGGGCAATATGTGGCGCATTGAACAAATGATCCCGGAGTTACAGAGAAATCCGGATTATGATCCCGATCAGCCATCCATGGATGAACAGGAAAACAGACGACTTGATTGGATGGATGATGAAATGAAAAGAGAAAAAGCGGAGGCAGTATATGAAGAATGTAATTAGGCATAAGCTGCCATCATCGCACAGTGAATGGTTAGCTAACCGATTGAAAGGCATCGGCGGTAGTGATGCAGGTACTATCTTAGGTTTCAATGAATGGAAGTCACCCTATACCCTGTGGTGTGAAAAAACAGGGCGACTTATTAATGACAGAGATAATGAGGCGATGCGCTTGGGTCGTGATCTGGAGGACTATGTGGCACAGAGATTTATGGAAACCACGGGCAAAAGGGTTAAGCGCAGCGGATTCAGTTATCAATCAGAGGATCATCCATTCATGTTAGCTAATGTGGATCGATTGGTTATTAACGAGAATGCCGGTCTTGAGTGCAAAACAACGAATATGCTGACAAGAACGAGATACGACAAAGATGATATACCGGCTAACTATTATGCCCAGTGTATGCATTATATGGCGGTTACAGGATGTGAAAAGTGGTATATCGCAATTCTTGTTTTGAATAAAGGCTTTTATTGGTTTGAGGTGCTTCGTGATGAAAACGAAATTCAAACACTGATAGAGGCGGAAAACGACTTTTGGAAGTGTGTAACAGAAGATAAAGAGCCATTGATTGATGGCAGTGATTCCACCGCAGATACACTCGCAGAGATATATGCCGATCCGATCGAATCAAAGATGGATATCTTTGGCTTCGATGATGAACTGAAAAGGTATTTGTTTTTGAAAGAGCAGATCAAGGAGTTAGAGGCTGAAAAGAAGGGATACGAGAACATTTTCAAGCATGAGTTAGGGGATACTTCTAGTGGTTTTATTGGTAATTATGCAGTGAATTGGAAATTGCAGTCTAGGAGTAGCGTGGATACCAAGAAGCTGCAGTCAGAATATCCGGAAGTATACGGAAAATGTATCAAAACTACAAGTTTCAGGAAATTTGAAATAAAGGAGATCAGATAATATGACAACAACGAATCAGCAAGGAGCTATTGCGAAAACTACATCAAGCAGAGCAGCAAATACAAAGCAGAAAACGATGAAAGAATATGTCATTATGATGGAAGGTGAGGTTGCCAAAGCACTCCCTAAAGTGATGACACCGGACCGTTTCACTAGAATTGCTTTATCTGCGTTATCTAATAATCCAAAGTTAAATGAGTGTTCACAAAAGTCCTTCTTGGCAGCTATGATGAATGCAGCTCAGTTAGGATTAGAGCCCAATACACCGCTTGGACAGGCTTATTTAATCCCTTTCAAAAACAAGGGAACATTGGAGTGCCAATTCCAGATCGGGTATAAAGGATTGATTGATTTGGCATATCGCAGCGGTGATGTGAAAACTATCATGGCGCAGACGGTATATGAGAATGACGAATTTGATTTCTCGTTTGGATTAGAGCCGACACTAAAACACATTCCCGCTAAAGCAAATAGGGGTAATCCCGTATGGTTCTATGCCGTATTTAAGCTGGTAAATGGCGGGGAAGGCTTCGAGGTAATGAGCGTGGAAGATGTCAAACAACACGCACAGAAATACTCACAGTCATATAATTCGTCATATTCACCTTGGAAAAGCAATTTTGAGGAAATGGCAAAGAAAACAGTGATTAAAAAGGCATTAAAGTATGCCCCAATGAAAACTGATTTTCTAAGAGCGGTGGCAGAGGATGAAACCATCAAGCACAATATTGATTTTGATATGTCACAGGTTCCAAACGACTATGTGGATGCGGAATATGAGGAAAGCAACATTGATCCGGATACCGGAGAAGTGAAAGATAAAGATGTACCGGCGGAATAGTAAGCATCATGCTGTTAGAACAGAGATAGACGGCATCGTATTTGACAGCAAGCATGAAGCGAAACGATACCAGGAGTTAAGGCTACTGGAGCGAGCGGGGGAGATCATAAACCTCCGCTTGCAAGCACCTTACATCTTGATTGATAAAAGCAAATACGGAAGGGCAATTAAGTACATTGCAGACTTCGTATATGAGCATAACGGCATAACGGTAGTGGAAGATGCCAAAGGTGTTAAAACACCTGTATATTGCTTAAAAAAGCGGATGATGGCAGAGAGGTATGGAATAGAAATACAGGAAGTATAAGGAGGACACAACATGAATTGGTACTTTATAACATTGCTTGCACTATATTGTATAAGTGTTGGTGTAAAACTTGCTAAACATGGACAACCAAGAGAAAACAATCATAATTTTTGGGCAGCGGCAATCAGCATGGCTATAAATTTGTGGCTTGTTATCAGGGCAATAAAAACAGGGTTTTAAGGATGGCAAGCAAAGGCTATACGATATTGCCACGCGATATAACGGATACACCTATATGGGTGGACGCAAGGAAAGTGAAATTATTGAATTTGTGTTTATCCAAGGAAAGCTATAAAGGCAAAGTATGCATGGTAGAGAATCAAGCAATCACACTTGAACCAAGGCAGTTTGTCACAGGCAGAAGATCACTAGCGGAAGAATTTAACAAGGGAGTGCCTTGTAACGATATGGTGAGCGGTTCAACACTGTTTCGATGGTTGGAATCATTTGAAAAACTCGGATATTTGCACATCAAAAAAACGAACAAATATTCAATAGTTACGGTACTTTATGGCAATGAATACATCAAAGATTGCACATCAGATGAACAACAGATGAACAACAGATGGACATCAGATGAACAACAGATGAACACAAACAATAAATATAAAACAGATAATACGTTAAAAAAAGATTTAAAAGATATATTGTCCGTTTCCGACGACACGTCTATTGGCGGAGAGAAAGCGAAAGACAATATACCATACAAAGACATCATTGACTATTTGAACGAGAAAGCAGGAACCAAGTACAGATACCAAACTGCTAGTACCAAAGAGAAGATCAGGGCAAGGTATCGTGAGGGATTTACGATCGACGACTTCAAAACGGTCATTGATAAAAAATGTGCTGAGTGGAAGAACGATGCGAAGATGTGTAACTATCTGCGACCGGAAACGCTATTCGGTACGAAGTTTGAAAGTTACTTGAATCAAACAACGATTGAGGAAAAGAGGAATGTAAATGGAATCACTAAGGAGCATGATACCCGAACCGTTGACAGTTTCGGAATCCCAATTTTGCGATAGCAACAAAGAAAGGATTGAAAAAGAAGTAGAGGACTTCAACGCAAGGGCTGGAAATAAAAGCGATGAATACGATTGCCCTATTTGTAAAAACAGACGGCTAATCGCGTTTGCAGAGAAAAGCAGCGTATACAACGATTGGATCATGCGCACGACAAGCTGTCAGTGTGTGAAAAAGATCGAATCTAAGAAACAGGCAAAGGAAAGCGGATTAGGCGATTTACTGAATTTGAGAGTAAACGGCTTTAAAGCCATAGAAGATTGGCAAAAGGACTTAAAGCAGCTTGTCGTTGACTACATACAAAACGGCGGTGATCACTGGCTTGCGCTGCTTGGTTCATCCGGCGCAGGTAAGACACACTTATGTGCAACGGTATCAAATGCACTTTTAGAGAAAACTCAAGTGCGATACGAAGTATGGCCGTCCATGATGAAGAATTTAAAAAAGGATGTCTTTTCACAGAACGGCACAAAAGAAATGCTTAATGATTTGATGAACATACCGGTGCTTTACATAGACGACTTATTCAAGGGAGTTGTAACTGATCAGGATGTGTCGCTGATGTTCGATTTGCTGAATCATAGATACAACACGGAGCGGATCACAATCATCACCTCGGAGTGGCTGATGGAAGACCTTGCCAAGATCGATGTAGCGATTGCCGGCCGAATCAAGGAGCGATGCGGAAAGTATCTGCGCCAGATTGTAGGCTCGGAAAAGAATTATAGGTTCCGGTCATGAAAGCTAAGAAAGACTGGAAAAAGGCTCAAAATCAATCTGTGTGGGAAAATGACATAATGGTAAACTACGACATTGTTAAGGGACTGCGAAATTATGTTGAGCGAAGATTAAGTATAGCTCATGGATGTGCCTTTGTGAAAGACATTATGGATAAGGTTGATTTGATCATTGAGTATTCGGCAGAAATGGGCGGTGGCTTGGAAAAAATCGGCCGCGGACACTGCATGAGGAATAACTTAAACCGGGCGAGAGAGGAAAGGGCTAATGGGTGATGGCAATGACATATGAAGAATTTCT
>CANDJN010000064.1 GCA_947385085.1 uncultured Erysipelotrichaceae bacterium | reverse complement strand
TGAAGATAGCACATTGCCGGTCTCTTGACTCACTTATGTGAGTCTTTTTTTGTTTGTAAGACTTCTATGCCTCCTTATGCACTATATACCTATACTAGTTATTACATTATGACATTACATGATGAAAACGAATTGACGGTTGAAAAGTAATTTGAATGACCAAATATGGAAATATATAAAGCTGTTTGGTCACAAGTTAAGGCATCTAATTCGGGAGAATTTCATGATATTTCCGGTTGATTTATTAACCTGCGTGGCTTATAATAAAAACGGAAAGGATGGGGATTTAGAAAAAATTTCATGCGAATGAAATTATAAAGATCATAAAGGAATCTATAAAATATACATATCTAAGAGCTACAATTATTTTAACTTCATTACGGTATTAAAAGAAGAGGAGATAATAAGATGAAAAAAGGTTTAATATGTTTAGCAATAGCAACAGCAATAACAAGTGCTGGCATGCCAAATGTTGCTCATGGTGAGGATGGTGTAGAAGCTGCCCAGAAACGGTATAATGAGGCTGTAGCACAATACAATTCCGGTTCAGCAGGTTTTTTTAAATATTTAGCGTATCAAACTACGAATGCCGCAGAGAGGGCGGATGCGCAACAGGCTTATGATATTATTACAGCGAAAGATAATTCACGTCAAGATGGTGCTCAAAGCAGCGTAGATTATAGTAAATATACGAATCTGGGTGCTGCGGATGATGCGACCAATCTTGAGAATATGAAAAAGGCTGTCGATGAATTGAATAAAGTAAATGAATATCGACAAAAGGAAAATGCAACGGAGAGTAAATCGTTAAGTGATTTGAAGGTGACCTCTTCTTTGATGGCTATCTCTCAATATCAGTTGAATTATTCCAAAGCAGCAGGCAGAAGTCATTCTCAGGCATTTAACGTAGGTGAAAACCTTGCATGGGGATATTCTAATCCGTTTTCAGGATGGTATGATAAAGAGAAAGCAGATTATGATGCGGGAGAGCGTGATAACAGCAAAGTCGGGCACTATTTAAACATTGTTAGTAATAGCTATGGAACAATGGGCTATTCCTATGTTGCGGGTAGTACTGTGCAATACGGTAGTGCTTATGGACAAACATTCTCCGGTAATGCAACTCGTTCTTATACCGGTAATGCGGTAAGCGTTGCAGAATATCAAGCGAAATTTAATCTTTACTATGAAGCAGTAAAGAAAGAAATTGCGGATGCAAAAAAAGCATTAGAAGATGTAGGCGTTGAAGTTCCTGATCAGAATAGCCCGATTGAGAATCCCAGCAAACCCGATGGTTCTGAATCCACTGACACTACTACACCGGAAGGAAATAATATCGCAACGAACAATAATGCAGGAATCGCCTCTAATAATGATTCTGCCATTAAGAACACTGCTTCTGAAAGTAACTGCTTTGCATTGATTGCTTTTATGGCTTGTGGTATTGCGTTTGTGGTTGTAACTGGTAGAAAGAGAAAAGCATAGTCTTCATATTTAATAAATCTAATTGCTAAATAGGTAGTAGAAGATGCATATTGCATTGAAGTCTATTACCTTTTTATATTGTAATAAGGTAAATTGGAGCACTGGCGGTTTGCGCTCATTAGACCTTTGTTGTATAATTAGGAAGGTTTTTTGAGGTGATGTATATGGAAAAAGTAAAGGTTGAAAATTTATGCTTTGCTTATGATCCGAATACACCGGTGATTCAATCGGTATCTTTTACGGTAGAGGCAGGGTCTTATACAACGATTATCGGCCATAACGGTTCCGGGAAATCGACCATCGCTAAATTGATGATTGGCTTGTTGGCAGCGAATTCCGGTAAAATATGGATGAATGACTTATTGTTAAATGAAGATAATATTTATGAAATTCGCAACAAGGTTGGAATTGTTTTTCAAAATCCTGATAATCAATTTATTGGCGCGACTGTAGCGGATGATATTGCGTTTGGATTGGAAAATCATCAGGTTGCCAGCGAGAAGATGCAGGCGATTATTGAAGACTATGCACAGCGTGTGGGAATGCAGGATTTTTTAAACAGTGAACCGACAAAACTTTCCGGTGGTCAAAAGCAGCGTGTTGCGATTGCCGGAGTTTTGGCGATGAAACCGCAAATGATTATTTTTGATGAGGCGACAAGTATGTTGGATCCCCAAGGAAAAGCGGAGATCAATGCCTTGATACAAGAGATTCATGCGCAGGGGGAACTAACAATTATTTCTATTACACATGATATTGAGGAAGTAGCTAAGAGTGATCATGTGATCGTCCTTGATCAGGGAAAGGTGGTTCTGGATGGTCATCCTAATGAAATATTGCAGCATGAGAAAGAATTGATTCAATTGAAATTAGATATCCCGTTTGCTTTAAAATTTCAACATGAGCTGAAAAAGAATGGTATTTCAGTAAATGCAGGTACAACGATGGAAGGGATGGTGGCGGAATTATGTCAATTACATTCGAAAAGCTAAGTCATGAATATTCCACCGGTACTCCTTTTGCCTATCTTGCGTTGGACAGCATTGATTTATCGATAATTGAAGGTAGAATGACGGCGATTATCGGATCAACAGGTAGTGGAAAATCAACCTTGGTTCAGCATCTGAATGCGTTATTATTACCAAGCAGCGGTTCGCTGACCGTACTGGATCGCACCATTCATGCCGGGGATAAGCCAAAACAGCTAAAGGACTTAAGGAAACACGTTGGGCTTGTATTTCAGTTTCCTGAGTATCAGTTATTTGAAGAAACCGTTGCTTTGGATATTGCGTTTGGCCCTAAGAATTTTGGCATGAGTGAGGAGGAGGCGTTATCGAAGGCAAAGGAAATGCTTGCTTTTGTCGGTTTAGAGGAATCGTATTTAGAGCGCAGCCCGTTTGAATTATCAGGGGGACAAAAGCGTAGAGTGGCGATTGCCGGTATTTTAGCAATGGATCCTGATATTCTCGTATTGGATGAGCCGGCGGCTGGATTGGATCCACAAGGAGCCAAGGAAATGATGAATTTATTTGTGAAACTGAATCGAGAGTGTCATAAGACGGTATTGATTGTTACGCACGATATGGAACATGTTTTGCGTTATTGTGATGATGTGGTGGTGGTAGATCATGGTCATATTGTCAATACTGCAGATACGGCATCATTTTTCCGTGATACGGCACTTTTACATCAGTTAGGCATCAATCCTCCTGCTGTGATACGTTTACGTGAGGCACTGAATGAGCATGGTTTTCATTTATCGGATCAGCTATTGGAAATGGAGGAGCTTGCGGCTGCTGTTGCGCAGGCGGTGAAACATCATGAATAATATTGCATTGGGTAGGTACATCCCGCTGAATTCTCCCATTCATCATCTGGATCCGCGCACGAAGATCATCGGTTTAATTTTGATGATGATTGCGATTTTTATTCCGGCCGGATGGTATGGATATTTGTTAATTGGTGTTGCGGTTTTATTTCTTACGTTGTTGGCTAAGCTTAAACTGAGCTTTTTATGGCGCTCTATGAAGCCGATGCTATTTATGCTGGTGTTTCTTTTGGTCATTAATTTGTTTATTGTGCGCGAAGGCGATGTATGGTTTCAATTAGGATCATTTCCGATTTACAGCGGCGCGGTTTATCAGACGTTGTATATTGTCGTACGGCTGATGTTAATGATTGTTTTAACAACAGTATTGACGGCTACTACGAAACCATTGGAGCTTACATTGGGAATTGAGGATTTATTGTCACCGTTAAAGGCAATTCATGTGCCGGCACATGAGATTGCGATGATGATTTCAATTGCATTACGATTCATTCCAACGCTGATTGAGGAAACGCAGCGAATTATGAAAGCACAGGCATCGCGTGGTGTGGATTTAGAGGAAGGTAGTTTCAAAGAAAAGGTGATGGCAATTTTATCATTGATCGTACCATTGTTTGTTTCAGCGTTTCAGCATGCGGATGATTTGGCCAATGCGATGGAAGCACGCGGTTATGTGCCTGATCAGACTCGTACAAGATATAAGCAGCTGGTTATGCACGGCAGTGATTATCTTACGTTGGCTTTAGCTGTATTGCTTCTGGGAGGTCTTGTGACGTTGGCATGGGTGCTATGAAACGTTTAAAGGTCACCTGTGCTTATGATGGTACGGCTTATCAGGGCTGGCAGCGTCAAAGCAATGCCCATAGTATTCAAGAAGTGCTGGAAACAATGCTGAGTAAGCTTCATCAGTATCCGGTGTGTATAACGGCAAGCGGTCGTACCGATGCCGGTGTGCATGCTTTGGGACAGGTTTTTCATTTTGACACGGATAAGGATTTGGATGAATATCATTGGCAGGCAGCGATGAACAGTATGTTGCCGAAGGATATTCGTATTCAGAAGATAGAATTTGTGGCTGACGATTTTCATGCCCGCTTTCATGCTCAAGCCAAGCGTTATGATTATCTTGTCACAAACGAGGTAGATCATCCGTTCTATCAGAATTA
Source organism: uncultured Erysipelotrichaceae bacterium (assembly GCA_947385085.1). Classification (GTDB taxonomy): domain Bacteria; phylum Bacillota_I; class Bacilli_A; order Erysipelotrichales; family Erysipelotrichaceae; genus C-19. The sequence goes on along the minus strand of CANDJN010000064.1, from coordinate 1,217 downwards.
TATGGCTTTGGAACGCAAGGATTTAGATGTTGCCTATATGCAGGAGTGCGCTGAGGTGTTTATCGGAACACATGATTTTACCAGTTTTACGAGCGCGAAGATTGATCCGCGTAAATCGAGGGTGAAAACGATTACGCAGTTATCTATCATAGCGGAAGAGTTTGGACTTCGCATGGTTTTTATCGGCAACGGTTTTTTGCGTTACATGGTGCGCATGATTGCTCAAACGCTGATTGAAACCGGTAAACATGAATTAAGTAAAGAAGAAATTTCGTTCATGCTGGGAAGTCGCAATAAGCAAGCATGTCGTTATAAGGGCGCACCACAGGGCTTGTATTTAGTAGAGGTATTTTACGGAGGTGAAGAATGAAAGCAAATTATCACACACATACCCATCGTTGTCATCATGCGATCGGCAGTGATGAACAATATGTAAAGAGTGCAATTGCGGCAGGATTTAAGGAACTTGGCTTTTCTGATCATACTCCATGGAAATATGACAGTAATTTTGTGTCCGGTATGCGAATGAAATTGGATGAATTCGCAGAGTATAAACGCAGTATTTTGTCATTAAAGGAAAAGTACCGGGATCAGATCACCATTCGCTTAGGTTTGGAAGCGGAGTATTTTCCTCGCTATATGCCATGGTTAAAGGAATTTGTCCAGCGAGAGGAATTGGATTATATCATTTTTGGTAATCACTATTATCAAAGCGATGAGCAACGGTCGTATTTTGGAACATTGTGTTCCTCTCCTACCTATATGGATATTTATGTGCAGGAATGTATCAACGGGATGGAGACAGGCCTGTATTCGTATTTGTGTCATCCTGAACTGTTTCTGCTTTCGTATCCTGAATTTGATGAGCATTGTGAGCGTGCTTCTTATGAGATATGTGAGGCAGCGAAGCGCCTGAATATTCCGTTAGAGTATAATTTAGCAGGGTTGATGCATAATAGGAAGTTTCATTGTGAGCAGTATCCGCATCATCGCTTCTGGGAGATCGCTAAAGAAGTGGGGAGTACGGCTATTATTGGTGTAGATGCCCATCATTATGTACATCTTGAGGATGATCGCTATTGGAATGACGCAGTACATTATTTGGATGAGCAACTAAAAATATCACGAATCGATCATTTGGAGATGAAGGGGTTTAAAAGAATTGAAAGCTAACTATATAAAAGTCAAGCAATTTTATGAAAAAGTTTGAAAATATA
>CANDJN010000063.1 GCA_947385085.1 uncultured Erysipelotrichaceae bacterium | reverse complement strand
TTATTATTTTTTTATAAAATCTTATCTTGTCATGGTTTAAGATAGAAATGAAGCTTAAACCAATTCATGCCATACAGGTACGCAAAATAAAAAGCCTTATAAAAAATGTAATACATATTATATGGAACAAAAAAAGAGGCCGTAGCCTCAATAGATTAAATTCTAATGAATCAATCATCTATTTGATACAACCTCTTTTACAACTGTTGTTGCTTCTCTTTTCTTACTTTTCGATAGCTGAAAGCTATGATAATCATGTTTATGACTACCAGAATCCACCATAAGAATGGATGATGTTCATCACCGGTTTGAGCAGAGCCTAAAATTCCACCCATATTTGAATTATTCTGCCCATTATTATCGCCATTACCATCTGAACCGGAATTATTGAGCCTTATATTTGACATCGTATCATATTTTATTTTTCCATCCACATTCTTATCCGGCTTCCATTCAGTAATCTTCACAATGTTCTTATCAGCTTTGCCATCATGATCCGTATCAATATTAATATCAGGTTTGCCATCACCGTCACTGTCAATATCAATGTCCGGAATAAGATCACCATCTACATCAATGTTGAGGTCTGCTTTCATATCCTTATCCAAATCAATATTGATGTCCGGCCTTCCATCGTTATCGCTATCAATATTTAAATACGGTTTCTTATAAGAATCAGTACAGTAATAAATACCATTAACGGTTTTACATACATTTGCATTCCATGGGTCATTAACAGGTCCGATATTGACATCGGCTTTACCATCATCATCCGTATCAATATTATAATCAGGCTTTCCATCTAAGTCTGTATCAATATTAATATCCGGAATCTTGTCACCATCCGTATCAATGTTTAGATCAGCTTTACAATCACCGTCAATGTCAATGTTTAGATCAGGTTTGCCGTCACCGTTGGTGTCGATATTGATTTCTTTGCCATCTAATTCACATTGTTTCTTATCATCCTTCTTATTACCATTAGGATCGTATTCGGTGCCATCCGGCAAGGTGACGGATCCATCCGGATGAATAATCGCACCATCCGGTGTATCAATTTCAATGCCGTTTGGGAATTCCACTTTTCCCCCATCCGGAACATTCACACTTCCATCCGGCTGTTTTTCCGGCTGATCGCCCTTATCATTCGGTAAACCACATACATCATCCTTGGTATTGATCGTGTCATCCTTGCCAACCACACAGTTGTTATTTTCGTTGTCTTCCTGTGATTCATCACTAATCGCATATTTTACCAAGTGATCGGTGGTAAAGGTTACGAAGTTCCCCTCTTTTTGAACCGAAAGCTGTGATACCTTGTTATCCGTATCAATTTGATACACAATCGGTTCTGCATCTATAAGTGCTCCGCCCATCGAATCCCCCATGGAACCAGCTGCTTCGACATACGGCAAGTATACCTTGATTCTGCCATCCGGCTGAATTCTCGTCGTTCCCCTTCTAAGATATACATCGTATACTACCAACGCTTTCTTTGGCAGTTTCGGTATATCATTTTCACTGATTTCATCCACAATTAACTCTGTTCGTGGATCGAAATTCGTATCTCCCTCGCCTTCTACTTTCGCACTCTTATCGTCGGTTTCCACGACTTTTTTGCGACTGTCATTCCATTTATCCAATGCATCTTTGATCCAATCTTTAATATCCGTTTTTTCCGTTTCGTCAATCTTATTCTTGATTTCATTATATTCCCCTTGAACCTGATCAATGATTTCCTTGGATTCATCACTGCCGTCAATATCATCAATATCCGGCAATGGTACGATTTCAAAAGTCAAAGTTTCTTCATTTCCGGCATTGTCAGTTGCCCGGATCGTATACTCTCCGACACCGTCCATTCGTTCGCTTACGTTGTCTTGGAGTGTTCCGGCCATCACACCATCTTTCGTGTATTCCGCATAGGATAAGCCGCTGCCCTGATCCGTTACGGTCACAAACCTTGGCAAGTAGTAATATTTATAAACCGCCTGATCCTTTACTCCGTCAATCGTCGGTGCCTTGCGATCGATCATCAGTGCGTCCCCACTGCTTTCTTCGCTGCAATTTCCTGCTTTATCACAGGCCTTTGCCTTGATCGTCAACTCTATATCTTTTTGATATGTCACAATACCCGATAAGCTTGTTTTGGATACCGTTCCGCTTTTTGAGGTTTCACTGTACACATAGTTATCAATACCGCTTGTATCATCACTGCTTAACATCGTTACCTCTGCCCCTTGTTTCATCCAGTTGCCAAAGCTCAATGTGTTAATAAAGGTCGCAAATGTAGAAGTGTTGATTTCCTGCATTGTCAATGTGGGAACACTCGGTGCTGTTTGATCGATCTTGAATGATATATTAATTCCTTTGGCAATGATGCCGGTTGTGGAATTCTTTAAATAGAATGTAACGTTTTGATCCCCGTCATTCGTATATGTCAATGGCTGTGACTGGAAGCTGATGCCATCTTCACTGATTAAATCATAACCGTCTTTTCCGGTTGTACTGATTTTCACATCACTGACATACCAGTTATTCTTGCCCTTGGTTCCGGTTACCTTATAATAACCGCTTCCGTTATTCGGCAATGATGTACTGTTAATCACTAAGGTTCCTTCTTCATAAACAAATTCATAATTCGGATTTGATAAACCGCTTACTTGAATGCCATCCGGATACATACCGGCTGCCTGATCAGTCGGATATTTGCTGGTGATTACCGGTGTACCGGCACTGTCACCGGCGAGCAGTGAAGGATTATAAGTAACACCGTTATCCTTGAACACTTCCCCCGTCTGTTTTGTCACCGTCTTTGGTTTTACAATAGTCTTGCGCGGATTCACCGTGATAACTTTTGTATCGGTAGATTCCTGATAGGAGCTTGAACCGGCCTTTGTGACTTTTAACGTAAAGGTTCCTACCCCTTTAACCTTAACCGTACTGCCATTTACGCTGGCACCGGTTCCATTGTCATTTTCAATCGACCATGACACCGCACCGCTTCCTTGTCCACCACTGTATGTCGCAGTATAAGTATCCCCATACGTCATAGAATCCGTGCTTGTGATTGACACAGGCGGATTCTGTGTCGGCAACGGTGATATGGTGATTTGTTTTGATACGGTCTTTTCGTTATAGTTTTTATTACCGCTTACGGTAGCTTCTAACGTAAACGTACCGCTGTCTAACATTTTAAACTTCGTTACATTGGAAATCTGTGCGAATTGATTACCGCTTGTGATCGTATACGTTTCACTTTCCCCGCTTTCATTACCGGTTGTGGTAATCATAATTTCCTTATTCACCTGTAATGAATAATTCGATTGATTTGTTATTTGATAATTGTTTTGATCTTTCTTATTTACTGTAATCGAAACGGTTTTATTAAATGCGACATCATTTCCATCTGTACCGGTAACAGTAATATTGTAAGTACCGGCATCCAAATCCGTACCCTTAACTTTCAAATTACCGCTTGTATCCACACTGAAATGAGCATCATCACTACTACTTCCTAATTGAATGGTTTTTATAGTGATAGTAGTAGGAGAATTACCAGCCGGATATTCAAGCCTAAAGGTTCCAATTTTATTGTTTACCTTTGTCACAGCATCACCATAAGTAAATGACGTACTGACCGGGTCAAAATTCAATGTAGGTTGAGGAAGATCGGTAACGGTAATCGTAATCGTATCCATAAAAGTTTGATTGGCATTATCCGTTACTTTTACTTTTAACGTATACGTTCCTGCCGGTACTCGCTTCTTTGCCTTTAACTCATTACCAGTGATACTGAAATTCGTATCCGTTGTCACATTACCGGAAGCATCGACAATTTCCCACTTCTGATAGTCTTTACCACTTACCGGATCATTTACACCACTGGTTCCGCCGCTAAACGTCAACGTACCTGTTTTCGCACCCGCTACATCAATACCGCTATCCCCTTCTGTCCAGCTTGATTGTCCGTTTGGATAATTAGGAGTGAAAGTAATCCCGGTAATCGGATCGGCATTAAATTCCAATGTGATCTCGGTTCCACCACCGCGATAAGTCGTATTCGTACCTTCATCCACTTCCTGATAAAGCGTTACCGTTAAGGTTCTTGCGGTTTGATAGTTCTGTAAGTTTGAAATATCAAGATCAATATTACCTGTACTTCCGTTTACTTGACCCAATACGCTGTATTTTTCACCACTATTAGTAGTACCAACAGCACTAACATAACGAGTACCGCTAGTCGAACCACTTAACGATACCGGAATCGAAACAGTATTGTTTCTGTCAATCTTTAATTTATTACCCGATACATTCGCATCACCGGAATTTAAAGCAATGCCTAAATCAGAATCATTAATGGTAAGATAGGAAAAATTCCCACTCACTGTAGGTACTGATTGATTCAAACTGGAGCTGCTTTGAAAGGTTGGCTTCGTTGTGCCGGTATAAGCGATCATGTCTTGATCTAATGTCAACAAAGGTCTTACTGAGGATGTACCGGCATTCAGCGTATATGCGGGACAAGAAACGGTTTGGGTTGTTATTACCTCTTTAATAGTGACCGGAATCGGTAATCCATCAAAACTTTCAAAGGTAATTGATTTGCCTTTATAGCGTGTTTCGTAGTCTTTATCTTCTAAATACCGCGGTGGAGTTAAAGCTTCCGTTGTTTCATCCATTACGATTGAAGCCTCAGGAGAAACCTCAAAAACTCTATCCGTCCCGATGGAAGGATCCTTATAGTACTCATTTAAATAATCATCCATGCCAAGCTCTACTAAAGCATACCAGAAAACAGATTTGCAAAAGTCATAATTTTGATCTTTAAAAATAACAGATGGTTTGTTTACACCGTCCATTTGGCTCATATCAATAAGTAAAACTTCGGCACCTATACCCGAATATGCACCATCCATCCTAGCAGCATAGTCATTTACATTCCTTTTAATCTTTAAACCTATTTTCAAATTTGGAACATCCAAGTCAAAAGTTTCCTGCCTTGAAGGTTTACTTTCATCATTCGCAACCTTCACCCCTTGTTCCGTTACCGTTTCATTCGTACACGTTAAGTTTTGTTTATCAATAACATTTGTCACAAGACTTACATCCGTAACCAATGAATTCGTATTTGCCCCTACAAACTTACTGCGGTTATCCACTGCCGCATCACCCAGCCACCAATCCGTAGTAATTGGATCTATGGTTGTTAAGCTATTATTATTGGTAATGGATGTTAAATCGGTTGTTTTTGGTAAAGAGAATTTATTACTGAACGCTTTACTTCCTAATTCTCCATATTTATTGGGTAAGCTATTCAAAGAAGCCACCGCCTGATTCCACGTCACCTCCCCTGCATCGGTAGCACTATCCTTTAACAGTGTCATCGCATTCGCATCGATGATCGTATAAGAATCATTGCCGATATACACTTTATCCCCGGTTTTGTAATTCGATGCCGCACTTAAAGAACTGTCATTTAAATGAAACAAGGAAATACTTAATATGGTGAATACCGATGTAATAAGAATAACTCCCAGCTTTTTCATAATCCTTTTTCCTTTCTGATTAAGTAAATCATCTTGATATTGGCATTGCCAATATTTGTAAAACTTTTCCCCTTTTTGTGTATATAAAAAAGCTTTTCTATAGTGAATGCTTCTTATATAAGCACATATAGGAACAGCTTTTTATTTGTTTCGATTGGTTCTTTTTTAAAAAATTCGCTTAATTCAACCAAAGAATACCTAACCAATGAACAAGGGCTTAAACACCGAATAATTTGAATGTCTTTAAAGAAGATCTGGTTATGCTAAACTGTAGATTTCTCAATTTTCGCAAAAGCAAAGGTAGTTTCTCATTATCATCCATGTCTTGATACCTACGTAAAA
>CANDJN010000062.1 GCA_947385085.1 uncultured Erysipelotrichaceae bacterium | reverse complement strand
GTGGCAGTACGAAGATCAAAATCAAGGTGACAAGGACGGCAGATGGAGAACTGCCGATGTCCAAAACGATCGAGATACAAGTATTGCCAAAACCAATTACGATTACTATTGATGATAAAGAAAAGAAACGATTAGAAGAAAATCCGACATTAACGTATCAAGATTTCACATCACAGCTTGTATCGTGGAATGGTGTAAAAGATACCATTGATATAAGCCATATCAAGTTAACCACAACGGCAAGTAAATTCAGTCCGATTGGAAGCTATCCGATCAAAGCCGGAAATGCGGAGAAGCAGTTAAACGACAACTATCCGAATTATACCTTTACAATCAAGCAAGGGAAGTTAAACGTCAAGGACAACGGAAACAAGGACTTCTGGGATAAGGATAATGATGGATGTCCGGATTTCAACATTCAGATCAAGGATGATGATGGAAATACGATCACAATCAATGGCGATATGAATGATGATGGAATTCCTGATTATAACATCGACAGTGATGGCGATGGCAAAGCGGATTTGAACCTTGATACGGACAATGATGGTAAACCGGACTTGAATCTTGTGATCTTAAAGGATTGGAAACCAAGCAAGTGTGTAGAAATCGATGGAATTAAATATTCCAGTGGCATTACCGCAAAGCCACAAATCAATGTGGACTTGGATGGCGATTTGATTCCTGATATCAATATTGACGCCAACGGAGATTTTAAGGCAGATGTAAATATATCCACAGATGGAAAAACCGCTACTGTAAACATAGCGAAAATCAATGTATGGAAACCGAATGAAAACTTCACAATAAAGAATTCTAAATTCACCTACGATACGATGAAGATCGATCCCTTATTGAACCTTGATACGGATGGGGATGGACGACCGGATATTAATCTTGATTTAGATGGAGATGGTACGGCAGATATTAATATTGATGTGGATGGTGATCGCATACCTGATACTAACATTGACAGTACCGGAGATGGAAAGCCTGATATCAATGTGGATTTGGATGGCAATGGTACACCGGATGAAAACATCGTCAAGATTACCGAATGGAAACCGGATCATAATGTCGATGAACCATTTAAATATGACACGATGAAAATTGAAGATAAGCCACAGTTAGAGGACAAAGGAATCATCGTTGAAAAGCCAGACGGAACCACATTCCCTCCAAGTTTAGCATTAAAGGTAACGGATATCACAAAGGATAGAGTGGAAGCAATCACAGACAAAATATCTCATAATCTTGATGAAGGTCAGGAAGTGAAACAGGTATATGATGTGAAGCTGTTAGAAAATGGGAAAGAGATACAACCGGATGGAACATTGAGGGTGAAGATACCGGTGAAATCCGGCATGAAAAATCCAAGTCTTTATATCTTAAATGAATCCGCCGAATATGAGAAAGTGGAAGCAGAATTTAAGGATGGCTATCTGATCTATGAAACAGATCGCTTAGGAGAAGTCGCAGTAATAGGAGATGAGGATGAATCAGATACCGATGTAAAAGGAGCCTATTATCCGGGAGACAATATGGGCGGCGCGTTAACGGGGGATACGACAAATATCATGATGTATATGGGAATGGGTTGTATATCATGGGGTGTATTATTTTTATTGCTATATAAGCGAGATCATACTCAAGAATAATAATGAAACATCTTAAAGAACAGGTAATTCACACTTTGATTTACCTGTTTTTTCATGCTCTCATATTACAAATCATAATATTGATTTCTTTCTTGAACATGACTGCTGATAAGATTTTATAAAAAACTTATAAGAATTTTTGGGAATCACTATTTTTCCGTGTATATAAGAGTAGGGGGATAAATGATCATGACGAAGGAAAGGAGGTATCTTATGATAAATAGCAGTTGATTCAATAGGATATGACAATCTTTTATGGCGTAATTCAATCGGAAAAGGAGGAATGAAATGATCACAAATTTAGCGATAGCGGATGAGATTGAAAAGAAAACATCAGATAAAAACCTTGATCAAAGCTGTAAAAATATTTTAAGTAATATACAAATCCTGGCGCGCATTCTGAAAGCGTGCGTTCTTGAATTCAAGGATATTTCCTTAGAGGAGATACCTGCTTATATTGAATATGAAACGATACGCAATGAAGCGGGGAATGACAAAATCAAAGGGATGAATACAGAGGATCATACCATATCCGGCGCAACAATCCGATACGATGTTCTGTTTACGGTAAAGATACCGGGTACTGATGAAAGTATTGGCTTAATCATTAACGTGGAAGCGCAGAATTACAAACCTAGCTATCCGCTGTTAAGCAGAGCAGTTTATTATTGTGCTAGACTTATAGCGAGACAAAAGAATCAAGCGGAAGGCTTTGATCATTCCGATTTTCAGAATTTGAAGAAGGTATACTCGATTTGGATTGTGATGAATTCAGCGAAAAAGAAGGAAGGTGTATTCAATCAATATACGATCAAGGAAGAATGCTTAAGAAAAACATATCACTTTCCTAAAGAAGACTATGATAAACTGTCCATCATCATGTTATACCCTAACAATGAATATGATAAGAATGAAGAAGCGGATAGCTTTATGAATATGTTATATATTTTATTTAAGGCAGAGATGACGCCGGAGGATAAGAAGTATCAATTATGTGAAAACTATGGTATACTAATGACGAAGGAATTAGCGAAGGAGGTTGAAGATATGTGTAATTTAAGTCAAGGTATTAGGGATGAAGCACGTGCCGAAGGTCTTGCAAAAGGACGCGCGGAAGGTATGGCTAGAGGACGAGCTAAAGGTCTATCGGAAGCCGTTAAGTCATTGATGAATAGTATGAACTTAAGTATGGATAAAGCAATGGATTGTTTGAACATTGCAAAAGACATTCGACCTGCGGTTATTAAAAATATTGAAAATGAGAAGAAATAACAGGCAATAATCTCACTATTTCATCATAGGAATTATAAAATGTATTCAGGATGAGGAATATAGAAATGGAGGTTGAAGAAATGTGTAATTTAAGTCAAGGTATTAGGGATGAAGCACGTGCCGAAGGTCTTGCGAAAGGCAAGGCTGAAGGACGTGCGGAAGGTGTTATGTCATTAATGAGCAATATGAACATAAGCATGGAAAAGACAATGAATTATTTAAACATCACAGAGGACATTCAACTTTCCATAATGAAATATATTGAGGATAAGAAATAGTATCTAAGGCTCAATTAGTATAATTGTAAATCATGTTATTAATTATAGAATAATCCCCTGTTTTTGATAAACGGATAGAAATCTATTTTTTGTTAAAGCGTGTGATTTCTATCTTTTCTTTTGGCCTTTTTTAATGATACATGATGATATACGGAAAAATCCTATTGGCTGTAAAGTAAAAAATAATAAGCATTCACATAAGTGTGAATCAATACCCCTTAATTAAATTTCATCCATGAGTATATAAAATGAAAAAAGAATGAAATTGGATCAGCTTTCATAATTTTTACCATAAATATCGTAATTTCCAAAATTTAAATATTGACATAAAATTAAATGTCACATATGATTACTAATAGGAGGGTGACTGGTATGGATGAAAAACGTTTGACTTTATTGGTAGAAAAAGCCGCAAAACAAGATGAACAAGCATTTGAAGAATTATTTAAATATTACTATTCCAGTGTATATAAAGCAGCGATTAAGCTATGTAAAAACGATGCGGATGCACAGGACATTGCGCAGCTTACTTTTTTGCAGGTTAGAAAGTCCATTCATACATTAGAAAAACCGAATTACTTTCCGCTTTGGATTAATCGTATTTGTGTCAATAAGTGTAAGAATCTATTTCGCAATAACAAAAGTGATTTATATGATGCGGAATACATAAAATATTTCAATATGGCGGTAGAAGAACGCAGAGATCATAACAGTGAGGCCGCTCTTCATTTTACCAGTGATCATGAAGTGCTGATGCACATGATCGCTTCCTTGTCCAAAGAACATCAAGCGATTTTGGAAATGCTTTATTTTAAGCAGCTTAATCAAGAGGAAGTTGCTTCATTGTTGGAGATTCCACTGGGAACGGTAAAAAGTCGATCCTTTGCGGCAAGAAATGCGTTGAAAGCGAAGATCAAGGACTATGAGCAAAAGGAACAGATTTCTTTGAATTTTCGAGTGGAAAGCTTGGGAACGGTATTTGCCTTAACGCTATTAAGCAAGCAAAGTCATTGGGCAAAGGAATTGGTCTTGATTACACAGCCCTTCACCTTCTCTCACATTACAGATTTTGTTGCGGGTGTGGCAGGAAATTATTTAATCGGAGCCAGTGTTTTGGTGCTGAGCATCAGCATGCTTGGGATTGGAAATGAAGTTTTCAATAAGGATGCATCCCATCAAAGTATACAAGGTGATTATGTGTTTCAATCAGTAAGAATAGATGATCATCTTATAAACAATGAAATTGAAGCGTATTATCTGTTAAAGGGATATGCATATGATGAAACGGCATTGCAGCAGCTAAGTAAAGCGACGTTGAAAGAAATGTTGCCGGTATATAATGCTTTAAAGCAAAGCAATCGGGATATGTATCAGCAGTTAAAGAGTGAAGGCTGGACAGATGCTTTTGAGAAGGAATATAATCGTTAATTTTGATTTAAATAAATAATGAAAATGAATTTTTAACATACAGAGAAGATCTGTAATTTTAATTGTACCCAAATAACAAATAAAGAAAATAAATTAAAACTTTTAAAATTTTTAAACTTTAGGTGAACGCAGTCATTCATTTATGTGTCTTACAGTGAATAATTGAACAGGGAGGAGTTTCTACTCTTGCTTTGATGATATAGTGAGGGTAAGAAATTAGATTTGCCATACAATTTTTAGTAGATTAAATTATTATGGCAGAGATTACAAAATGTAATGTTTAGTGTGATTGTTTAGGATTATTTGATCTATGAAGAAAGGTGATTGCGATGTGGAAGAAATTATTGGTTTGTTTAATCGCGTTGATAGCGGTAAGCTCAATTGGCTTTACATTATTTAAGGGCAGTATCAATGCGGCAGGAACGATAGGCAATACGCCTAACGGTGGCGTCGCAAGCTCTTTGCATACAGGGGATGAAGTACATTTAGGCAAGGCCGCTGATGATACCTTTTTTGTGTTAGGACAAAAGGATGGCTATCTGTATTTATTAAAGAAAAATACAGTAGGTTCTGCGACCAATTATAATACGGCATTAACCAATGCCAACGCCTATAAATCCGAAACAAATTTCGGTAAAATAGGAAATGCGCATCTTTCTTTATCGGGAAATAGTGTGAGCTTAATTTCTAAATCAGAATTACAGGGGATATCAGGGTTGGTATCAAGTAATCAAATTGCATCATCAGTGAATATAAATAATGGTGAATGGTGGTTAAAGGATGCGAATACGTCGACAAATAGAGCAAGCTTTGTGAGTGGTAGAAATTTGGTGGCAGATGGGGGAATCAAGAAAACAACGGTATCAGGATTTAGCTTGAACAGCTTAACAGCAGGAACCTGTGGAACGGCATCTGCGAATGAAACAGGGGTAAAGCCAATCAACAATTTTAATGCGGCTAGTGTAATAAAAAGACAATATATTTCAAGCGCTAATATAAAATACGATCATTCCAGTGCTAATGGAATGAGTAGGAACATGTGGACGAAAAATAATCCTTCTCCAAGTAGTCCATGTAATGGTACTAAAACGGGAAGTGATACCGTAGGTAGCAACACTACACTTTCTTATTCTATAGATAGTTCGGGGAAAAAAAGCTATACTAAAGGTTCTGGCGGAGGATTTGCTACAGGAGTAATGGTTAAGTGGAGCTGGTATCCTACACCAAAAATCAATAGTAGCGGTGGTTATTATATAGATAATCCCAGCCTTAGCAATGTATCGTTTGGTTCAGGACAATGTGTTGCCACTTATATAAATAATGCATCATTTTATGCTGATGGTAGGGCAAACTCTAACAATTATCTTTTTGTTAAACATGGGACTAGAACTTTCTCAGTAAGTGCTTCTATTTCAGGAACACCAACCGTACAGACAGATTATTGCCCCACTCTCACCAACAATGCAGGCAGTGCCTTGGTTCGCCCTTATGTAAAACTAAAAGCATCAGATGTAATCATGCGAAACAATGCCAAGCGTGCTTATTCTACGTCCACTGTATTAAATACTGCTTCTATTCCTAACAGTGATAATGCTGGGAGCTTTTTGACTTTAGAAACCTCAAAATTAAATGTAGGATTAAATAGTGGTGCATCTGGTGTAATAGGTAATGTGTATGAGGTAGAAAAGCCAAAAACGAATACTACCATCAGTTTGCCTGTATACTTTGGTACAGAGAATCTTTCCGAAGGTACTCGTTATGTTTCTGCCGAGGCAACTGATGTCAATGGTGATACGGTATACAGTGTTTTGGGAACAGTAGGAACAGGAAATACTGCCAATGTGAATATTGATTATGCCAATCTGTTAAAACCGGATACCAATACCTTTAAGGTCACCTTATACTTGGAGGATGCCGGTTCCGGTAATACTTCCTATCGAAGTACAGGTACAGAGATTACCGTGAAATTAAAAGAACCACAATATATTCGATTTGCGGCGA
>CANDJN010000061.1 GCA_947385085.1 uncultured Erysipelotrichaceae bacterium | reverse complement strand
TCATCGCTAAAACTCTATCCAACCCCCAGACTATCTGGGGGTTTTCTTACACAAACAAAAAAATCGATTTATCCTTGAAACCGATTTTAAAGAGCATGGTGCATTCTCATCCTAATCCAATCATTTATTGTGATGGGGTCTACTTCCTTATGTATTATAATCTCATTATTATAAAACATTATCTTTTTGCTTATCTTGATGAAAATCTCTGTGGCTCTCATCATGATCATCCTTTCGCTGATCCGCCTTATACTCGTCATAAAAGGAACGCAAACCAACGCAAGAGGAACAATCACTATGACAGCCGGCACAGCCGCTTCCATTTTTCTTCCCACGAGTCAAATAGGTTAATAATGCCAATATTCCCAAAATAATTCCAATCACAACAAAATCGGCTACCGTCATCATTACACCCTCTTTCTTTCAGTATATGCAAATTTAATTCATTTGCATTGTGGCAGTTCAACTTTATTTTAAACATGCATATCGTTACGGTAACTTTATAAACCCATCAGAGAGCCGATTTGATAAATAAGCAGACCGACAATATAGGCAGCCAAAGTTTGATAACCGATCGTCAGCAGTGCTTCTTTCCATGAGCCTAATTCGCGTTTTGTAGCAGCAAAAGCCGCAACGCAAGGCATATAGAGCACGGTAAAGGCTAAAAAAGCATATGCGGATAACGGTGTAAAGATCGTTTGCAGTGATGATGATAAATGAGCTTCACTTGTGCCAACCAAAACGCTGAGTGTAGATACGACACTTTCCTTAGCGCTGATACCGCTGACCAAGGCCGTTGCGGCACGCCAATCACAAAAGCCCAATGGAGCAAACAGCTGTGCTAATGCCGATCCCAGCGAAGCCAAGATGGACTGTGAAGAATCACTTAGATAGTTCAGATGCCAATCAAAACTCTGCAAAAACCAAATTAAAATGCTGGCGACAAAAATAACGGTAAACGCACGATGCAGAAAGTCTTTGGCTTTCTCCCACATATGCAGCAACACACTGCGGGCAGCCGGAATCCGATAGGCAGGTAATTCCATCACAAAAGGGACAGAATCTCCTTGAAATACCGTTCGTTTTAACAGCAAACCGCTGAGGATCGCCGTCACAATTCCAATTAAATATACACTGATTAGTATCAAAGCACTGTGTTCAGGAAAAAAAGCTGCACTAATCATTCCGTAAATCGGCAATTTGGCACTGCATGACATGAATGGCGTCAATAAAATCGTCATTTTGCGATCACGATCACTGCTCAAAGTACGTGTTGCCATAATCGCCGGTACGCTGCATCCAAATCCGATCAGCATCGGTACAAAGCTTCGTCCTGATAATCCTATTTTGCGCAACAATTGATCGCTCACAAAGGCTACACGCGCCATATAACCACTGTCTTCCAATAAGGATAGAAAGAAGAACAAGATGACGATGATCGGCAAAAAGGACAGCACACTACCGACGCCAACGCATATTCCATCTATAATCAGGGCATAGAGCCATTCGCTGATTTCCCAATGCATTAAAACCTGAGATAATTGTGCCACCAAGGCGTCAATGCCTGCCTCCAGCCATGCTTGAAGTGTTCCTCCCAATACATTAAACGTTAAATAAAAGACAAACAACATGATCATGACAAAAATTGGAATGCCCAAATAGCGATGCGTCAGCCAGCGATCCATCTTTTCACTGCGCTGCTGCGGCAATGTTTCCTGTACTTTGCATACATTGTCATGGCATATCTGTTCAATATAAGAATAGCGCATATCGGCAAGCGCCGCTTCCCGATCCGTTCCCAAGGCATGTTCCATACTCTTAACAATATCTTCAATAATATGCAGATCATCATCGTGCAGCTTCAACGTTTCCCGCATCATCTCATCGCCCTCAACCAGCTTGGTTGCGGCAAAGCGCAGGGGATACACACTGTCCTTTACATGATCCTCGATGATATGCGCGATCGCATGAATAGCCCGATGAACCTCGCCTTTGCAAAAATCCACATGCCTCATTGTCGGTGGATGCTTAACGATGCGCTTCACTTCGCGAATCAATTCATTGATTCCCTGCTTGCGCGCCGCCGATATCGGTACGATAGGAATTCCCAACTGCTCTGATAATTCCTTTACCTTAATTGAGTTGCCGCTGGCTACAACCTCATCCATCATATTGAGCGCCATAACCATCGGCACCTGTAATTCCATCAGCTGTAATGTCAAATATAGGTTACGCTCAATATTGGTCGCATCCACAATGTTGATAATCACTTGAGGATGCTTGTGCAATATAAAATCTCTTGTTACGACTTCTTCACTTGTATATGGTGAAAGGCTATAAATACCCGGCAGATCCACCAATGATGCCTGCGGAAATGCTTTCAGCTGTCCGACCTTTTTCTCTACCGTAACACCGGGGAAATTGCCCACGTGCTGGTTGCTTCCGGTCAGCACATTGAATAGTGTGGTCTTTCCACTATTTTGATTGCCGGCCAGTGCCAGTAATACCTGATTCATCCCCACTCACCTCAATTTCTATTTTAGCAGCATCTTCCTTGCGGATGCTTAACAAATAGCCGCGTAAGCTCAACTCCAATGGATCACCCATCGGTGCTACTTTTCGCACCCGTACTGTAGTTTTCGGTGTCAGCCCCATATCGAGCAGCCTTCTTCTCAATGCTCCTTCCCCGCCGACGGAAACAATCACGCCGCCGTCCCCCGGTTTTATTTGATCTAATGTCATATATTTCACTCACCATCATTAAAGTTAGTATCACCTAACTCACTTCAATATTTTACTTCAAAGCAGCCAATCTTGCAAGCACAATCCCATTTAACATTCATTTGGATTCACTTATTATCTTGATAATCTTCTATTCATATGTAAAAGGATCCGGGAGAGGAGTAAAATCTCCCTGATCTTGAATCGAATTGTTAATATAAACGGCGACATTGACTCGGATATGTTTTCTTATCGAAGCAAGTTAATGTTTGTTGCCGTTGGGCTTTATCAAAGCTGGGATTAAAAGCATAGTAATTCTGCGGATCTAAATGTTGTTGGAGAATGGTCAATGCCTCGCCAAAACGCTGGAAGTGAACAATTTCACGCTGACGCAGGAAACGAAGCGGTTTTTTCACTTCTTCATCAGTGGCTAAGCGAAGTAAGTTATCGTATACGACACGGGCTTTTTGCTCAGCGGCCATATCTTCCATCAGATCGGCGATCGGATCCCCTTTTGACTGATAGTATTCTGCTCGATGTGGCACACCGGCAGCTGCTTGAGGATAGATTCCCGTAGTGTGATCAACAAAATAAACATCGAAGCCACTTGCTTTGATCTCTGCTTCACTAAGGTTTTTTGTCAGCTGATAAACCATGGCGGATATCATTTCAACGTGGGCTAGTTCTTCCGTCGCTATGTCTGTCAACATCGCTTTTAATTGCGGATAAGGCATGATATAGCGTTGACTCATGTATCGCAAGCTGGCCGATAGTTCCCCATCTGGACCACCTACCTGCGTAATCAGTACTTTAGCAAAGGCTGGGTCACTACGTGAAATGGTAACCGGGAATTGTAATCGTTTTTCGTACTGCCACATATTAATTCTCTCCTTCCCATGGCCAAGGGCCGTATACATATTCCCACTGATCAGCGAGGTTACTACGATTTGTTAGCGGTCCAAAGCATTCCTCAAATTGGGCATATGCTTTATCTTTTGCCTTTCGCTGCTCTTGATAATACTGCATTGCCTTGGTATCGTCCGGATGGGAATCCAAGAATAAAGCGGTTTCTTGTAGCGCAAAATCAAGCATCTGGATTTGCTTTAATAATGCTTTTTTATTCATGATCAACGATTGCCTCCCTTCACCAGTAAGGGCTTATCCAATTCTGAGAAAATCGTTCCCTTGTCAAAGCCATTTGTAATTTCATAGATACGATTCCATTTCTGCCCCGGAACATATGACATACCAAGTGTTTGCTTCGGCGCATTGTTTTTAGCGACATCAATAGGACGACACTCTGATCCGTTAGAATCATCACCCGGGCATGGATGATTCATCTGATTGCCGCATGGATTTTGCATACCGCCCTCATACGGACAAAATGAGGTCGCATTGGTAATACTATGGAATTTCACAGTCTGCATCGTTATGCCTCCTTTTCTATGCAAGATCAATGATCTCAATTTATCTTATGAAGTTTCATATTTACTTCTTGGATGAATATAATCATAACAAAAAATTGGTATAAGGCGATCTACCTGATGTTGAATTAGAAATTCAGAATTTATTAAAAAATTAAACAAAAACACTTGCATTTACCCCATAATATATCGTACAATAGTAGTCGCATCGGGATATAGCACAGCTTGGTAGTGCGCTTCGTTCGGGACGAAGAGGTCGCAGGTTCAAATCCTGTTATCCCGACCAGTTAACAAGTACGCTGATGGAAATCAGCTTTTTTTATTTTAAATTATCCGACGTGATTCAGTTCTTGTCTAATTTACATCTGCTAAAAAGCACACCTTACTCAACATAGAAAAAGGCTGACCCTTGTCAGCCGTATGAATTAAAATAATTAATTTTGCTGTTTGATCTGTTCTCCTTGAATCATGGGATAAGAGATCAACTCTGTACCATCTAAATTTTCCTTATGCATGTCTATAGCGGTGATCTGATGATTGTCATAAGTCGTATAATATTGAATCCCCTTATTTAGATTATAACATGACGTATAGATTGTGATTTCAAACTTTCCTTCTGCCACCTCACAGCACCCGCGCTGTTGATCCACGGAACCAAGAATGTGAAAAAATTGACTCACGCTTGCCGATTCTGAATTATCACAAAAAGAATTCATTTTCACAAAAGCAGCACGAACAAAGCGTGACTGTGACGATAAATCACCGGGCAACCCAAGAGCACCCATGCCACGGCTATAGACTTGTAAGGGCAAATCAGCGCAAAAATGGTTCTGCGGTGATTTGGTAGATAAATGCATATAATTATTCAACTGAAACATTTGTTCCTGAAACGGTGGATTATTGGTCAAGACACCGATCGGATTAGCATAAACCTTAATGCCTTCCTTTACTGCTTCCACCGTGATTGCTTCCTTATTATCGGCAATCAGCCAGTGAAGCTGTGCCAATGGAAGCTGCTCATGGTAAGGGACATTCGTAAGGTTGATGTTTTCTAATAAAGCCTTTACCTCATCTATCGTAGCACACTGACCAAGTACCCATGGAATAAACTCATACTGAGCGATATTGTCATAATTTTCTTGGGGACTTTTCAATACCGCATTGCCCACAAAATTTAATCCTGCCATTCCCAAGCCTTTTTCATTGATTGCCT
This sequence comes from uncultured Erysipelotrichaceae bacterium, assembly GCA_947385085.1. Lineage (GTDB taxonomy): Bacteria > Bacillota_I > Bacilli_A > Erysipelotrichales > Erysipelotrichaceae > C-19. The sequence goes on along the minus strand of CANDJN010000061.1, from coordinate 1,917 downwards.
CGTAATAAAGCGGATAATGATCCATAACACAGGCAGTGCCGATCATCGCATAGTGCTTTTCCATGGGATTCATGCTGCGGAATTGAAACGGATAATTACGTGGCGTAATCACCACATCATCGCCATATGAAAGATCGTAATCCATTGTTCGTCCAAAATAGTTATCCTTTGTCTTATAAGTTACTGCGGTACACATATAGTGCCTCCATTCTTTATCGCTACTTATATCATATACCCACTTTTCTTTCTCATACAGGAAGCTTTCACATCATACCAGTGATAAAAATTTCCAATCCAATGATAATCAATAGAATACCGCCAAGAATTTGCGCCTTATCAGAAAGTTTTGTGCCAAAGGTTTTTCCAATTAACAAAGCAGCAATGCAGATCATGAAAGTAATCGTGCCTATAATAAATGCGCACACGAATGCCATAAGCCATCCGTATTCCGCAATGGTAAAGCCGACCGACAATGCATCGATGGAGGTGGCAATCCCCTGCATCAACAGTATTTTGAAGGTAAGACTTGATCTTTTTTCTGGTGCAGTCTCACTTTTAATACCTTCCATTAACATCTTGCCGCCAATCAACGCAAGAAGTAAAAATGCAATCCACGGTATAAAGCTTTCAAACACTGCAAAATACTGCATGATCGAGTGTACGCAAAACCAACCTGCTAACGGCATGAGAAATTGCAGAGCGGCAAACATCCCGGCAACACCACACATCTTAATTTTACTCATTTTCGGTTCATTTAATCCATTGACCAACGATACGGAAAAGGCGTCCATTGCCAGTCCAATCCCCAATAAAATACTTTTAAAAACAAACTGCCAGCTCCACACCAATTCCAAGCCCTCCATTATATTCTATATCACAAGGATAGCGAAAAAAAAGTAAAGACTCAATGTATCCCTTGCCGTAATACATGAGTCTTCTTATCAATCACAGACTGTCACAATGTAAATTCATACGAATTTTCCTTTTAGGATACTGGCTCATTGTACTACTGATTCATGTAAACATCAATAGAAAATCGGATAAAAAATCACATTGTTAAATTATAAACAGGAATGAAATAAAGTGGTAAATAATCGTTTAACCGTTACGATGCAAGAGACGTTTCTTCATCGCTCTTATTTTCATCGCATAACGGCTGGAAAAAATCATTCCAACTATTAAAACGCCCAATACGATACCCAGTGCAAAATCTTCAATTCTCGCATACATTTCAATTTCTGCCAATCCCATAATGTCACTGATCATATAGACGCAGAATGCGATCAATCCGGCTGTAAAAATCCAAAATAAGCGCCTTGTAAGAATCCTTCTTTCATTGTTATTATAATCAGCTATTTTCAACATCATTTCTTCTGTTTCGTGATTCATATGATCACCCTTCCTTTCACCATTTAATAATTCTTCCATTTCCACATCATAATATTTTGCTAATTCAATCAATAAATCAAAATCGGGCATGGTCGTGCCATTCTCCCAACGGGAAATACTGCGATTGGAGACTCCCAGCTTTTCAGCCAGCTGCTCCTGTGTCATCGTCTTTTCTTTTCTTAGCTGCTTAAGAAAGCATCCGATCTTTTGTTGATCCACTTTTTTCACCTCCTGACGCCTTTATTTTAACAGCGTCTTTGTAAATGTACACGACAGAGACTGAGAACCGTCATATCTCACTTCATGACTACATGATAATGAATCACAATTTTCATTTACATTTTAACATAACGAGGATACATATGCATCGATAAAAAAACATACAAAGAATTCAGTATCGAGCAAAAGCTGTGCCTATACAACAAGCACAGCTTTAAAAATTGCGATTAAGATTCCTTTTTAAAGAGAATGAATAACATCATTCCTAATGACATACTTCCCATTCCCATGTACATCATTGTATTTGTC
>CANDJN010000060.1 GCA_947385085.1 uncultured Erysipelotrichaceae bacterium | reverse complement strand
TAGTGCAGTAAGGGCAAACGGTAGGTTTCAAATCTTTGTCAATTTCATTCAAATGTAGTGCATCGATAATAAATGACTCAAGTATCCGCTTTTGATATGGAGTTAATCCTGTGACTGCTTTTAACAATTCTCTTTGTTTCATAAATGACCGCCTTCTTTCCTAGTATGATTCTATCATACATTATGACATCATTTATGTAACAATATTTTTTTTAGGTACTCCTTAGTTGAATTAAGCGAAAAAATTTCATTTTTTTTATTTTTCAAATACTTCTAACCATCCATCATTTATCAATAACTGATAATAAGGACTGTCAATAATTTTTAATTCTTCTAATAGCGGTCGTATTTCAGCCTTTTCTTCCTGTGATTTTTTTGCGATATGCTTTGCATCAGGCGCCCACTTCATACATTCATAATAAGCGGATTGGGCATTATCGATGGTGATGCTTTGATAATTGACAGGATGAAATACGGCTTTCGGTAATACTTCTTCAACTTCCTCCTGTTCATTTGTTATATAAGGCAGTGTTTGAGAAACGGCAACGCTGCTTACTACCACCATACTTGTCATAGACGCAATCAACATCTTTTGTGAGAATGAAGAATGTGTAAACAGATCCTTTAATTTTGCCATGATCGCAACCATTCCAAACGGTAAAAGCGTATCGGCATGTAATTCCAGTTTCCGATGTTCACATTGTTCAAATTCTTTGATCTGCTTGCGCAGTGCTTTTTTGGCTTCAAACACTCTGCTTTTTACCGTACCTTCCGGTAGATTTAATAATTTGGCAATTTCATTTGTCGTATACTGCTCATAATAAACAAGCTGAATGACTTCTCTTTGCTTATCACTTAGCTTTGTGATCATCTGCTTTATCACTTCTTCATCATCCAAAAGATTGCTTTCATTGTAATTCTTTGCCTTTTGACTTTGATCTACATGATATTGAAGCGTATCCTGTTCAATTGCAGTTTCCTTTTGTTTGGACAAGATACGATGAAATTTACTGTATACGATACGATTCAGCCATAATGGAAAATAATCCGGCTTTTGTAAATCACGTATGCTTTTGTATACTTGAAGAAATGTCTCCTGCGCAATATCCTTGGCATCCGCATCATTCTGTGAAAGCCGCAATGCATAGGTATATACATGTTTGTAATAATGATCATAGATTAATTGATAGGCATCATCATCGCCTTGCTGGGCCCGTTGAATGATTTCTGTACTGATCTGTTCCATCATGATAACCTCCTCACTTGCATTAAAATTAATATTTCATATATTGTCATTATAAATTATATTATTAAAATTGTAAACATTGAAATGGAAATTCCAAATTTTTCATATAAATTCAACAAAAGACAATTAAATACGCAAACTCAAAGATAAATAGTTAAACGGTAATATAAATAGTTTATTTCCGGCCTTTGAGCGCTTAATTTTAATGAGTGGTATTGCTATGACATATAAAAAAAGAGGTAAGTTTTCCTACCTCTATGCTTCTTGTTCAGCTTGTTTTGCGAGAATATGAGCGATATTTAAAATCGCCTGTTTGGATTCCGCATTCATGTCCCGAAACAACATGAGCATTTCCTGTTCCTTTGGATGTAATTCGCCGCTGGGCAATGACGCACCAATCATATAATAAATATCGACATCCAATAAGATACATATTTTAATGACCATATCAATATCCGGTTTTCGTGTGCCGCTTACCCAATTCGATACTGTTCCCTTGGATACACCCAAATGCTGAGCTACCTGTGCATTGTTATAAGGGGAACGATGAATGGAATCTTCTAATATTTCCGCAAAAGTGAGCTTTGTGTATACATTTGTTTTCATGGCTATATTATATGAGAAAATAGTACTATTTATGCCTAATTCACAGATAGAATATAATTGTTTTCATATCGAAGACATTATAAAATATCAGTGCTGGTTCATGAAAACGGTGTATATTTATTTCTTAAAATTATAACGATCGCTTGCCTTTAATAATAACGTCCTTGCATTCCAGATTGTGATCCAATATGACCAAATCGGCTTTTTTACCGAGACCGATCTCATAATTCCATGTCTGTAAACACTTACCGGCATTGGTGCTGGTCATTTGAATACAATCGCTTAAGGAATAATGCAGATCGTGATAGAGATAGCGAAAGGCATCCAATAAATCACGGAAGGAACTGGATAAATGGTCATGACAGTAAACGGCATCGTTTTTTACAACGTGGTTTTCATCAAGCTGAAAGCCATCCGGATATTCAAAGCCGCTGAATTTGGAGCCGTCGGAAATCGCCATAATGCGATCTTTTCCCAATAAGCGAATCAGCCACCGTAACATCGGTCTCTGAATATGAACCCCATCCATATTTAATTCACAGAGAAGATCAGAATTAATGATCGCATCCAACGCTTGGGCATGATGATGATCAATATCCTCCATCGCATTACAGCAATGCGTGACCTGGCTGACGCCTTGTGCTATCGCTGCCAGGGCTTCTTCATAGCTACAGCGTGTGTGCGCAAGGCTCACATGAACACCGAAATTTTTACATAGGGCGATTGCTTCCATGCCATGCTGTAGCTCCGGCGCGATACTGATGATACGCACAATATCATGATGGCGCGTTAAAAATTGTTCCAATTCGCTTAAATTAATCGCTTCATAACTTTGCGGATCACTGTCCTTTGCCTCCAAGGGATTCAGATACGGTCCTTCCAAGTGAAGTCCATAACAGCGCGCGCCGAGGTACTCGCCTTGAAAAGCACTGCGATAAGCCGCAATGATCGGCTCATATTCATGAAGTGGGCGTGAATCAATCGTTGCCGCAAATCCGACAATCCCTCGCTTCGCATATTCACTTGCCAGCTGAAGCAGTGCCTGAGGATCACATTCAGCGCAGGATATACCATGAAAGCCATGCGTATGTACATCCACAAAACCGGGAATCGCAATATCGCTGTATGGCTTCGGTGTTTTATAATCAATCCGTTCAACAAAGCCGTCCTCCAGATATAAATCACCAAAGCACATCGTATCCTTTTGAATAAACTGTACATCCTTTACGGTAGTTTTCATAACGTAATCCTCCCTGCCATCATTGTAAACCCTTTATCATGTTTTTACAATTAGATTTATTGCTTTTCCTGTTTCATCCTGTAAAACTTTGCATATCATTTTGCTTCTGCATCCCAGCTTATTTATATCGTGTCATATTCGGTTCAATCGTATCATCACTTGATTAGGAGTGTGATGAGAACCACCGATATAAAAAAGAACTGAGCCGTTTACGATAGCTAAAAAGAATGCCAAAACACAAAACAACTTAAGTAAGGAAGAGCAAAGCATTTTAGAATATGCAAAGTCGATCACAACCTCTACTGCCTCCAGATTACTTGCAAAAATGGTTTAAAACCACTTGTTGAAACAAAACGGAAAAGCAAGAAACACCCGCTACACGATCATAAAATAACGGAAATCTCTGTCAAGCATTGATGAAACATCCTAAGTGATGTAATGAGTGATAATTGTGGAAATTTCCCTTCATTTGCGCTATAATAGCGAAATTGAGGAGGGAACTTATGAAAGTGTTGAAAAAATTTATTCGTTATTATCGTCCCTATCGGAAAATATTCATATTGGATATGATCTGCGCATTATTAATCAGCGTGATTGATCTTGCCTTCCCCCAAGTATTGAACTATCTGAATAAGACGTTATATCTGAATACCAAGGAAGCGATCTTAAACAGCTTGGGCATGCTGTTCATCGGTCTATTGCTTATGTATACCATTCGCGCTCTATGTCGCTATTATGTAAGCAGTCAAGGGCATATCATGGGCGCCCGCATGGAAAGTGATATGCGTCAGGATTTATTTAATCATTATGAAAAGCTTTCATTTTCCTATTATGATCGCAATAATACCGGGGAAATGATGAGTAAGCTAGTTTCTGATTTATTCGATATTTCAGAATTCGCTCACCATGGACCGGAGAATCTGTTTATCTCATTAATAAAAATTATCGGCAGCTTTATTCTTTTATCATTAATTCATGTTCCGCTGACCATGATTTTACTTTGTGTTACAATGATTATGCTGGTGTTTTCCTACCATCAAAATCGTAAAATGCAGGAGACCTTTACCGATAATCGCCGTAAGATTGCCGGTGTCAATGCCCGCTTACAGGATTCTCTTGCCGGCATCCGCGTAGTCAAAAGCTTTGCGAATGAAGATTTAGAGCGGGAGAAGTTCTATCAGTCCAACATTCGCTTTCTGAAATCCAAAGAAAGTAATTATAAGATTATGGGAATCTTCTATGGCGGCAATAAATTCTTTGAAGGACTGCTTTATATCATCATTTTGGTCGCCGGCGGTTATTTTGTGGCAATGGGAACACTACAGCCGGTTACCTTGGCAACTTATGCCCTTTATATCAATATCTTTGTCGCGCCGATTGAAATTCTCGTGGAATTTACCGAGATGTTTCAAAAGGGCTTTTCCGGCTTCAAACGCTTTTTAGAAGTGCTGGAAACTGAGCCGGAGATCGTTGACGCGAGCGATGCGCAGCCATTGGATGATATACAGGGTGTCATTGATTATGAAAACGTATCCTTTGCCTATCAAAAAGAAGAAGTGGTACTCGATAACATTAACATTCATATTGACGCCGGGAAAAGCATTGCCTTGGTTGGTCCTTCCGGCGGTGGTAAGACGACCATCTGTTCGTTATTGCCTCGCTTCTATGATGTGATTGGCGGTGCCGTGCGTATTGATGGACACGATGTGCGCAAGCTTACATTAAATTCTTTGCGCAAAGCCATCGGCATTGTCCAGCAGGATGTCTACTTGTTTACGGGAACGATTCAGGAAAACATCGCCTATGGCCGAGCGGATGCGACAATGGATGAAATTATTGAAGCAGCGAAAAAAGCCAATATTCACGATTTCATTTGTTCTTTACCGGAAGGCTATGATACCTTTGTCGGAGAGCGGGGAACACGTTTGTCCGGCGGTCAAAAGCAGCGTATTTCCATTGCACGTGTATTCTTAAAGGATCCGAAAATTTTGATTTTGGATGAAGCGACCAGCGCCTTGGATAATGAAAGTGAGCGACACATTCAGCGCAGCTTGGAGGAATTGGCCAGAAATCGCACGACCATTACGATTGCCCATCGCTTATCTACCATACGCAATGCCGATGAGATCATCGTGATCAATGAATCGGGAATGGCGGAGCGCGGTGATCATGACACATTAATGAAACAAAACGGCGTCTATGCCAAGTACTATCGGCTTCAATTTGAAGGTCTGGATTTTGATCGCCAAACTCACTCCATGCTTCATAGCGAGGCATAAAAAGGATTGTAAAAATCTTATCATTATGATTGGTGTTGTCATAAAGACAGCGCCTTTTTATGTTCTTAAGCATAGGTATCACATGGGATACTGATAAGACTGATCCTTAATCTCTTGATATACCTTCCTTCATCATGAAACCGAGTTTATTCATTCACTTTTTTCAAACTGACAGAATCATTCACCCATCATAAAGCAAACATACACCTGTTCTCGGATCATCCTTATAAAAATTTTCAAAAAATACAATTTCTATTTCCGGGAAAAGCATCAGAATAAGGAAGGCGATATGTTTAGCTCTTATGCTTGGTAAAAAAATTCATAAGATTTTCCATAATTTTCTTCCAATCTTTACCTTATTGCCTTTTTTACGCATATTGTAGGGAAATGAAATGATTCTATTTTATAAACAATCTTTTCTATTTAGCAATTTCATTATATAATATTAACATGTAAAAATATGCCGGAAAGGAGTGAAAAGCAATGCTTGAGGATGCGACCCTTTATACCTTTATCTATGGCAGCTGCGTCTATTGGGCTTGTTTTTTACTCTGCGATCTCACCTTTGTTAAGGCATTGGCTAAGCCTGCGGTATATTCCATCATCGCTGCCTTTTATGCGGGAATCGGTGTTTTATATTTTATTACTTCCTTTTCTGCATTGACATTTATAGAGTATATCATTGGCTTTCTGCCCTTTGTCATCATTCCTTTGTTATATAAGGATTCGGTAGCGAAAATCGTATTCACGTATTTCAGCAGTCTATTATTTTGTCTGATGATTCACCTTATCAGCAACATCATAACCAATCATACGTTCTCATCGCTGGTTCAGGCCAACTTCATCGAGGATTTAACACCGGATGTATTGTTTCGCTTCATTACCTTGTGCCTGATGTTTTTCTATTTTATTCTCATCGCAGCAGGACTGAAAAAAGCCTTTAAAACAATGCTTGAGCATACCCCTAACAAGGTCATTGCCGTTGCCTGCATTTTGCCGATCAGCGCCTTTGTAATGCTTCTGATTGACTATATCATGCTTTCTGATTTAACCAATATGAACGGTAATGTCATTGCCCTGACGATGATGGTTATGTTACTGATCGCTGTGTATATCATCCTATTTGCTTCTTTTACCAGAACACAAGCGGTGGAGAAGCAGCACGATGTCGTACAGGAAAAAACAACGATTCGCAAAGAGATCGTTTCCGATCCAATGGATCTGTTAACGAGTGGGCGCCATTATTATGAAATGCTGCTCAATCACTATATGGATATGAACAAGCGCACTCAGCTGCTGGATAATAATATGCAGACGATGAATTCACTGCTGGTGAATGATAATGTGGCGGGTGCCACTGTCTTCATTGATCGCATATCCAAAGCTTTTCACGATCATGACATGGTTCCGGTATGCACGAATCAGTCAGTGAATCTGTTATTTTCGTATTATTACTATCTCTGTAAGCAGGAACAGATTTATTTGGAAACGCACATTAATTTGACCAATCATATGCAGATTCCCGATCTGGATTTATGTATTTTATTTGGCAACTGCATGGAAAATGCCATTGAGGCAAATGACTATATTAAAGATTACAGCAAGCGCTTTATCAACGTCGACTGTAAAATCCAAAACGGTCATTTGACGATTGTTATCGACAATGCCTTTGACGGCTTTATTAACAAGGTCAATAATCAGCTGAAATCACGGAAGAAATTCGGCGGCATCGGCTTAAAAACCGTACAGGCTGTAGTGGGAAAATATCAGGGCACTATTGATATGGAATATCCGCAGAATGTATTCAGTATTTTTATCAAAATTCCGCTGAGTCAAAAGGCTGCGAAGAAGGATCAGGCGCAATCACAGTCCAAAGCGAAGAATACTACCTCCGCAAAGAAAAACACTTCCGCCAAAAAAAATACCGCGAGTAAGAAAAAGAAGTACCAGTAGAGCAAAAATGAATTAACGAAAGAGAATGCTGTATAAAAAAACGCAGTGTTACTGCGCTTTTTTATGGTATGAATTGTTTTTAGATTGTTTTTGTCTTAAGTCATGGCACACTGATAATTTTTAAAAAGGGGTAAAGTGAAAAAGTAAATTCCACAACAGTAGGAAAATGTTGAAATAAGTTTT
>CANDJN010000059.1 GCA_947385085.1 uncultured Erysipelotrichaceae bacterium | reverse complement strand
TGGCTTTATTTCGCATGATTACATCCGACGCTTTTAGTTTTACATAAGGTCGTACTAATGCACTTCCTGCGGGATTGGTCAAAGTAGGACAATAATCTGTTTGAACAGTCGGTGTTCCTGAAATAGATGCAGTGACTGAGAAACTGCGTGTCCCTCTTTGATAAAATCGAAACTTGTTAATGCTTGTAGTGCCATCTGCATGAACATTTGAATTATCTATATAGGAAGCAAGACATTGACCATTGGTAAAATTTATACTACTGCCACCATTAGGACTAGGATTATTTATATAATATCCACCGCTACTATTTATTTGTGGTACAGGATACCAATTCCATTTAATCATTACAGAAGTAGCAAAATTTCCTCCAGTACCTTTTGTATAACTTTTTTTCCCTGAACCATCTATTGAATATGAGAGTGTATTGGAATTTCCTGATTCTGTCGTATTAGCTATAGCGTTGCCACCACATGGATTAGCAGGAGAAGAACTATTTTTTTCCCAACATTTAACACTCATTCCTGGAACTCCAGGATAGCTATAATGTATATTTGCACTGGAAATATATTGCTTATTTATTACCTTATCTGAATAGGCTTCGATAGGCAATACTCCTGTTTCGTTCGTTGACACGGTACTACACGTTCCTCCCGGACTTGTTGGATCATTTAATACAACCTCCGATACCGTTGTTTTCTTGATTCCGCTGTCTGCCGCCATATTGAGCCCATCCACAAAGCTTGCGCGGTTTGTCGTTGTATTAGCATCCTTTAACCACCATTTACCTGCATTTAGATTTATTGATGATGAGATTTCATTATTTGATACAAGTCCGGTTATCCCCTGTAATTCTGCTTTTGAAATCAAGCTTACTCCATTTCCTGATAAAGAAAAGTGAGCATTCCCCACCTCCCCAAAATTATCTTTATTTTTATAGTCACTTGCCTTACTCAAGGCACTATTATAATCCGTTGGATCCCCTAGTGCATTCTTTTTTAACAAATACAAGTAGCCATCCTCTTGTCCTAGAACAGAATAAATGTCATCACCGGCTGTGCCAAGATGTACTTCATCCCCTGTATGCAAAGAGCTTGCGACTCCACCGTTTGGCGTGTTGCCTATCGTTCCTGCCGCATTGATACTACCCTTAAATAATGTAATGCCAATCGAGCTTACCGCTATCAATGCGATTAAACAAACCAATAATTTCTTCCACACAACGATCTTCCTTTCCCTGCTTTGTCTATAAAAGTACACTTATCAAGACAAGGGGAAAGTAAGGTAAAATATAGGAATTATCGTTATAAAACATATATTTTTCACTTGAAATTGCGCGTTTAAAAAGGTGTACCTTTTGATACACCTTTTCCGTAATTTGTATGTTTTTTTGTTATTGTGAAAATACGCAAAAAGAACAACCTACCAGAATTGCTTTTGAAATATTCACTTATTAGAGTATTCTTTTCCTTGATTTGTTCGCAGTGCTCAATAAATCAAGTGTTTAAATTTTTAATATCATTTAAATTGAGCACTGACTAACTGGTGTCAACACTTCCATTTGTTCCATATCTTCCCCTAGCTTGACAATAAGTTCTACATATTTCATAAATGCAACGGTTCCTTCCTTTTCATATGCCGCATAAAAACGATCACGAGAATCATATACAACTTCATAAGGATCATGCTTGATTAATACACACGGAATATGAAGCTTGACCCTGGTGCGGTTGCCGTTTTCTATCTCATCCACATAGGCATATTCCGTACTCACATAAATATCTTGATCCAGCCATGATGCACGATAGCGTCCTGCGCCCTTTCCTTTTAAATACAAATCTGCCTGCGTTATTTCTACATAGCTTTCAGGAAAAGCACTTTGCGCTGCCTCCTGTAATACTTTCTCATCAAATGTGTGAATTTTCATAAAACCACCTCAATGTTATTATATCACGAATTTTGAATGTTCGATGATCGCAAAATCACATAATTCTCCATAATAGATTGAAATTCTCTTTAAACATATCTTGTATACTATGTGCAAGGTAAGCATAAAAGCACTTACCTTATATTTCTCCCTCTAAGTTTTCAAACTTTCTATCCTTTTCTCATTTCAGGCATAGCCTGAATATTGACATGGACTTCCATCAACCAGAGGTTCATGTTTTTTATATTCATAAAAGAAAAAACGAGCTTTCAAATCATTGCGTTTGAGAGCTCGTATCCTTTTATAAAGCTTTGCTTATTCTGAATCCTCTACCTTTTTTAAAAATCCGTATTTATCAACCTTGTTTTTAAAAGTGTCATAGGAGACAGAGCCGGTAAATACCCCTTTGATTGCGCCTTCCTGAACAAAATATACCGTAGGGGTTCCTGCCACAACACCGATATACTGTTCCAGCTCCTCATATTCCGGATAGGTTTTCTGACCCGTTTCCTCATCAACGGTCGGATCATCATCCATATAAACCTCGGTAATACGAATATCATAATTTTTAACAATCTCATCCAATACCTTCTGGAATTCTTCACAGGCACCGCAAGTGGATTTACCTACAACCAAAATCATGTCATCCTTGCTTTCAAACGCCGCAATCGCTTCTTTTGCGCCGGCATGAACCACTCCGCTGGAAGCGGGAAAGCATCCTGTTAAAGCAGCCAAGCATAATAACAACGCTATCATTTTTTTCATCTCTGAAATCGCTCCTATCTTCTTACTCCTCTATCATACACTATTTTTTATAAGATTTCAAAGGTTCCCTGTCACAATCTATAAAATGGCAGGCTTTTTCTCGTGAAAAGAGTACCTTTATGCTTTTTATGCCTTATGAATGGATTCATGAAGCAGAATAATAAGGAGTAATCTGCGGTACCTTTCCATTTACGATTTGAACGACAATCGGTATTTCCGTATTCGTTTCCATCTCTGATGTGCTTAATAACGTAATCACCTGTGTTTTGACACTGATTTTCATATAGATTCGCACCAGCGTATTATTTAAGCCATAGGGGGTGCTGTCAACTTTAATTTCTCCGGTGACATCATTCAAGAGCTTTAAGCGAATGGGAATGCGGGGACCCCAATTAGCCAGAAATGGAATTTTGGTCAAAAGCCCCAACGGACATTCATATACCGCGCCGTTTTTAAAATAAATTTCTTCCCCATCCGGAAGACCCTGATGGTCGTCCGCTTCCGCTAAGCTTTCATCAATTGTGTTAAGGGCAGTATATAAGATTTGATTCAAGCGATAGGAATCATACTCCACGGATACAATCGTCCCATCATCCAGCGTTGTGGTATGAATTAATTCCTGCGGGTCATATTCCAAATCCGTTAATACGGAGTGAGTGATATTATTGATCGCAAAGATGACATTTTGTTTTGCGATTGCCTGTAAGCGCGGTTCCATATAAGCATTGAAAGAGCGAACCCACCATACAAATAATACCACAAATATACCCAGACCACATATTATGCGATTGCGCAACCAATGGCGCTGCTTATGACGTGCTGTTTTCACAAAGCCGCAGCGCCTCTTTTCCTTTCATTTCCAGTGTAACACCATGCGCCTTTGCCGCATCGTTCATCGCAATGACCTTTGCATTCAGCATCGCTTGAAAACCATAGCGGTATTCGCAGATGACCACCGACACCGGTACATCTTTACGAAAATATTGAATATCCAGCATATTCTGAGCCAATATGGTTTTTGTGGATATAATCAAATACAAGGGATAACCGGGTAGATGCAAATACATCCCGATAAATGACTTATCAAATAGCTCAAGGCTCTTGATTTCCACCATATACATTCCTCCATAGTATATTGTATTATGGTGATTGGGCAAAAGTGACAAAAAACTGTGCTTTCACACAGTCTGTTAAATTTTATTAAAATCGTCAATCTTGGCAAAAGTATCGGCATCGGCGATCACTACAAGATGATCACAGGCATCAATGATATAATCGGCATCCGGGGATAATGACAGCTTTTTATCTTGGGGTCTGCGAATACCCAGCACATTCACTCCGTAACGGCGGCGGGCATCCAATTCACGCAGACTCTTTCCCACCCACGAAAGCGGTGTTTCCAATTCCACCATACTGAATTCATCATCAATGTCAATCATATCCACGATATTATTGCTTAAAAGACTTTTGGCTACTACACGTCCCATCTCTTTTTCCGGTCGCACGACCCGATTGGCTCCTACCGATGAGAAGATTTGCATATAGCGTTTGTTTTTGGCTTTCGCAACGATATAGGGTACTTCCAGTTCACGAAGATTGATGATCGCTAAGACGGTTTCCTCCAAATGATTTCCCATTCCCACGATTGCCACATCACAATCCGCTACACCCGAGGCGCGCATCTGTTCCAGATCGGTAATATCACATTGCATAGCTTGAGTTACCATATCAGCCAGTCGATTGACGCATTTAATGTCAATGTCCAATGCCAATACTTCGCAGTCATAGCGGCTCAATGTTTTGGCAACGGTAGATCCAAACACCCCCAGACCCAATACCGCATATTGTTTTTTCACTTGTTTCATAGCTTTCATACTGTGCTCCTTTCCTATCCAACAATAATAGTTCCATTCGGATATGCGACAGCGTTACGCTGCTTCAGGTTATGATGTGAAATCAATGACATGATAAAGGTGGTAATACCTACCCGTCCGACGAACATCAGAAGAATGATGATAAATTTTCCGCCGACACTTAATGTGGAAGTGATGCCCAAAGACAATCCCACAGTGGCAAGGGCACTGGCTGCCTCAAAGACAAGATCAATAAACGGCTTGTCCTCTAAAATACACAACAGGAAAATCCCCATAATCAATGTGAGCAGATTGATAAAGAAAATACTCATGGCACGTACGATGATATCACGGGAAATTGACCGGCGGAACATCACCGTATGGATATGCCCGCGCAAAGTCGCTATAATGAATAAAAACAAAACTGCGAGAGTTGTCGTTTTAACACCGCCTGCTGTACCTCCCGGCGAGCCTCCGACAAACATAACCAGCACCATGAGGAACTTTGATGCCAATGTTAGGTTGGCATAGTTAATACTTGCGAAACCAGCAGTACGCAGGGTCACAGATTCAAATAAGGAAGTCATGCCCTTTTCCCACCAAGCAAACGTTCCGATAGTCCCCTCATTTTGAAATTCTAACAAAAACAGTATCACCGCTGTTACCAATATTAATTGAAAAGTCATGAACAGTACAATTTTTGTATGTAGGCTTAACGACTTGCGGAATTTTTCTAAATTGATTTCACGCTTTAGCCAAAGCTTCAATTTATCGCGTAGATCGAACCATACCGCAAATCCCAACCCCCCCAATACGATCAATGCCATGATGGTCAAAATGACCAGTGGATCATGAGCATAGTCCATCAGACTTGCGCTGCCCAAGTTATCAAAGCCGGCGTTACAAAAAGCAGAAACAGACACAAACAATGCCTTGAACAAGCCGCGCAATAACCCAAAATCAGGAATAAAGCGCAATGCCAGCAATACCATCCCACACCCTTCAAATAGCATTGTATATTTCAAAATATCCATTAGAAAGCGATGCATATTAAATACTTGATCCTGATTCAGCATTTCCTTCATTGCCATTTTCTCATGCATTGACAAGCGGCTTTTCAAAAGCAGAATAAATACCGCCATCAGTGTCATCAAGCCAAGCCCACCGATTTGAATCAGCATCAAAATGACCGCCTGTCCAAAGACGGTAAATTCCTGCACGGTGACATCCACAACCAAGCCGGTTACACATGTCGCACTGGTTGCCGTAAATAACGCATCAATAAGCGAATAGAACTGATGATCACGGTGCGCCATCGGCAGCATCAATAAAACAGTTCCCAGCATAATAACAAGTAAAAAACTCCCCGCAATTTTCTGTGCCGGAGTAAAGTTCTTAAAATCTAAAAAAGAATGTATGTAATGAACCATAGAAAGCCTTCTTTTCTATCCTTTTTATTTCTGATAAGAATCTTGATTCTTACCTTTTCGCTACATCCTCTATTTTACTCGTTTTCAATGATTAATCAATCATAAATCACAGAAAAACACTCATTTTTTTAACATGTTGACCCTGCTTGTCAATTCATAACGTTATTCTATCGCTTCCTCCTTTTAAACAAGTCTTATATGGCTATGATTGATACCTTTGATATAAAAATGCCCTCAGTAGCCTTGAAAATCGTTTCACCGATGGATTCTCTCATATTTTCATCGTCTTTCATGGTTTCGGATACACCATTGAGTATATGATAATCAATCATAAACTTCCAATTCCAGTAATTGCGCCAAATGAAAATAAGCACGGCGCAGTATTCTTCCAACACTGCTAAAGGATACTTCCAGTTCTCTTGCCATGGTCTGGTAAGGAGAATGCATGATATATTTCATGGAAATGCACCGCTTTTCTTTTATTGGCAACAAGTCGATCGCCTGAATCAATATAGTCATTTGACGCATCATTTCCTGTTGTCGGTGGCGCTGAAAATCAATCATATTCTCTTGGCGGTTCATCGCCTCAATAATCGGAGATGATGACAGGTTAAAAGAATGATCATGGTTTACCATAATAACGCTTCTTGTATAAGAAATAAAATCCATTAGATCATGCGAATCCTCCACCATATTATGATCTTGCCGTAAGATCCAAGCATTCTCCGATAAAAATTGAAGCTGCTGTTTTACAGCCTGTATCGTTGCCTTTTTATTCATTTGTCGCTGCTTGTAATTGCACATCTTGTTTCCTCCCTTATTATCGTCTACTTTCTATATACACGATAATGATGCGAATTCCAAAAATTTCAGCATTTTTCTTTTATTTTTTTCTTTGTCTTCTTTTAAGCACAGTACTTATTCATTCCAAAACCATTGGATCAAACGCAAAAAAGCAATATAGTGAACAGATCAATTCTTTATTATAAATGAAAATAAAAAAAAACATTCTGACAATCGCCAGAACGCTATTTTTTAATGGTGGTTCCTCCCAGAATTGAACTGGGGACACAAGGATTTTCAGTCCTTTGCTCTACCAACTGAGCTAAGGAACCATTTGGTTGCGGGGGAAGGATTTGAACCAACGACCTCCGGGTTATGAGCCCGACGAGCTACCAGACTGCTCTACCCCGCGATGTGTAAATATTAATTTTTCTTTTTTTAAAATGGCGGAGGAACTGGGATTCGAACCCAGGCGCCGGTTTCCCGACCTACCGGTTTTCAAGACCGGACCCTTCAACCACTTGGGTATTCCTCCATGGATTGGAAGTAATATGGTGGACCCTGTAGGACTCGAACCTACGACCCACCGGTTATGAGCCGGATGCTCTGACCAACTGAGCTAAGGGTCCTCATTAGCAAAGATGGTGGCGGGGGTGGGACTTGAACCCACGACCTTCCGGGTATGAACCGGATGCTCTAGCCAGCTAAGCTACCCAGCCATGTATATAATGGTCGGGATGACAGGATTTGAACCTGCGACCCCTTGATCCCAAATCAAGTGCACTACCAAGCTGTGCTACATCCCGATAAAGTATGGCGCGCCCAGTAGGAGTCGAACCCGCAACCTTTTGATCCGTAGTCAAACGCTCTATCCAGTTGAGCTATGGGCGCACACATTCCGCTTTATCAGCGCCTACTTATAATACCAAATACTATGAAATTATGCAAGCGTTTTTTTTCTTTTTTCAAATTTTCCTGAAATGTCTGTTACTATTCACCGATCACTACTATCATCCATACTAAAAAAGTGCCGTCCTC
>CANDJN010000058.1 GCA_947385085.1 uncultured Erysipelotrichaceae bacterium | reverse complement strand
ACTCTTGTGACCTCGATATCATGGATATCTCCATCTGCGGATAGGCTTCCTAAGGCAGCCGTTAAGGATGCCGGTGTCGTATCAATCTGTCGGATATTCTTAAAGGTTTCTAATACATTTCCTGCTCGATCTTTTACTACAAATCTATAAAGACCATTGTTCATCGCATCAAATTGATAATTTCCTCCACCATTGTTGGTGAGTGTGATTTCTTGTTCAATGCTCGTTGAAGGATCAATATAGTATACTTTCACACTTTCCGCATTTGTACTATCGATTCCACTAGTTTCATCGATTGCTTGTATGTTAATTGTCTTTTTCACATTGACCCAACCGCTCGGTACGATGATATTCACTGTTGGATCTGTTTGATCAATCTTTATCTTTGTATTCAATTGTTTGGCATGACTGATCTCTCCATCTGTTTTCTTTAGTTTGATCGTCGGTCTAAATCCTGTCGTATCATTGGTTAATATTACTGTGGAATCAAATGTTTCTTCTGTTTCATCTTCAATGAGTGCTATATCAAAATATCCGAAATACTTCGCTTCCTGCGATGGTCGTAGTGTTACATCTGCTTTATACCATCCGTTTTCTTTTGGCTGAGGGCAATAAATTTCTATCCATCTCTCTAAGATACCATCCGGATCTACTTTAAATACATAATCATCATCGTCATCATAATCCACAAATGTTACATCGTATTTATTCAGAAAATTCGTTATATTTGTCCCTGTCAACGTATTAGGATCAGGGAACAACATTTTCCAATCTCCCGGATTCGTGACTACTCCATCTACCGCCGGATGTTCTGCCAATGCGATATCCATCCGCTCTAATCTCGGATAGAGTTCAGTTGGGGCGACATCTCCATTCACTAATCCATCACCTGGATCGACAATCAGTGCTTCCGGTTCCAATGAAGGCATCATGTCACCGATTGCGGTCGTGATCATCGGCGGTGTAAGTGTCAATTTCTTTGGTTTCAATTGAATACTGACTGTTTTCTTTTCCGCATTGAAATAAATGTCATCACCATTTTTAGTGATTTCTAATGTAAAGCTTCCTGTACCTGTTAATGGTACGATGACTGCTTGTGCATTACCATTGTCCCTATCATATGTTTGACTTTCAATATAGGCTTTGGCATGATCTTCGCTCGCTATCGCAAAAGTTAAGTCGCTACCTGATTGTTTTATATTGCTTTGTGTATCTCTTTCAAAATCAAATAATTCCGCATTCACTGTAATCTTTTTTCCATAAGTAAGTGTACCTGAATTATTTGTATCAAATCGAATATATTGCGGTTCTTTTAACTTAACAGTAATTTCTGTGGCTTTACTTCTATAGGAAGTGTTGCCGGCTCCGCTATCCTCTAAGTACAATGTGACCTTGAATGAGTTGGTATCCGGTTTTAATAGATTCGCATAATCAATATTTACATTGGCAGTATTTCCTGTGCCTACAGTGCCTAATACGCTATAAACTGTATTATCATTTATATCTTTCGCTTCCGCAGAAACATAGCGTGTACCTTCAAATAGATTCTCTGTGCCGAAATAAAGTGGTAAGCTAATGGTAGTACCGGTTCTAGGTTTTTCTACTTCCAATACATTACCTAATACACCAGTAGTCCCGCTATTTAAACCTACACTTAGTTTAGAAGTTTCTAATGTCAAAAAACTTCCGGCATTATCGGATTTAGGAAGGTTATTATCATTCAATACAGCAGAAGGAGAATAAGCACGCTTGGCATTGTTTCGCATGATTATATCCGATGCCTTTATTTTTACATATGGTCTTACCAAAGCGCTTCCTGCGGGATTGGTAAGCGTGGGACAGTTAGTGGTTGTGATCGTTGGGGTTCCGGAAATGGAAGTTGAAATAGAAAAAGATCTTGTGCCAAACTTATAAGCAGTTAATTTATCATTGTTTGTCCTTGGGTCAATTGTAACATTCTGATTATTATAATATGTTGGATAACATGTTCCAGATGTAAAGTTAATTGGCCCTATATTGGGATTGTCTACTACAACATTACCACTTGAATTTATAATAGGCCGTGGTCTCCAATTATCTCTAATCATTATAGCAGCAGGCAGTCCTGATGCTTTGCCAGAAGACCATGATTCAAGACCGGTATTACTTCTTACATATACATAAGTTGCAGTATTACTACTCATAGTTGTTTTGCCTTGTGATCCAGAAGAACAATTGCCATTATCATTTAAAAAAAGTGTTACAGTCATTCCCTTAATACCTGGAAAATCAAGCTTTAAATTTGCACTAGACACATATTTATTCTTTACAACAGTAGTCGCATTAAAAGCATTGATTGGCATAATACCTACTTCTCCGGTGCTCACATTATTACAAGTTCCACCGTTTGGATCGTTATATACAATCGTACTGGTTGCTTTTTTAATCCCACCATCTGCATTCATGTTTCTGCCATCCACAAAGCTTGCGCGGTTTGTCGTTGTATTAGCATCCTTTAACCACCATTTTCCTGCATTCAGATTTATTGATGATGCGATTTCGTTATTCGATACAAGTCCGCTTATCCCCTGTAATTCTGATTTAGAAATCAAGCTCACACTATTTCCCGATAAAGAAAGATGTGCGTTTCCTACCTTTCCGAAATTGGTTTCGGATTTATAGGCGTTGGCATTGGTTAATGCCGTATTATAATTGGTCGCAGAACCTACTGTATTTTTCTTTAATAAATACAGATAGCCATCCTTTTGTCCTAACACAAAAAAGGTATCATCAGCGGCCTTGCCTAAATGTACTTCATCCCCTGTATGCAAAGAGCTTGCGACGCCACCGTTAGGTGTATTGCCTATCGTTCCTGCCGCAAACAGATTCATATCCAAAATTTCATTGACAATTATTGGTATGAATGCACATAAGGCAATGAATAATACAATCCATCTTCTCTTTCTCATAACTCGCATCCCTTCCTGTTACACACTTATATCTGTACAATAGTACCGCCCATTAAAAAATCGGTTCTAAATTTCTTCACTTTTTTTTAAAGATTATTATTTTGCAACAATAATTTACAATTATTGTATTTTGAAACGAATAATTGAATAGATTATTTTATAAATAGACATATTATATTGACATAAGCTACAATATAACATAATCTATAATAAAATAGCACATGTAAATTGTGGTAATTATGAAATTTCCATTCTATAATGTTACTTTATCGAATTAAAACGAACATGTAAACAATACTATAGTGTGAATTTTTATTATTAAAATAGATTATTGGAAAATTAAAAATGGCATAAAAGCAACGCTGTTAGAAAGCATAAAAAAAAGACTGCTTCACACCAGGAATTATTCTGATATAATGATTATGCCACAACGTGGCAGGAGGTAGGCTTATGCCCCCTCAAACCCATACCACCGATAGGTTTAACATGGCAGAACGTATTCAAGTAGGATTGTCGTTATGTTTCAGTTCATTCAATGTATTCAGAATTTTTAACACTGGTTGTTATACTTCTGATAATCAGAGAATTGAAGAAATAACATGATGATGCACTGAAAGAATACGCAAAAAAGGAAGATGCTGGTAACATCTTCCTTTTCTGCTTGTAAGCATACCGCTATGCTTCAGCTCATCCGCTATTATTATATGCAACTAAGCGAAAGAAATCAAGACTTTTTAAAATTCGTAACAACACATAACGTTATTTCTATCCGATGTTTTCTAAAATTTAGTTTGTCTGTCAAAAACTTCAATCATTTTATCTATAGTATTCATTGTGATCGTTTTACGCTGATGACATCGGCTGTTACATTCATCATTCAAATACACTCATCCAGCCTTCACGCTGGAATCGTGCCCAATAAATCCCTTGATCTTTTTCCAATGTATTCACGAGCTTACGCATTTCATCAATTTCTGTCCTATCCTTTAACTTGGCATATTCCGGAGAACCACCCCAATCCACAAGCATAAAATAAGCATCTTGGGGTGTATCAATCCTTCTCCCCAATACGATCTGTTCATTAAATTTTTTCTGTTGTTGCGGCTGTGTATCCATATCCTGAGCTGTTATTTGTGCTGCTTCATTCATACGATAAATATTTACCCCTGCACCGACACAGGCAATTGTCATAGCCATACTGCTGGAAATCATCAGGGTCTGCCAAAACTTCGCGCCTTGTTTCATGAGATTCCACTGTTCCCTAAGTCTTGCCAAGGCATAAAAGCCAGTGGTCGTTGGTGTTCCCCAATCGTAGAAATTGATCTTCCTTTGATTCTTACGCTCATAGTCCTTGATATACCCGTATAATTCTTTTCGTGCCGCAAATAGTTGACTTTTTATCGTTCCTTCGGGACGACGTAAATAATCTGCCGCTTCCTTCAAACTCATTTGTTTAAAGTAAACACAAGATATAACATCCTGATGCTTCGGCTGCAACTTGCTTACCATTTGGCGCATGAGTTCCTGTTCACGCTCATCATCAAATTTTTCCTTCGGCAAAAAATCCTTATCCTTTTCTGTCTCATAAGCAAGCGTGCGTTCTTGATTTTCATTCATCAATGGCTCTTTGCGTTTACGAAACAATCGGGTACAGCGCGTAAATACGATTCTTTGTACCCACAAGGGAAATGCCTCGACTTCCTTTAATAGATGAATATTTTTATAAATGGAGATAAAAACTTCCTGCGTCACATCACTGGCATCCGCCTGATTGTGAAGAACTGAACAAGCCATACGAAAAACATCGTCATAAATGGAATGATAAAGATCATTGAATGCCTGATCATTTCCATCCTGTATTTCTTTTACATAGCGAATTACGGACTTGTCCATACTTAAATTACCTCCATCCTTGTAGCATTTTTAGTATAACAAAGATATTCATGATTGTCTATCATTATTGACTCATTTCTTAATTGTTAAATTATGGATATTAATTTTAAGTTAAATATTAAAGCGAAATATAGAACATAACAATGATAATACTTACTTACATATTAATTCTAGATTTGCTTTTTATCTACAATGTTAGATGCTAAAAGATACAAAAAAGATCATAATCATAGACATTTTTCATATCTGTGACTATGAATCTTGAGGTTAAGCTTCCACCATGATGAGATCGTATTCACGATTACCGATCTGAAGCTGTGATGCGGCCTCAATGGTGTGAACGCCGTTGCGAGATTCAATGCGTTCAATCAAATGATCTTTATTGGGGTCATCACACTTATATACCATATCAAGACAAGCCTGATCTAAGGCTACCGGATCCAGTGAAGCTAGAATGCCAATATCCGCAATAGCGGGATCTTCTGCCACAGCACAACAATCGCAGTCCACCGACATGTTCATCATAATGTTGATATAAACAATTTTATCATGATAATAATTCACAATGCTGGAGGCGGCATCTGCCATGGACTCCAAGAAACTATCATGATCAGCCGTCCAGATTTCCTTTGGATCACCAACTCCATGAATATGTGCCTTGCCATGGGATGATGCGACACCAATGGAAATGTTCTTCAATGCGCCCCCATAGCCGCCCATAGGATGACCCTTGAAATGCGATAATACGAGCATAGAATCGTAGTTGCTTATATTAGCTCCAACAAAGTTTTCCTGTAAATGAAAGCCATGTTCAATTGGCAAAGCAATCTCCCCGTTCTCATCCATAATATCCACATCCGCAACATCACACCAGCCATGCAACTTCATCGTTTCCTTGTGTGCTTCGGTGGTATCACGCTTACCTTCATAGGCGGTATTGCATTCCACAATTGTACCGTTCACATGATCGATGATCGGTTTCATAAAAGCAGGCCGAATAAAATTCTGATTCCCTACTTCGCCTGAATGAATCTTTACCGCTACCTTTCCGGGTAAAGAAACATTCAATGCATCATACATCGTGACCATTGCCTGAGGCGTCATGGTCTTTGTCATAAATACTTTAGCTTTTTTCATAAGATCTCCTTTTTTTAATTTTTTTATAAGCAGGCTTTGTAGATTTCCGCGATATCATCATCACTTAAGGGCACATATGCCTCTGTTAGTCTTCTACACTCATTGGCATGGGCAGCCATTGCTTGAAAATGGGTATCGTCAATATTCAATTCCGTCAAGGTCATTCTCCTAATATTTGTAAATAATATATCTTTTTATCGATGAGACCTCCGCTTAATGCATGAACCAAATGTGAACCCTTTGATAGTTCATGTCTTTAATGACGTAGAAACTATGTTATAATAATTCTACATAAACACGGAGGAAGCTATGAAAAAAATCATTCAAGAATTTAAAGTATTCATCATGCGCGGCAACGTGCTCGATCTTGCGGTCGGCGTCATCATCGGCGGTGCCTTCCAAGGCATCATCAACTCATTGGTCAATGATGTCATGATGCCGCTTGTGACCTTATGTACCGGCGGTATTAATTTTACCGACTGGTTCATCGCACTGGACGGCAATGAATACGCTACCTTGGCAGCTGCCCAACAGGCAGGTGCCGCAACCTTGAATTATGGCACCTTTCTTACCGAAGTTATTAATTTCTTGATTATGGCGTTTGTTATCTTCATGATGGTGAAAACGATGAATGCCATCGCTGCTCGAGGAAAGAAACCGGAAAGTAAACCGGAAAGTCAAACAAAGGAATGTCCCTTTTGTAAATCAACCGTTCCTGCTATGGCAACGCGTTGTCCTCACTGTACTTCAATATTAAATGAGAAAGCCTAACGGAAAGGTCGCTGAATGCGACCTTTTTTTATCCGACAAAGCCTCCATCAACTGATAGTACAGCACCGCTGATATACGATGCGGCATCGCTGGCTAAAAACAGAATGGCCTTGGCAATGTCTTCCGGCTGACCCAATCGCTGTAATGGTACACGAGAAGCCATCGCCTGAATCATCTTTTGATCTAATGCCTTTACCATATCCGTTTCGATGATACCCGGAGCGACCGCATTGACTCTGATTCCCTCCTTACCCAATTCCCGGGCAAGTGCCTTCGTTAATCCATTTACCGCAAATTTACTGGTGGGATATGCACAACCTGATGCCTGTGCATAGATTGATACCATTGAGCTTGTATTGACAATGACACCCTTGCCCCTTTCCTTCATCATCGGAACACATAAGCGCGTCAAACGAAACAATGCATCCACATTGATGTTCATGACTTCCGCAAAATGCTCATCATCATACGCACCAATCGGTTTGGCATCGGAAACCCCGGCATTGTTTACCAAAATATCCACACTGCCAAATTTTTGTTTCACTTCTGCGAGCATTGATGAAATCGCTGATTCACTGGATAAATCAGGATAAAAGCCAAGTACACGATCACTTAACCCCTCCTCTTTTAGCTGCGTCATCGCCTTATCCACGCTTCCTTGCCGAGATCCTAACAGCACGACCTTTGCGCCGTTATGCAAAAACTCTCTGACCGTTTCAAAGCCGATTCCACGCGTTCCACCACTTACGATTACTACCTTATCCTTAAAACACTGTTCCATTCATAACACCTCCTGAATCTGCCTTAACTATATCATGCTTTTTCCCTTTATACAAACGAAAATTGACGCTTTCCAACAGTCTTTCTGCATTTTGTATTACCGCATGCCACAGCTGACAGCCAGTAAATCAAATTTAAATAAACAAGCAATAAAATCGATTAATAAAACGTTGAATTTCAACTACCCGCCCACAATTTCTATGACTCCCTATCCCCTCCATTAAAAATATGTTATAATCCCATCTTTGACACTTATGAAAGAAAAAAAGTGAATGAAAGCCGATA
>CANDJN010000057.1 GCA_947385085.1 uncultured Erysipelotrichaceae bacterium | reverse complement strand
CGGAAAAGCAGTTAAACGACAACTATCCGAATTATACCTTTACGATCAAGCAAGGGAAGTTAAACGTCAAGGACAACGGAAATAAGGACTTCTGGGATATTGATAATGATGGATGTCCGGATTTGAATATCAAGATAACAGATGATCAAGGAAATACGATAACCATCAATGGAGATATGAATGATGATGGAATTCCTGACTATAACATTGATACGAATGGAGATGGCAAACCGGATTTGAATATTGATACGGACAATGATGGTAAACCGGACTTGAATCTTGTGATCTTAAAGGATTGGAAACCAAGCAAGTGTGTTGACATCGATGGAGTTAAATATTCCAGCGGTATTACCGCAAAGCCGGAGATTAATATTGATCTGGATGGCGATTTGATTCCGGATATAAACATTGACACCAATGGAGACATGAAGGCAGATGTTAATATTCAAAAGGATGGTTATTTAGTGAATATCGCTGAACATACAAGTTGGAAACCGGATAAGAATTTCACGTATCATAAATTCACATACGACACGCAGGTTATTAAGCCTGTATTGAATCTAGATACCGATGATGATGGACGACCGGATATTAATCTTGATCTGGATGGTGACGGTAAACCCGATATCAACATTGATGTGGATGGAGATCGGATACCTGATACTAACATAGACAGTACCGGAGATGGAAGGCCTGATATCAATGTGGATTTGGATGGCAATGGTACACCGGATGAAAACATCGTTAAGATTACCGAATGGAAACCGGGACATAATGTCGATGAACCATTTAAGTATGATACGATGAAAATTGAAGATAAGCCACAATTAGAGGATAAAGGAATCATCGTTGAAAAACCAGATGGCACCACATTCCCACCAAGTTTAACATTAAAGGTAACGGATATCACAAAGGATAGAGTGGGAGCAGTCACAGACAAAATATCTCATAATCTTGATGAAGGTCAGGAAGTAAAACAGGTATATGATGTGAAGCTGTTAGAAAATGGGAAAGAGATACAACCGGATGGAACATTGAGGGTGAAGATACCGGTGAAATCCGGCATGAAAAATCCAAGTCTTTATATCTTAAATGAATCCGCCGAATATGAGAAAGTGGAAGCAGAATTTAAGGATGGCTATCTGATCTATGAAACAGATCGCTTAGGAGAAGTCGCAGTAATAGGAGATGAGGACGAATCAAATACTGATGTAAAAGGAGCCTATTATCCGGGAGACAATATGGGCGGCGCGTTAACGGGAGATACGACAAATATGATGATGTATATGGGAATGGGATGCAGTGCTTTGGGTGTTTTGTTATTTGTGATATACAAGGACAAGCGAGAATATAAAAGATGATAAGCAGAAGCAAATGTTTCTGCTTATTTATTGTAATTTCACTCATTGCCAGTTATATTAAAAAATGATACACTATATCAGGAAATGAGGTTTTGATATGGAATATAAAAGAAAAGTTTCCACTCAACAAGAAGGAATCAGCGGCAATGACAGTGAATACGGCGAGTTGAAAATGCTGGCACGAAGTAAACGGACAATGCCATATATATTAGCGACAGTGATGGTGGTGTTTGTGCTTAGTATATTCAGTGTTGATTGGGATGTGCTTTCTGATAATACGTTACTGGTAATCCTAGGTCTTATATTTGCCTTATTTGCTTTCTTACAAATCGCAATGACAATGGACAAAATCGAATTTTATGAATATGGAATGATTGATTACAGTGTTTTGAATCTTCGTAAAAGACGTCTTGCTTATGATGAAATCGATGCGATTGTAGAAACAAAAAAGCGTCCGCTCTGGAAAATGAATGAGCAAACTGATACTGCTTTTTGGAACGTTTATCCAAAACAAAAGAAGGGAACCATTATGATTGATGCTTCCGCTTACAATGGAATTCATGAAATTATCACATCACTCCGTCACGACACAAAGATTAAGAATGTTGCGGATTAATTGCTAAAAGACAGATGGAAACATCTGTTTTTTGATGGAAAAAGTTTATCATCTATTATTATGATTATTATGACAAAAAAGGAAAATCAATAATAAATACTTATTATAAGAAAGGCGTTTTAAGGATTAAAAATGACAGAAAAAGTTTATAAAAATGTAACAGGAAATAAAAAATAATCATTTATTCCAATAATTACTTATTTACAAAAAAACACATTGATGTTATTTTAGAATAAAGAGTGAGTAAGCAAGGTGAAAATATGGAAAAAATGAAACTAAAAAAACTGATTTACTTAGTAAGGAAAAATGACGAGGATGCCTTTCAGGAATTATATCGCCGTTATCATCGCCTTGTTTTCTATGTTGCCTACCAGGTAACGAAAAATCATGCGGATGCGGAGGAAGTAGTTCAAGAGACCTTTGTTCAAGTGACTCGATCCATTGACAGCTTAAAGGATCCGGAGCAATTTAAATCTTGGGTGGGAAGGATTGCCTACACCAAGGCTATCACCATGCTTAGAAAGAATCGTGATCAGCAGTTAAGCGATCAACAGCTGGAAATGTTAAGCAATAAAACGGAATTGCGCTGGGATTATTGTCCGGATGAAAAAAGTCATCATGATGCCGATATGCGTGTATTGCATGAATGTATGGCGAAATTGAAGCTGCCCTATCGTGAGGTGTTGACATTATACTACTTTGCCCAGCTGAACATTAAAGAAATAGCGGATTTAACCCAATATCCGGAAGGAACGGTTAAAAGCCGATTGTTGTATGGAAAAAAGTATCTGCGCGAAGAAATCGAATTGTATGAACAGCAAAATCAAATCAAGCTGGATTTCCATGCGACTTCTTTGGAGGCAGTGCTTGTGAGTGCGGCATTGTCTATGACTTTGGAGCCCAAAGGTTTTACCTTGTTTGGAACAAAGCGTTTTCAGCAGCTATCCATATGCAGGGCGGTAGGAGTAGTTTTGCTTACTTCCGGGCTTCTTTATGGCGGTTATGCGGTTATGAAAGACAGAGAATCGGTAGAACCGAATGCGAACAGCAATGAAGGTACTTATCAGGAATCACATATTGATTTTCCTGTCCTTGCTTATGATGATATGGTGGTACATACCCCTCGAGAAGCTTATACACTGCTTATGGAAAAGGCACATTGTGAAGTGGAAATTAATTTATTAAGCGAGCAACAGTTGGCACAGATCGAACAAATTTATCTTGCATTAGAACAATACGGCGGTGTTTATCGTGATCTTTTGCATACGGGAAAATGGGATGAATTATACGATAGTTTGATAAAAAAATAATTTTGATATTTTTTCATTAAAACTTAATCTTTTTTGATTTTCATATCGTCACTTGGGTGGAATGGCATCTTTTTAGGGATGAGTCTGCTTATTTAAATGCATATAAATCAGGAATCGGAAAGGGTAGTTGTTATGTGGAAAAAGACATTAATTGGTATTGTGTCATTAATCTTAATTGGCTCTTTTTGCGCTGTTTTCATAAATGATCAGATTAGCGCTGCCGGCATGACTAACGGCACAACGAATTATGGGGCCGCCAATTCCTTGCGCTCGGGTGATAGTGTGCATTTAGGCGGCAGTGCTATGAACGACGATATGCATACGGTACTGGGAATTGACAACGGATATGTATATCTGTTAAGAACTAACGATGCCAATAATGGTGCGTTAAGTGATTATAACAATGCCGTGAGCTATGCGAACACGACGTATAAAACCGATTTAGGAAATATCGGAAGCGCTCATTTCTCGTTGCCGGGAAATGATGTCAGCTTGATTTCGAAAGCGCAGCTACAAAATCTTGGCATTGTATCGGGTGATGATTTGAGCTCACTTGTTCCGAATGCTAGTAATAAATGGTGGCTGATTGATGCGGATACAAGTGCAAACCGGGCGAGCTTTGTGAGTGAAAATAACGAACTGGATGCCGATGGGGGAATTCAAAAAACAACCAATCCCGGTGGCATTGTATATAATGATCCAAGCGGCGGTAGTTGTGGTACAGAAGCAACAGGAGAAAAAGGTGTGATGCCAATTAACACTTTTAACGCACCTCCTGTGGTAAAGAATAAGTATGTGTCTAGTGCAAAAATTAGCTCCACTATATCAAATCCAAAACGCGATTATATCCAATTTTCTAATAAAAATTGTACTGGTACTGCTACACAAAAGAACAATGTAAATGCAAATACACAGAGTGGAGTAATAACATATAGCAAGGATTCTGTTGGTACTGAGAGTTGGAAGGGGGATATAGGCGTATATTTAGGAATGGTGCTAATGAATGTTCCCCAACAGCAACAAACAAGAGTGGTGTTGGATATGAATGGCAACCCAACCTTACAAAACCCAAATATGTCTCATACATTTGTATATGGAACTGATACATGCTATGATACTTACAATACTAATATTGATACTAAGACTTCTGGCAATAGTGGTTCTATGAGATTTCGTACAAGTAATTATACTTTCACAGCAAGTAGTTCTTATAATCCCAATAATGTAAATATTACAAACACATACTGCCCCACATTAACCAATCCCGCAGGTAGTGCATTGATTCGACCTTACTTGAAAGTAGCGGAGGATGATATATTATTGCGAAATAACGGCAAGCGATCCTATTTGCCTGCCGCATCATTAAGTACTACGGGAATTCCCCAGTCAGATAACAGCGGTGAATATTTGACTTTACAAACAAGTACGATCGATGTTGCTTTACAAAACGGCGCAACCGGAGTATCGGGAGATCGTTATGAATTAAAGAAACCATCTACAGGTACGACGGTTACTTTGCCGCTTTCATTCACCGGTCCGGTGGAAGGTACTCGATACGTGTCCGCAGAGGCAACCGATACAGACGGTAATACGGTATATGGAGTATTAAAGGCGGTGAGCAGTGGATCGTTGGATAGCGTCGATATTGATTTTTCAAATCTATTACCGGATGGAAGTGATTCTTTTCAAGTTACGCTATATTTAGAGGATGAGGGAAGTAAGAATACTGCATATCGCAGTCAAGGAACGACGATTACCGTAAAATTTACCAAGAGTGCATCATCGCTTGCTTTCACCAATCCTAATACCACCAATATCAAGATCGGCAGTGCGGATGTGAAAGAAACGATCACAACGGATAATACGGAAATTACCACAAGCGGTGATAATGCGGTGAAGTATACGTTGAGCGGCGGTATTACCGGTACAGGATTAAGTGTAGCTAATGATCCCACTGATCCTGAAGGATTTACAATTTCTATTGGTAATACACCAAGTCCAAGCTTGCCTACTGATTTCACATTAAAAGCGGAACTGGAAACAACCTTCAGCACTAAGGCAACGGCAAGTAAGACAATTCATGTTTTCCAAGAAATCAGTGATTTTAAATGGACACCAGCGAAAGCAGGAAATTATCTTCCCAGTGAAGTGATGAGTAATCAGACGATGGGACATTTGGAAGTAAAGAACGGCTTGCCCAATTTCACCTATGAATTAACAACTTCATCAGATAGCGGGTATGATCCCAATAAGGCAAAGGATAATAACAGCTTTGCGTTATCCAATACACCGTTAGGAAGTAATCAGAAGGCAGAGTTAAAAACAAGTACTGCCTTAACACCGGGCACTTACTACATTCAGTGTAAGGTTACGGATGAATATGGCGATGAATTGTATACGGATTTTACCATAACGATAGATGCCAAGGAACAGAACTTTATCTATACCGATATTGGAGGGACAGAGTTAGCGAAAACAGGCAATAAATACAGTACCTATGAGGAAACGTATGCGCCTAATAAGCAGTTCCAATTATATACAAGCGGTAATCCGGTTGGAAGCAGCGTTACCTATCAATTAAAGTCAGGAAGCAGTACGGATGTCATTTCCGTTGATCCTAATGGAACCGTTCATATCTTAAATGCTTCAAGCAATGCCGATATTGGACATGTGACGGTAGAAGCAATCAGCCATGATCCGAGTGGAACATATGCGGATAAAACGGTCGAATTACCGATTACCATAAAAAAAGGGAAAAGGACAGTATCCTTTGCGGATGATCCGGTATATGTGGTGAATGGCACAGGTACAGTGACACCAATAATATTAGTAGATGGCATTCCGGATGCGACAGGTAGTGGCTTGATTGAAGTGGATCCAAATGAATCATCCACCGCATGGACAAATAACGGGAAAGACATTCAATATAGCTATAGCGGAGATAATGGGAAAGACATCAAACTCAAGGTCAGTTTGCCGGGTAATCGCAATTATGAGAATGCGGAAGGCATTGGCTCTCTGCACATTTTGGGAGCCGACGAGGCGATATTAACGGTATCGACACCGGGTAAGATTACTTATGGTGATCACTTCACGATAAGATCAACGCAGGATGATTCTACAAGTATCAATGTACAATATACTTTCACGGTAGACAATACAACTTATATCAGTAATGGAACAGTGAATGGCAATCAAGCAGAATTCGATGCGTTGAAGTACAGCGGAAATACCGAAATCACAATTATGGTTACAAGAACTGCGGACGGAGAAGTGCCATTAAGCAAAAAGGTGAAGGTAAAAGTACTACCAAAGCCGGTTCAAATTACGATTGAGGATAAGGCGAAATTAAAGGGTGAAACGAATCCAACGTTAACAACGCAGGATTTCACCTCGCAATTGGTTTCATGGAATGGAATAGCCGATGGGATACAGTCAAGTGATGTCAAGCTAAGTACAACAGCTAGCCAAACGAGTTCAGCAGGCAGCTATCCAATCAAAGGGGATGTGAATTATTTAAACAAAACCTATCCGAATTACACATTTACTTTTGAGGATGGAACACTAACGATAACGGAAGAAAACATCGAGGATGACTGGTATCACGTGGAAACGGACGATGGCAAACCCTATCAAGGTGAATGGACAAATCAAGATGTGAACATCGTATCAGACCATAGTGAATACGTGAACATATCAAAGGATCAGAGCAGCTGGAATAGAGGTTTTGTATCGGTAGTACAAGAAGGCAATTACGAACAAAGCTTCTGGATGAAAAAGGATAGCGGAGCGATTACCAGTGAAAAGAAGGAACGCATCAAGATTGATAAGACAGCGCCGAAGGTAAAGAACATCAAGGCAAAGGATTCAAACAGTAAGCTACAGGATATTATCAACAAATTAAGCGGCGGTATTTTCTTCAAACCGGGCACATCGTTTGAGATAACAACGGATGATAAAAACGCTGATTTAGAGGTATCGGGAACGGGAAGCATTGCTTATAAGATTTATAAGCAAGACAGCGATAAGAGCTATGGCAGTGCGATCAAGCAAGATATATTAACGGTTACAAATGAAAAAGCCAATGTTACCATCAGCGAAACAACCGGTACGTACAAGGTTTGTGTTACATCTACCGATCAGGCAGGAAACGAAGGAACGGAAAGCTGCCATGAAGTCACATTGAAGAAGATTGATGTGGATGAAGATGGAGACGGCAAACCGGACTTTAATGATCCGGATGGCGATGGATGTCCTGATCTCAACATCAAATGGAAAGGTGACGATGGGAAATGGGTGACCATCAATGGTGATCGCGATAACGATGGCATCCCGGACATCAACATTGACAGTGATGGGGATGGCGAACCGGATTTAAACCTTGATACAGACAATGATGGCAAGCCGGATTTGAATCTAGTCATCCTAAAGAAACCGGACTGGAAACCAAAGACTTGTGTCAATGCGGATGATGATAAAGGAATCAAGGAAGAATACTGCACGGGAACATCAGTTAAGCCACAGATCAATATAGATATAGATGATGATGGTATTCCAGACATCAATATTGATAATAAAGGAGACTTCAAACCGCATCTGAATATATCAAAAGATGGGAAAACACCAA
>CANDJN010000056.1 GCA_947385085.1 uncultured Erysipelotrichaceae bacterium | reverse complement strand
TGGAAGAAGTTAATTCAGATGAAACAGTAGGATTGATGTCATTGGTTAATGTTTCGTTCACCAAGGCAAGCTGATAGGTTCCTTCGTCCCAATCACTTGTATCAATGGTGGGACTGCCGAATGTTTTTCCTGTTTCTAATCGCTGATAATATGTGAATTTACCATCCTTTGTGACTATCAACGATACGGTATTGCCAGTACCTATCGTAGCGTTACTGTAATTGATAATCAGTTCTGTTCCTTTGATGATTTTACTTGCGGTTTTTTTGGTACCGTTTTTATTGATTTCGATACTGTCAAGATTTACTGTCAGATTATTATCTTTCATCCTTAACTGCATAACATCCGTGCCGTTTTCATTCACTTCACTCATATCACCGGCACTATTTGGTTTAGATGCCGCAAATACGACTTCTTCATTATTAAGCATGATACCCGGTTGTGTTCCTCTGGTTGATGTATTGCTTGCATCATAAGAAGTACCGGAGCTTGTCCAAATAAGCGGTGAAAAATAACTTTCTGTACCTGCACTGCCCAGCCACGTTTCTGTTATCAAGAATTTGTGAAGATCAGATAATGTAGCACCATCTACAAGACCACATGCGACAAACGCATATGATATTCCTATAAAATACGGCATTTCATTCGTAGGTAAAGCATTAATATCATGAAAAGTATAGTCGTAGGCGCCTGCGGGAAGAGGTGGTTTCACAAATTCCTTAATAATGCTATTAACATCCCTGGAATCAACAGAAGCATTCATGCTTTGTATAAGCTTTCGGTAATCCGATGCAGAATAGTAATTGTTTCCATTATCCCATTTCACATTTCCAATCGCAGTATCACTTAATGCAAATGTACCTGTGCTTGAAGTTCCTTTATCATTCCCAACAACGACGAATGAATAATTATTGGTATGAATGTAAAAATGATCACCTTGCTTTAAAGGACCTAAATTCCCTGTAATCGATCCACCACTAGATGTACCAGCCGCATCAATCTGAAAATTATAATAAGCATAGCCCACAGAAAAAGTCCCTACTAATGCAATGATTCCTATCAACAGCTTTCTCCACATAGTTAACATTCCTTTCCTGAGTGACCGATTCTCTTCGTATAATTTGGTACAAAAAAGCGGAAAACTTCGCCCCGCTATTTTCAGCCACTATCCCCTGGTTCACTGTGAGAGTCTGCTCAATCAACCAAAAGGTTCGTGTATTTTATCAAAATTTTATAAATTTATAATTTTAATGATCTAAGGCTTCAAACGCCTGATCCCATTCATCATTGACCAATCGTTCCCAATAAGGACCCTGTTCACTTTTTAAATATTCATATACCGGACGGATTGCCGCAATTTCTGCCTCGCTTTTTTCACTCATCTGCAGTGCATCTGCTGCCCAATATTTCAGTGAAAAGTACGCTTGTGTACAATCCATCGAGGTATCCTGCGGCATGGATTCCATCGTAGTATGAGAAGAATGATCCAATGCATTGAAAATAGCAGGGCTTAACAAGATGCCGCTAAGCGCAAGCGTAGAAAATCCTATCGCACTTGCCTTTCCCTTTGTAGTAAGTGTACGCTTTCCTTTCACACCCCATGCCTTGGCATCTTTTGCGAAGGCTATAAGCAATGCCAAAGAAAGCAAACCGGGCATCCGGAAGGTAAGCTTATGTTGCGAATGAGCTTCATATTCCATCACTTCCTTACGCAGCGCTTTTTTTGCCGAATAAAGCCGTGATTTCACTGTACCTACCGGCAGCTCCAACAAATCAGCCATTTCCTTCATGGACAGCTGTAGAAAATACGCATCCGTTAAAATTTCCCGGTAATGATACGGCAGTTTCGCAATCAGATGCATCAGTATATCCTGATCCGCACTAAATTGAAGCTGTTCATGCGGAATATAATCACGCTTATCCTCACGATATTCGTTGATGGTTTCCTCATTGCTCATATCAATAATCACATCGCGATTCTTATGAAAAATATCAATGCACTTGCCGCGAACGATCTTATTCATCCATAAGCGAAAATACTTCGGATCTTTTAAATTTCCGATCGATCGATACATTTGAAAGAAGGCTGCCTGTACTGCATCTTTCGCATCTTCCATATTATTCGTTAAGCGATTTGCTGTATAAAGCAGCGTTTTATAGTATTTGTTATACAAAAGATTAAATGCTTCTTCATCACCGTTTTGTACTCTTTGAATTAATTGATCGTCTTCATGAAAATTCATATTCATCACCTGCTTTTATTTCATTCTAACCATTAACATTTTGTTTGTCAATGTAAATATTATCCAATATGTCTTTTAAACGCTGATTTTATTATGAATATTCGTTTATAAATGACAAAAAAACGCATAAAAACAGTACACTTTTACGATTGGTTGATCATATGGACAGACCCTTTTTCTATCAGTATTGACGCAGTAAAATGAATGCGCAATAACATAACTTAAGCACATCCAATCCATTTCATTGTCCATCATTACAGCCACCATAACACAACAAAAAAACTCACCTATTTCAGTGAGTTAATCCTCCTGTTCACGCAGGAATTTTTCCATATAATCAGCCCAGCCATCTTCTTCGCATGGCTTTTCTGTGATTTCATCCGCTATCTGCTTGGTATCCTCGCTGCCGTTTTGCATACAAACACCCCAGCCGCTCGCCATTAACAGATCATTGTCGTTGGTCGTATCACCAAAAGCCATGACAGCCTCCATGGGGATATTTTCCAATTCACAGAATTTTTTCAGCGCATAGCCCTTTGATACATCACGATGCGCAAACTCCATTAAGGTCGTCTGTGTTTTAAACCATTGATAACGATCGGTAGGCAAATCCTGAAGCTCTTTTTCCAATTTAACCATTTCTTCCTCGGTTACGCGGAACATAATCTTTGCATTGTCCTCTTTATAATATTCCTCCCATGATGAAACCGGAGTAGGAATCATCTTTGAGGCATCGGTAGCGCGCTTTATGTGATCTTCAATCCTTTCACATAACACATTATGACCGCGATACATCATAATATTGATTTTCGGATAAGGCTTCATAATATCGAGAATTTCTTTTATCCATTCCTTTTTCAAAATAAAATCTTCATACTTTTGCTTTGTGACGCCATCCCAAATGGCAGAACCATTCAGACCGATTAGCAATTCAAAATCATCATAGCCCCATGTTTTCATCATGGAGCGAATCTCTTCCAGTGTTCTTCCCGATGCGATGCCAAAGTAAATTCCTCGTCTTTTTAACTCATTGATCACTGCCTTAGATCGCTCTGATAACGGCTGATATTTGACGATCAAAGTGCTGTCAATATCGCATACGATCAGTTTCTTTTCCATTTTCCTCCTCCTTTTTCCACTTACATATCTTGCCTTGATGAAATTTGTTTATGCCTCATGGCGATGTACCAATACAATGGTGGATACACCAGTAATTCTCACATCCTGAATATATTCATTTAACACTGCCGCATTGTAATATAACAGTTCATATGCACATGGCAGATGATAAGAAAATTCCTCCATGGTAGGGTTAAAGAAAACCATAATGTCTTCTTGTTTATCATGAAGCTGATAGATTAACACCTTCCGATCAATATCCGCAAAAGAAATATTCTCCTGCATTGTCTGAGTATTGCTGTAGCGAAAAGCGGGATGTTCTTTACGAATGCGAATTAATGCCTTCGTACTGTCTACCAATTCCTGATAGCGATCTCTGCGGGCATAATCAAGCTGATTGATATCATCAGAATCATTATAGGTATTTCCCTTGCCATGTTTGGTGCGGGCAAATTCTTGACCACTGTGGATAAAGGGAATTCCTTGTGCCAAAAGCACGGCTGCCATGCACATCTTCATGCGCTGTAATCTGATTTCGCGATTATCCTCCTTGCAACATTCACGCAGCTTATCCCAGCACGTATGATTATCATGACATTCCACATAATTTACTACGTTGTTAGGATTTTGAAACATTATGGAATCGCCGATGCCCAAACAGCTTGCGGCTAATACATTTTTCATATGGTCAATCAGATAAACAGCGCCGGAACAATAACCTTTGGCATTGATTTCATATTCGCTTGTATTGCCTTTTGTCACATCACGGAAACGATCGGAAAAGTGTGCAATATTAGGCATCTGCGCCTGATTCGCAATACAGGCTCTGCGGCTTTGATCGAGAAAGGACGGCATATTCCAGCCCTCGCCATACACCATAAAGCCGGGATGAATCAACCGACATCGATCAATAATTTCATTCATCGTATCTATGTCAAGAATACCCATTAAATCAAAACGGAAACCGTCAATCCGATACGTACGGCATAAAAATACACACGAATCAATAATGAGCTTGCGGCACATCCTACGGGTGGAATCCACATCATTACCGCAATACGTTCCGTTAGAAAAATCACCGTTTTCATTCATTTGAAAATAATAGTTTGGCACAATGAGATCCAAGGCATTGCGCTCCCGATCATAAACGTGATTAAACACCACATCCAAATTGACACGAAGACCATTCTCATGGCATGTCTCTACCAGCTTGATGAATTCAAATATGCGCGCATAGGGATTGCTTACATCGGTTGCCAAACTTCCCTCCAGACAGTTCCATTGGACAGGATCATAGCCCCAGTTATAAAAGCGTTTGACATCGGCTTCATCCACCGAGCCATAATCCATGACCGGCATAAGCTGAACGTGAGTCACACCCAATGATTTCAAATAAGTAAATCCGGTTTGTTTTTCTTTGGTTGTTCGATTTTCTTCGCAAAAGCTTAGGAAAGTTCCCGGATGGGACACGCCGATTCCCCATTGGCTCGTAAAATCGCGGACATTGGCTTCATATATAATCGCCTCGCAATCCTTTAACGGCGGTAATTTGGATGGCTTAATTTTGATCTTACTGCGATCGACGATCACCGAACGCTGCGAATTTACGGTAGACGCAATGCCATAGGGATCAATCGCTTCCCTCCATGATCCATTCACCCTTACCAGATAGACATAAGAGGCATTCTCTAAATCCTTATTCACAGCTAAACGAAATACGCCGCGATCACTACGCACCATCTCATAATCACTAATGATTCCATCTTTTTCAATCTCCACCTTCACTCGGGCAGCGGTGGGCGCCCACAACGCAAATGCGGTTCGTTCCTTGGCATACAGCACGCCCAAATCATCGCCATCATAATAAAACAGCTCATCAAAACGCTCGGTTTTGGTAATCGCGCCATATTCTAAAACCGCAGCGCGGGCAAACTGATGCACCACCTCGTATTCCTCACCGATCAAAATCGGCTCCGTACATTGAAGCGTATACTTATTATAATTATTTTGTGTTTGTTCAATTGACGCTATGACCAAATTGCGTATTTGTCCGCTTTGATCACGCAAATGAAAACGGTTGCTGACGCCGCCGTAACTGTCTTTGGAAAGGAATACTGTGATTTTATCGAAATCATCTAAATATGCTTCATAATATGTTTTTTGTCGCATAACATCACCGCTAATAGTATAGCACAATCACACGGCAAACTCACATATTTTTCCATGTGATTCATCATTCTGCTTGGCTTTTGAGGATAAAAAAAAAGAAAGATATCCTCTTTCTTGTTCCCATCATCATGACCGTTTGTTTTCGGCGCTAAGCGATCATGCTTCATCAAAATATTTGATGCAGTGAAATAAAGAACGTTTGGTTTCAAAGCCGTGCTTCAAGAACAATTCATGTGCCTTTGATCGAGTTTGATCTAACGACAAACGCATTCCTTTATAGCCATTGCGTTTTGCCTTTTCCTCGAATGCATAATAGAGATCGTTGGCAATATCTTCTTCCTCTGCGGTTCCATCTTTTACACAAAAGCATACAGTGTTTAACAGATTATCCGCATAAAGAGTTTCATAGGGAGCTCCATGTGCATAACCAACCACATGCCCGTCTATCTCGGCTACCAGAATAATGTCATTCCCGGCTTCCAAAAGACTGATGATCTTTTTGTATACCTTCGTTTTATCATAGGTATATCCAAGTTCATTATTCAGATTATGAATGTCTTCAAAATCCTTCGTCGCAATCATCCTGATTACTGCATTGCTCATATTTTTCCTTCCTTCCGATCCTAACCTTACTATAATAGTCTATATGCCGATCTATAAACTCGTTCTATATTGTACCACAATTTTATAATTTTTCCATGGCAAATTGTCATTGATCGTCGATTTTTTTCATGTAAGCGGTTTATTACAGGAAAGAATAGAGATTACTCTGAATATACAGGCAATTTCCAATAGAAAAAGAACGACAATAACCAAAACTCACATTGAAAAAGGCAGAAAGAATATCCGCCTTCCATTAACGAATTATATTTCTGCCCTATGGATTCAATCTTATTATTCTCTAAGCTTGTAAACAGTATTAAGAGATTATTTTTTAATGATACTTTCGTTCCAATGCTCATTTGGTTTGATTTCCAGTAAATCGGCAACCGTCGCAGCTACATTGGATAAGCCAAGATCATCATCCTGTTTCAATTCTACATCAGCGCCGTATACGATGAACGGTACGCGATTTAATGTATGGGAAGTCTTTGCCTTCACCGGTGCGCCTTCTTTTTTTGCTTTTTCGTACATTTCATCCGCATTGCCATGATCTGCCGTCACAATCAGAATGCCGTTAACGCTGTCAACCGCTTTCATAACACGTGCCAGCTGAAGATCAACCGATTCTACACCGATCACGGTTGCTTCAAAGTTTCCGGTATGTCCAACCATGTCCCCGTTCGGATAGTTAGTACGCAAGAAATCGTAATTTCCGGAGGTGATGGCGGCGCAAAGCACATCGGTAATCTCCGCTGATTTCATCCACGGACGCTGCTCAAACGGTACGACATCGGATTTAATTTCTACAAAGTCCTCCAGCGCCTCATTAAATTTCTCTGAGCGGTTGCCATTCCAGAAGTAGGTCACATGTCCATATTTCTGCGTTTCCGAGATCGCATATTGACGGATTCCATGGTTCACCAGTTCTTCTGACAAGGTATATTTGATTTTTGGCGGAAATGCCAAGAAGTTATGAGGAATATTTAAATCTGCATCATATTGTAGCATTCCGGCATACATGACTTCCGGTTTGCGAACCCGATCAAATTTATCAAAGGTTTCATCCCCATCAAAAGCCAGAGAAATTTCCTGGGCACGATCACCACGGAAGTTGTATAGGATTACAGAATCTCCATCCTGAATGGTTCCGACCGGCTTTCCATCCTTTGCGATTACAAACGGCGGCAAGTCTTGATCGACTACACCTTGTTCGTTGCGATAGGTCTCAATGGCTTCTTTAGCGCTGACAAAGGTTCTTCCTTCACCCAATACGTGCGTATGCCATCCTTTTTCCACCATTGCCCAGTTAGCTTCATAGCGATCCATGGTAATGCACATGCGGCCGCCGCCACTGGCAATGCACGCATGGAAGCTATCGTCATTGCATTCATTCATGAAGCTTTCAATATCATCGACATAGATTAAGGCACTTGTTTCAGGAACGTCACGTCCATCCAGCAGCGCATGAACACGTACTTCTTTTACGCCTTCCTTTTTCGCCTGTGCGATCAAGGCTTTCAGATGCTTGATGTGAGAATGCACATTGCCGTCTGATAACAGACCGAGAAAATGCATTGTGCCATGATCTTTACAATTATTAACCAGCTTTTTCCACGTTTCAGAAGTGAAGATGTCTCCGGATTCAATGGATTCATTGACTAATTTTGCCCCTTGGCTGTAAATTTGTCCGCAACCCAAAGCATTATGTCCGACCTCACTGTTTCCCATATCGCCATCACTGGGCAAGCCAACCGCTAATCCGTGTGCTTTAATTTGTGTATGAGGACAGGTTTCCCATAACTGATCCAACGTAGGCTTATATGCTTTTTTAACCGCATTTCCGAATTCAGAATCATTGATGCCCACACCATCCATGACTACCAGTACAACAGGTCTTTTACTCATATGTTTAAAATCCTCCTAGTTCATTGTTATTATAGCACGTTTTCGAATAACTTAAAAGTCGAATACATGGGATTGGTGTGTCTTAGAAGTGATTTCTGTAGTCAGAGAAAAAGTGTTTAAAATGTGCTGGAATCAATCCGTTTAAAGGAATGGAAGTTTGAATAAAACACAGGGTAGCAGGCGCTTATGATATGCCCGCTGCTTTAGTAACGCTATTCCTTTTCCCTGCTTTTATAAAGCTGATAGAAAATGATGCCAAGCGCCATACAGCTCATACCGCAATACATCATGATGTTTGTGCTGT
>CANDJN010000055.1 GCA_947385085.1 uncultured Erysipelotrichaceae bacterium | reverse complement strand
CCCCTTTCCCTTGTCAACGGCTTTTTTTACTTTTTTTGTTCTTTTTGCCTTTTTTTACCGTTGTTCTGATACAGCCCTATCACAAAGGATATATGCTATTTCCTTCTTCATAAAAAAACAGCGTTACTGGACTTGATAGATTTTTTCTCATACAAAAAAAATCATTGACTAAATCAATGACAGATAACGCTCATATAATTCCCATATTTCTCTATCATAAAACGGCGATGATTTTTGTCGGATTCGTATCAATAATCGATCCAATTCATGATGCAAAATACGATCCAGTTTTTCTCCGTACGCCATTTCTTGTGCATGATTACAATATTCATCTTCATCTAAAATCACCGTTTTCCCCTGTGGCGACACTTTCACATCAAGATCATAATCAATATTTTTAATTGCTTCACCATCATAAATACTCGGCGACGCGATATTACAATAATAATATACACCAGTTTTGCGAATCATGCTGATTACATTAAACCATTCATCGGGATAAAAAAAGCATACAGCTGGCTCTCTGGTAACCCAACGACGTCCATCCGCTTCACTGACTAACGTATGATTGGTCACAACCACGGATCTTGCCGCATTTGCCTCCACGACAAAACCCTTTGCCCATGTGCGATGCAAAGTTCCATCATGTTTATAGCTTTGAATGAACACACGATCCATTTCCTTTAAAATCACATTAACACTCCTTACACCATCTTATTATAGCACACATCCCCACAGATAACACTTTTCTGACTATCTGAAATGATTAAAAAAGAAAAGGTTAAGCAGTAGGTATTTTCCTAATTTTTATGATATAGTTATGGCATAAGTTACGATACAAAACGATGAAAATAAGGATTTAAAATAATCGTTAACAGAAAAGAGGATTTATGGATATGGAAAAGCAGGAATATTATTCACTTTTACAAAGTCAATTAACTACCTTGTTGGAAGGGGAACACGATCCAATAGCGAATATGGCCAATATGAGCGCTCTATTATATCACACATTGCCGGATGTCAGCTGGGTCGGCTTCTATCGATATGTAAATGGGGAATTGATTTTAGGACCGTTTCAAGGGAAACCGGCATGCATGCATATTCCTTACGGAATGGGGGTTTGTGGATTATGTTTAAAAGAGCAGCGTTTGTTTCGAGTAGATGATGTCATAAATTTCCCTAATCATATTGCGTGCGATAGTGCCAGCAGATCCGAAATTGTCATACCTCTTTGGCGTGACCAGCAGATCGCTGCTGTACTGGATATTGATGCGCCGATTCTTCAGCGCTTTGATGAAACGGATGAAATCGAATTGTCTAAGCTTACGGCAATTCTGGAACAGTCTTGTAAATAATAAAATGCCCGTGCATAAGTCACAATATGCAGAGGCATTTTTAATTGATATGAAAATAAGCGGTTGCGATATTGACTGCTTCACGACATGAGAAAAAGCGACAGCGGGCAGCGTTGATATACATGCTTTTCACAATTTTGCGTTCTTCCATCACTTCTCCAACAACATCAAAACCGCGATGATCCAGTTCCAAATCCAGCATATCTTTCCATATCATGGAAGTATTTTGTTCGATCGGTGCTGTTTGAATTTTAATTGGCAACTGTTCACCGCTATAACGAGC
This sequence comes from uncultured Erysipelotrichaceae bacterium, assembly GCA_947385085.1. Classification (GTDB taxonomy): domain Bacteria; phylum Bacillota_I; class Bacilli_A; order Erysipelotrichales; family Erysipelotrichaceae; genus C-19. Next base: position 7,398 of record CANDJN010000055.1, on the reverse strand, counting down.
CAGTTGAAACATCGTGCATTGATCATACGAACAGCCAGCCATAAATACAAAGCCATTCAATTCAAAGCATTTTCCCAAAGGAGAGTCTTTGGATAAACCAAAATGAAGCGGATGCTTATCACAAATCACCTTGGCATACTTCCCCCAGGCCGCAAAGGAATAAAGCGGATGATAGGAACGAATCACTCCTTCATTGCGCAAAAATTGATGAATGAGCACATCCTTGGTTGTGGGCGGCGTCAACTTACGGTTAAAGGGGCGAGCTGTGTCACGAACCAGATCCCAATTTTCCCGAGCAATCTTTGCACAACCATGACAAGCCGGATCCAAATTCTCGGGAGTAAATGCCGGCATTACAATGGTACCGTCATAGCCAACCGTTTCCATTAGTGCATCAATCAATGTCTGTACTCCACCGCTGATATAACCCAATGCTTCACAATCCGCATCAACCAAAAGCAGCATTCCTCGTTGTACGCCGATATTATTCAGCTGTTTTTTGATGTCCTTTTTTATCGCAATATCGATAATACCGTCGGCTCTCAATAAATCTTCAACAATTTCAGCCATTCACGATACGTCTCCAATTCTATGTAGTTCTTTTTAATATTTTCTTCTTTAAGTACACCTTTATCAAAGTAATATGTCATCGGCAATGTCTCCACATCACCAAGGGTAATTTTTAACTCTTCTAGTTTATCTTCATCTTCTGTATCGACATCGATATAGTAAAGATCAAAGCTTTTTTCACTTTGAAGCTGTTCTACGACTTTGGCATACTCATCGCAGGAATAGCAATTATTTGCGGTTAAAACCAATAAAAAACTATTTTCACCATCTACCTGCAAGCGACGAATGACCTTGTCCGCAGAGGTTTTTTTCATACTCTCACTGCCCGGCGATGTACATCCCATCAGCATCATTAATAACAATCCGATAATGAAGCCCTTTCGCATTTTCACCGCCTCCTTTTATGGGTATTATACCTTAAATAGGGAAACAATAAAAGTCCTTTCGCATGATTTTTCCGCATGTTTTTTTCAGTCTTTCTCATTCTTCTCAGTGATTTACCAGCGGAAAATAGCACGTGTTTTTTCATTATGAATCGGTTATTCTTCAGAATAGAATTGAGCGCCGTTGTCCAAACAAATCGCGCCGATCTGTCCCCCATAGCCCGATCCGCAGTCGATAGCGATATGGCGATTGGCAATGTAAATATGATCCACATGATCATTGCCCGCAATCGAACGAGTGGGAAGATGCCCAGTGATTAAATAACGATCAGGAAAATAAACTTGTTGATAATCAGGGCTGTGGAATATCAGTTCATGAAGCTGATAATCCGATAAGGGACGATCACAGGTAAAATGATCCAATCCGGCATGAACAATCACATAGGAAGCATTCCCCACCATTACTTCTTCATAATAAGAAAATTCTTTCAGATAATCTATAATGGCTTCTTGTTGGTCACGATCCTTGGTTTGAAACTCTTTGATTGTTTGATCTCCACCGATTTTCTGCCACTGTAAAAATCCTTCCAGCTTACCGCCGTCTAATTGTGCTATCGTATCTTGATTGATTTCCTGCATTAAAAACTCTAAGCATTGACAGGCAATGTACTCATGGTTGCCTAGGATCGGATAAATGTTGGATTGCATCATCATATGTTCCAGTATTTTGATGGAACCATTGCCGCGATCAACCACATCGCCATTGACATACAGCACATCTTTTGCTTGGAAGTTTATTTTTTTTAAAATCTTTCGATATCCCTCATAATTCCCGTGCAGATCGGATATAACATAAGTAGCCATAGTGCCTCCTTTGGTGAGTCGTGTAGCTGTCCCCTTGCATGATATTGTATTGATGATAGAACAGTTTGAATCATTGAGACGAAAGATGTTCGATTGTGTTTCCCTCACCGTTTTGTTAATCTCATTTTATAATAGTTCTGGGAATAAATCAATTTGAAGTCGCAATTTTTTCTTTTCTATGCATATTATATCAATCGAGTCCACAATAAGATCTAAGAAACTAATCTTTTGTTTTCATCCGTTTAATCTAACGTCAATGAACATTAAGGTAAGCCTCAGTTCTATTGAATTTATAACATTTTTAATTATTATGGCTGTGAAAAAGCTATCATCGAATAATTTTTAATGTTAGAGCTTAACAAGGAAAAAGAGCGCTATTTCTATCACGCTCTCTTGCCACATTAAGCAATCACAAATTCCTGCCAATGTCCTTCGCACTTTTTCTCACTGCAGAATGGCAATAGTGAAATTTCAACATAATTTTATATATGATTATATTAATTCATTCACAATAATTCCTGTGTTCATGTAAGCCTATTGTATAAAATATTAATTCTTGTTTCTATCCTTCATATGCGGGAACAGCAGCACCTCACGAATCGTATCGCTGTCTGTCAACAACATTACCAAACGATCAATACCCATGCCGACCCCACCGGTTGGAGGAAGACCGTATTCCAGTGCTTCTACATAGTCCAAGTCCATTTCATTGGCTTCATCATCACCAAGATCACGCAGCTGTAGCTGCTTTTCAAAGCGCTCTTTTTGATCAATCGGATCATTGAGCTCGGAGAAAGCGTTCGCATATTCATGACCGCAAATAAATAATTCATAGCGGTCGGTATAACGTGGATCCTGCTTGCTCTTTTTTGCTAAGGGACTAATTTCCACCGGATGTCCATATACGTAAGTCGGCTGAACCAGTGTATCCTCCACATATTTCTCAAAAAACAAATTGACAATATGCCCCACGCTGTTGTGCTTTTTCTCTGCCTCTAAATCATGCTTCTTCGCCAATTCACAGGCTTCTTCATAGCTCATTTCCTGCCAGAAATCCACCCCACAGGCTTCCTTGATCGCATCGACCATATGAACTCTTTTAAACGGTGCTTTCAGCGAAATTGCTTGTCCTCGATATGTAATTTCTGTCGTATGGCAAACCTCTAACGCTACTGTTTCCACCAAACCTTCAATCAAATCCATCATTCCCTGTAAATCAGAATAAGCGACATAAGCCTCTACCGTCGTAAATTCCGGATTGTGGGTGGCATCCATTCCCTCGTTTCTAAACAAGCGTCCGATTTCATAAACGCCTTCCAAGCCGCCGACGATTAATCGTTTCAGCGGTAATTCCGTGGCGATACGCAAATAAAACGGCATATCTAACGTATTATGATGAGTGATGAAAGGACGTGCCGCTGCGCCGCCTAAAATCGGTTGAAGCACCGGTGTTTCAACCTCAACCAAGCCCTGTTCATCAAGGTAACGTTGAATAGCACGAATAATTCTAGGTCGAGTCAAGGCGATTCGCTTTGCGTCCTCGTTAACAATCAAGTCAACATAACGGCGACGGAAACGTTCTTCCTTGTCCTGCAAGCCATGAAATTTTTCCGGTAAGGGACGTAGCGCCTTAGTCAAATGGGTATACGTCTCCGCTTTCACCGATAATTCACCATGATTGGTTTTCATTACCGTGCCCGCAATACCAACGATATCACCGATATCACTCTTTTTAAATACTTCATAGGAATCTTCACCGATGACATCCTTGCGCACATAAATCTGAATCTGACCGTCAATATCCTGAATGTGCATAAATCCAGCTTTACCCTGGCGGCGTTTAGTCATAATTCTTCCTGCAATGCGTGTCTTTACATCGCATTCTTCTAATTCTTCCTTTGTCTTTTCTCCATATAATTCTCTTAAATGCCCCGACTTATCGCTGCGCTCATAAGCACTGCCGAACGGGTCGATCCCCATCTCGCGCAATTCTTCCATTTTGCGGCGGCGCACCAATTCCTGTTCGCTCAATTTCTGTTCCATTGCCATACTCCTTTCAATAATAAAACCTCTTACCCAACGAGGGGCGAGAGGTTAACTGTCGCGGTACCACCCTGCTTCACCGTATGCTCACACAAACGGCCTTATACTTGAATGCAAGTAGCTTCGTAACGGGAAGCAACGTCCTTACGGAGGACTCCAAGGCTTTATTTCATCCTATTTTTCACGAATGCGGCTTTCAGCCTGCGACCGCATCTCTCTAACGTTTCCGATCGGATTACTTTTCTTTTCATCGTCCTTATTCGTTTAGATTATATAGAGTTATGATAGCTTTGTCAACCAAAAAGAAGGATGATATAAGGACTATCACACTTGATCAAAGCTTTCTTCATCAGCCATTTGGCATTCGTATTCGCTAAGCAGCTGATCCAATTCCGCCATCGTAGTGATCATCGTCAACGCTTGTTTCAGCTTATGAGAGCGTGGCAATCCCTTTACATACCATGCCGCATGTCCGCGCATTTCCCGCATTCCCACGATTTCCCCTTTTTCCTCGCAAAGACGATGGGCATGAAGCCGAACGAGTTCAAATCGCTCATGAAGCGTCGGCATTGGTAGCATTGTTTCATTTTTCAAATATGCCGAACATTGAGCTATCAGCCAAGGATTCCCCAACAACCCGCGGCCGATCATCACCGCATCACAATGCGTTTCTTCCAGCATCCGCTGTGCGTCATGAACAATACGAATATCACCATTACCAATAATAGGGATCGAACATGCTTCCTTCACCTTTTTGATGTACGACCAATCTGCCCTTCCCTCATACATCTGCGATCTTGTGCGGCCATGAACGGCAATGGCCTTCACGCCAATACTTTCCAGCTTTTGTGCCAAGGTTACGCAGTTACAATGTTCCACATCGAAGCCGATCCGCATCTTTACTGTAACCGGCTTATGAACCGCTTGAACCACTTCACGCATCATCGCAACCGTATGTGCTTCTTCCCGCATCAAGTAGCTTCCTGCTTTTGCCTTGATCACTTTATTCACCGGACATCCCATATTCACATCAATGATATCGCATTGTGTCTGCGTATCCAAAAAACGTGCTGCGGCAACCATCGTCGCGGTATCATGCCCAAAAATCTGCATTGCCAAGGGATGGTCGTTGTCTTCCATTGCAGTCATTTTCAATGTTTTTTCATTACGAAAATACAGTGCCTTGTCACTGATCATCTCGGTATATACCAAGCCGGGGTGAAATGATCGACAAATACCGCGAAAAGCTGGATTGGATATGCCAGCCATTGGTGCTACAACAATGCGATTGGCAATTTTCACATCACCGATCATCCATTCATCTGTGATCGTGGGCATCAATAAAATCCTCCAATTCCCGCAGTTCTGCTTCACTGAATTGATAGCGCTCATTACAAAAATTACAAGTAATTTCACAACCGTGATCTTCTTCAATCATCGCCATCCGCTCTGCTTTGCTTAACGTTGTAAGCACGCGTTTCATAATCGTTTTATCACAAGGACAGTGAAACATAATCGGTTGATGAGATAGGATTTCCACATCATCGTAAAGTGACCGAACGATTTCCTCCAGCGTTTCCCCTTCATGGATCATCTGCGACATCGGTTTCAGCTTCGAAATCACGTTTTCCGTTGCGACAATATCCTCTTCACGTGCATCCGGCAGCATTTGCAAAATCAAACCGCCAGACGCACACACAGAATTATCCGTATCAACTAGTACACCTACGGAAACCGCAGTAGGAGTTTGTTCACTGAGAGTAAAGTAATATGCAAAATCATCCCCGATTTCTCCACTTTGTAAATTTACCGTGCCCTTCCAGTTTTCTTTCATATGTAAATCCTTTATCACCGATAGCGTGCCCTGTGTTCCCACCGCAGTACCCACCGCGAGCTTTCCTGTATCATTGTACTGTAACATAATATGCGGATCGCTCACAAAACCGCGGACACTGCCGTTACTGTAGGCATCTACCATGATCGTTCCGATCGGTCCTCCGCCGTTGATCACTATCGTTAATTGTTCCTGATCACTCTTTAACATGCTTCCCATCATACTACCTACGCTTAAGGTGCGACCCAAAGCCGCAACTGAAGTCGGCCACATATCAAACCGTTGTCGTGCTTCCTCCACTAAATGCGAAGTCGCATTACTATAGATACGCACCCGCCCCCCACAAGCCAGTGCCTTTATGAGTTGATCCTCCATAGTCTCACTCCTAACTAACTGTTTTAGTATATCATAGCCATCAAAAAAATGCATCGCCGATCTATTCTTTTATCCAAAAGCAGTATTCCTTTTTTATATCATGGATGAGATTTCCTGCTTGCTAAACCATATCATATTTGAAGGCTTATTTCATTAGTTTTAACGTTGTCAGAGCCATCATAAAAGCGACCTCATCGTCGCTCTTATGTTATAATTCTTCATAGATTTTACACTTGTACAGTAAATACAGGATTGTTCCAAAAGCCATAAAGCTCATACCGCAATACATCATGATGTTTGTTGTATCTCCGGTTAACGCTCCACCCATATTATCTCCAGGATAATAGGCTCCATTCACATCCGTATCGATAAGATCTTGATCCTCAATATCACCGATTATCGTAAACTCTCCTAAGCGATCCGTTTCATATATCAGATAGCCATCTTCAAATATTGCTTCTACTCGTTCATATTCTCCTTTTTCATTTACGATAAGCAAGCCGGGGTTTTTGATGTTTTCCTTCACCGGTATTTTCACTTTGATTCTGCCATCCGGCTCTATCTCTTTACCATTTTGAAGCAGTTTCACATCAAATACCTGTATAACGCTCTGTTTCCCGATCAGATCCTTGACCTTGGCACTGATTTCTGATTGTTTATCTTTTGTGATATCGGTAACCTTTAAGGATACATTATATTCAAATGTCCCGTCTGGTTTTTCCACCTTTACCCCATTATCTTCCAATTCTTTTTTCGCTTCGATTTTCATCGTGTCATAGGCAAAGGGCTCTTTCACATTGTGCTCCGGCTTCCATTCCGTTATTTCTACAATGTTTTCATCCGGTTTTCCATCATCATCTGTATCAACATTTACATCCGCTTTACCATCTCCCGTACTGTCAATATCAATATCCGGTATCCAATCTCCATCCACATCTACATTGATATCCGCTTTCCCATCCCCATCCAAATCGAGATTAATATCCGGTAAACCATCGCCATCCGTATCAATGTTTATTTCAGGCTTGATCGTATCTCCGATTGAGTCATATAAGAATGTGCCTTTCTTATAATCTTTTCCCGGCTTCCATTCATGAAGGACCACAATATTCACACTTGGGGTTTTCCCATCTTTTGATATATTGATGTGGGGCTTGAAATCACCCTTGTTATCAATATTAATGTCCGGAATCAAATCGCCATCCAGATCGATATTAATCTCAGGTTTTGCGGTAATACCGCTGGAATACTTAATTCCGTCGATCTCAACGCACTTGCTTGGCTTCCAATCCTTTAAGATCACCAGATTCAAGTCCGGTTTGCCATCAT
>CANDJN010000054.1 GCA_947385085.1 uncultured Erysipelotrichaceae bacterium | reverse complement strand
TAACACTGCTGGAAAGGATAATTTTAAAACTTACACATTTTTCTTGACAAACCCAATAAAAGTAACATAATCACGACGTTCTATTGATTTGTCCACAACTCCGGCGTTGTAATGCGTTCTACCAATGTTTCATATAACTATTTAAAGTTGACAATATCTTTTTGGTTCACTCCCGATAAGATAATAATATTTACTTGATACCTTCCCATTGAAAAGGATTATCAATAATAATAAAGCCAGTCCACTGAATAACCCATAGAAATTACTACATTTCCTAAAAACGACATAAGAAAAGCACCTGCTGTTTCATTAACAAATGCTTTTGTAGCTACAATATTCGTTATTTTGTTTCATTCAAAATACTCAAAAACTCCTTTGGAGTAACGATGAATGATTTCTTCGGAAAGTGCTTTATATTACCCGTGACCAGATATGCCGCATCTTCCTGCTTTTCGACAACAACTTCGTAAAAAGGCAGGTCTTTCTTATCGGGGAGCACTTCTCCGGTCAAAGCAGCGTTTACTCTCTCTCCGTATTTTTCTATAACTTGGATAAGCTGTATAACGATTTTATCGAAAAACTAAATTTTGGGCGTCTCAGGATCTCGTTATATTCCTTCAAAATTTCTTCGTTGAATAGTGGAATTACCTCACCGGACAACAGCCCGCGCAAAGATATTGAATGCGGTTGTGGCGCTCATTCCAAAATCTGCACACAGAGCATCAAACTGCTGCTTAAGCACCTCATCCATTCGAACACTAAAAGTAGCTTGTGCCATTATCAATGCCTCCTTCACTTATCAATATAAACCTGTTATATGTGATACTTCGTCGCTTTTCCTCTTCCTTCGACTTTTACAATTCCCTCTTTTTCCATCTTCTTTAAAAGCTCTTTAACTTTTGATCTTCCGAATGAAACATGAAGTAAAATTTCACTTATAGACATATATCGGTATTTACGCAAAAGCTCATATATTGCATTCTCACCCTCTTGTAGGGTAATATTTGAATCGCATAATGGCAAAATGATCTGTATCGCATTTGATGTTATATTGAAAACGGGCTGTTTTACACTGTTTTCATAAGCATACATAATTCTAGGAATGCCTGTACCAAATATTTCAACAATTCCCAAGCGATAAAATACGTTGCTGATAATGGGATTTCTGCGCATTGAAATCATTCCGGTCATATATTCCTGTTGATTTATTCCATTCATTAAACCACCCGGTGAAGTAATTTCAATTTTATCATCAAACATGGAAATCCTTATTCTGGCATTATTATCCCAAACTCTGTGAATTAAAGCGTTGGCGATTGATTCACGAAATGCTTCTTCCGGAATCTGTTCTACCTTTTTTCGATAACTGCCATTCACTTCTTCATATTGGTAATAGTCCCTGTAGGTTTGAATGGCAAGATCATACATTTCTAAAATAGACATGTTCTCTAACACTAATCTTTTCTTAATGATATTGATGCTTTCTCCAAATCTTGCAATATCCACTCCGGGGAAATTATTATGATCTGATAAAATATTAGCCGCATGATTAAATCCTTTTTGTTCATCATATAAATTTAATGTTTTTAAAGTATCTTTATTAAAAGTATGAATATGAATATGCTCTTTTAATTTGTATTCTAAATAATTAAAGTTTAAGTCTTGAAGATCTGAACGCAATTCTTCATAATTTATCTTCTTCCCTTCCAAAACTAATCTTGTCAATTCAAAAGCATCTACTTCTATGGTAGCGGTGTCATTTCTTTTATATGCTTTAGAATGATATAGGTAGGGTTTACTATTCCCTTCTTTAACGATCAGGGAGATTGTTTTTTCATCTTGATTCATTTTTATCTCATACTGAGGTTGTGGAGTAATATTATCATTGATGCTGTTTTCAATGTTGAGGCATGTACTCTTTAAATCGGATATACCTTTTATTCTACCATCATCATCGATTCCAAAGATAATTGTGCCTCCTTCATAATTAGAAAAAGCGCTCACTGTTTTTAAAAAGGTTTTTGTTACAGTTTCTTTCAATTCCAATGTTCTGGATTCTTTCATCGTCATAACCTCTTTCTTTCATTGTTTTCTAAGCCTATTATAGTCAAATTCGACTGTATTTTCAACCGTATTTTAATATGGCCGTTTATGGCCGACCGTATTTATTATGACATCTGTTGATCATAATTTGAATGTTTCACACATATACTTAACGTTGATATTTCCCTCAGATCAAAGCACAATGCGACAAAATTTCCAAGCAGTTCTTTCTACAATATTGCCAAGAGGTGATAATGTGGAACGAACAGTGGTACAAAGAAGGGCAAGGCTGGATAGTTATTTTAATACACAATCCTTGCTTATTGCCGCAGCGGCATTTTTATTAGGATGCAGCGGTGCAGTTTATGCCTTTGTGTTTGCTTTTTTATATTTAGCCTATTTTTATCTGCGGGATGAAAAAGAGTGTCTCTGTGCATGTATCGGAGTACTGTGCGGTTCGCTTTTGTGCGGAATTTTTGATTTCTATTTATATGCACTAGGAATGACAATGTTATTTTTAATGGTTCATGTCGCTAAATTATGGAATCAAAATGTCTATCGCTTATATCCCTTTATCAGTGCGGTATTAAGCGTACCGTATACGTTGTATGCTTTTGGTTTGGATATGCGGGTTTTCGGCATCGCTTTTTTAACTTATTTATTGGCAGAAGCGAATCTGCACGATGTATCGTGGATTCAAAAAAAGCTCGTGCTTTCCTCATCTATATATGGGATATTGTTAGTGACGCTGGGAACGCTGCTTTATACGGGAAATAGCGCCCCCCTAAATGAATGGCTGTTTGCCAGCGTGCTGATTTTAGCCGCATTTTTTTGTGAACCGTTGGAGTTGGCTGTCATCCTAATGCTGGTGGGAATGGTGATGCCGTTTACTTCCTTGCCGCTGTATGCCATCGTTGGGGCATTGTGGATCAGCGCATGGAAGGATCAAAAGCGCAATGTATGGCTTGGCTTAGTGCTGTTGGGAGGATGGCTATCGCTTTCTTTGCCGCAGGCATCGCTGTACTTCATCGGAGGCCTTGGATCATTGGTCTATGATGAACGCAAGCTGCCCTTTCATATTGCTCGCTATCGCATGCCGGATACTTCATCCTCGACCCATGAAACTTTGAATAAACAAATTCAACATTTCTCCGGCATTTTTTCTGCCTTATCGGATTACTATGAACAAATAAGCGATGTGGAAGCACAGATGCTTTCAGAAATGGCGAAGGCATTAAAATATTGTTCAGATACATTGAAGAAGATCGATACGACGCAAACACAAAAAGAGCGCATTTTAAAAGCGCTGGAGGGCTATCAATACAAGGTGGATCGCTTTGAAATGGAAGTGGGGGATGAAGGCGATATTCTTATGGAGGCCGATATTAATAATATTCGTAAAAGTGAGGTACATCAGACGCTGTTACCGTTATTGGAGGTGTTGACTCATGAGCACCTGCAAATCGTTCAGATGGAGCACAAGCGTTTTCGCAGCGGCTGTCATCATATCGTCATGGAAAATCGCGTACCCTTTTCCGTGGATTCCTATGCCGACACGCAAAAGAATATTTTTGACAGCTCCGGCGATACATTCTCGGTGTTCCGTTATCGCAATACGATCATATCCATGATTTCGGATGGCATGGGAAGCGGGGAACATGCGGCTGCCTCATCACGGTTGATCACCAACTTATTTCAGCGGATGGTGGTCAGCGGTATTTCAAAGATGGCAGCGATTAAATGTATCAATAAGCTATTACAAAGTGACGCCTACGCGACCTTAGATGTAATTTGCTTTGATTGTGCCATGGGGAAGGCTTACATATTTAAATCCGCTGCCTGTCCGACTTTTTTGATTCGCGGCGGGGAATTGTACGAGGTCAATGGTAGCTCTTTGCCGGTCGGTATCATCGCTTCCATAGAGCCGGATTGTTTTGTGGCGGATTTACAAGAAGGCGATGAGTATTTAATGATCAGTGACGGCATCTTCCTGGATGAAATTTATGAATGGCTGAATACGCGCGATACCAAGAGTGTCAAGGCATCGATGGAGGGGCTCATGGAAGTATTGCATCAGCGTCAGCGGATGGATGATTCTACCGCGGTACTGAATAAGGTGTATTCCAATAAAATTTAAGACCCCTAATATGAAAGTCATAAAAACGCAGGGTAGAAAATGTGCCTTGCGTTTTCTGCGGCTGTCTCGTAATGAAGCAGGTGGAAGGAAAACGATAAAAGCAAATAATTTCGCTTTGATCTTCCCTTCCCAGAGGGAATGGAAAGCTTCCTGCTTGCGAAGTTCTTCTTCTTTTTGTATAATGAGCATATGGAAAAAGCGAATGAAAAAGCAAAATGCTGGATTGTCGCTGTGAGTGGTGGCAGTGATTCCATGGCATTGTTACATATGTGTATGGTACATCATCTTCCCATCGTGGTGGCACATATGAATTATCAAAAACGTGCCACTGCTCAAAGAGATATGGAGGGAGTACAAGCCTTTTGTGACAAGCATCACATCCCCTTGGAAATTCGGCTTCAAGAGGAAACATGCCAGGGGAATTTTCAGGCTTTTGCCCGCGCAAAGCGTTACCGCTTTTTTCATGAATTAATTGAAAAGTATCATGCCGAAGGGGTACTGGTCGCTCATCAGCTTGATGATCATCTGGAAACGTATCTCATGCAGAAGGAAAAGGGCGCTATGGCAGAAACATTCGGCTTAAAAGCAGAAACGGAAATATTTGGTTGCCGCATTGTGCGACCGCTGTTAAGTCAAACCAAGCAGCAGCTAGAGGAATACTGCTATCTTCATCATGTGCCGTTTTGGGTGGATGAAAGCAATTTATCGGATGCATATACGCGCAATCGGATTCGCCATACACAAGTAGCAGCGCTGAGCATGGAAACCAAGCAAACCCTGGCATCAGAGATCAAGGAAAAAAATGCGCGACATCGTGAACTACAGGAAATGGCAAGGCACTTTTTAATGAATTGGTCGTACGATTGTGCATCTCTCTGTCAGCGATCCAAGCAGGAACAGTTCTACATTCTGTTTCAATGGCTTCATGAATCCTGCGATATCACGCCATCAAAAAAGACAATACAAGCACTGGGTATATGGATTGCACAAACGGGAAATGGAAGTTGGTCAATCAAAGATCATGATATGGTGCGCAAGGAGTACGGTAAATTATCTTTGATCAAAAGGGATGGTGAATCCTATTCATATTCATTATCACATTTAAAATATATTGAAACGCCTTATTTTCGTTTGCGTGATCATGGTGAAGTCATTGAAGGCGTAACCCTATCAAAGAGCGATTTTCCCCTTGTCATACGCAATGCTCAAGCAGGTGATGCGATTACTTTACGCTTTGGCACAAAGAAAATCAGCCGCTGGTTTATTGATCGTAAAATCCCGTTAGAACAGAGAAGAACATGGCCGGTAATGGTCAATGCGGCAGGAAAAATTATCTTTGTATCAAAAATTGGCTGTGATATTGCACATTTCTCTAACAATCCGAACGTATTTGTGTTAAAATAAACTATATGTTTGTAGGAGGATAGAAGGAATGCATGATGCAGTTGATCGAATACTCGTTTCACAAGAAGCGATTGTGAAACGCTGTGAAGAATTGGGAAAACAAATCTGTGATGATTATCGCAAAAAAAATACCATACCCTATGTGGTTGCTTTATTAAGGGGGAGCGTTCCGTTTCTTGCGGAATTGGTGAAGCATATGGATCTGGATATTCAATTTGATTTTATGGATGTTTCCAGCTATGAAGGTACCGAGTCAATCGGCGATATTAAGATTAATAAGGATCTGGAATGTTCCGTCAAGGGCTTGTCGATTTTGTTGGTTGAGGATATTGTGGATACCGGCCGCACTTTAAAGGAAGTAACGAAGCTGTTAAAAAACAAAGGTGCCAGCGATGTAAAAGTGGTTTCGCTGCTGGATAAGCCAAGTCGGCGTACCGTGGAGATTGAGGCGGACTATATTGGGTTTGAGATTCCCAATGAATTTGTGATCGGCTTCGGCTTGGATTATGATCAGAAATATCGTAATCTGCCGTTTGTCGGCGTATTAAAACGTGAATACTACGAATAGTATTACGGTAAGGAGGATGCAGGCAGTATGAATTATTCCAAGTTAAAAAATGCTTTGCCATATGTCATAGTCATATCCATTCTGATTGTGATGTTCTCCATGGTAAATTCAAATAATACAAAAACACTGAATTATAATGAATTTAAAAAATCAGCGGAAAAGATGAAGATCACGGAAGCAGAAATGTCAATTACCGGTGTTACTATCAATGTCAGTGGTAAGTATGACGATAATGGTACGATCCGTAGCTTTTCCGTAACCGTGCCGAAGACGGCGGAGAACCAGATTTGGCTAGACAGTGTATTGTTAAAAAATGAGGCGGTTATCAAGGCAAGTGATCCCAGCCGTGGAGAAATGATAACAAGCATCATGATAAACTCGATTTTGCCGCTATTATTGTTGGGAGGCGCTCTGTTTTTCATGTTCACAAAGATGAACGGCGGAGGATCCAATAAAGCGTTTGAGTTCAGTAAATCCCGGGCGCGGATTGAGGGCAATGTTAGAGTGCGCTTTCATGATGTTGCGGGATGTGATGAGGAAAAAGAAGAAGTTAAGGAAATTATCGATTATTTGAAGAATCCGCAGCGCTTTACCGAAATGGGAGCGCGAATTCCCAAGGGTGTATTAATGGTGGGTCCGCCGGGCACCGGAAAAACGTTATTGGCGAAAGCGGTAGCCGGTGAAGCGGATGTTCCCTTCTTTTCCATTTCCGGTTCGGATTTCGTAGAGATGTTTGTCGGAACCGGAGCTAGCCGTGTGCGTGATATGTTTAAAAAGGCCAAACAAACCGCCCCCTGTATCGTATTTATTGATGAGATAGATGCGGTCGGAAGACAGCGCGGCGCCGGTATGGGCGGCGGCAACGACGAGCGGGAACAAACACTGAATCAGTTGCTGGTAGAAATGGACGGTATGAGTGAAAATACAGGTATTGTCATCATTGCGGCAACTAACCGTCCTGATGTACTGGATCCGGCGCTGTTGCGCTCAGGACGATTCGATCGTCAAATCACGGTTAATTTACCTGATAAAAAAGGCCGTTTGGAAATTCTGGAAGTGCATTCCCGTAATAAGAAATTGGCAGAGGATGTCAGTCTGGAAAACCTGGCAAAACGTACCCCTACTTTCTCCGGTGCCGATTTGGAAAACGTCCTGAATGAAGGAGCGATACTGGCCGTTCGTGCAGAGCGTAACCAGATTACCATGAACGATTTGGATGAAGCAATTGATCGCGTTATGATGGGGCCGGCAAAAAAATCAAAGAAATATACTGAAAAAGAAAAGCGCATGGTGGCTTATCACGAAGCCGGCCATGCAGTGATCGGCTTGAAATTGGATAATTCCGATATGGTGCAGAAGGTTACCATTATTCCGCGCGGTGATGCGGGCGGTTATAATTTGATGACACCGGAAGAAGAAAAGCTGATGCCTACGAAAAGTGATTTTTTGGCGAAGATTACCGGGCTTTTGGGCGGTCGTGTTGCCGAGGAACTTGTCTTCCATGAGATGTCGGCCGGCGCCTCTAATGATATCGAACGGGTAACCAAGATTGCGAAAATGATGGTTAAGAGTTTCGGCATGTCGAATTTGGGACCGGTACAGTATGATGACCCTAACGGCAGTGTATTCTTAGGTCGTGATTATGGTAAGGGGAATGATTATTCCGGTGAGATTGCTTATGAAATTGATAAGGAAAT
Source organism: uncultured Erysipelotrichaceae bacterium (assembly GCA_947385085.1). Taxonomy (GTDB): domain Bacteria; phylum Bacillota_I; class Bacilli_A; order Erysipelotrichales; family Erysipelotrichaceae; genus C-19. The sequence goes on along the minus strand of CANDJN010000054.1, from coordinate 2,322 downwards.
TCGCAGTATTATCAATAGCTGCTTTGAAAGCTGTAAGAAGATTATCAGTGATAATATGGATTTATTGAATCTAATTGCGGAAACCCTGGTTGAGGAAGAAACACTGACTCATGAGGACATTATGAATTTGGTCGATCACGGCACGATTCAACCGCTGACCAGCACTGATGTAAAAAATACACCGGTAACGGAAATTGAAGATTCTAAACCGACGAGCAATGGTAAGGAATCTGCGGTAAAAGACGCTGATGAGCTTTCCATATTGAAAGTAAGTGACACTTCATCATCAGACAGTACACAAAGCGAAACACAGTCCAAACCGAAAGTGAAGCGTACACGGAAAAAGGCAGAAAAGCCGTCCCTTGAGGAAACGATGGAGGAAGCTGTGGGGGAAAGTGAGGCACCTGTGAAAAAACGTGGCCGCAAGAAAAAAAGCGATACGGAAACGACCACATCGGAAAAGACGGTTCAGGCAAAATTAAAAAGCGCTACGAAGCGTAATGCCGCAAAGAAAAACGAAGCGGCGAAGGCAAAAGCGGATCAGGAAGCTGAAAGTGAAGCACCGCAAGAGCCAAAGCAAGAATCGTAAATGAAACAGACTGTTGTCTTAAAGGCAATGGTCTGTTTTTGTGAGTTAACAAATGTTTTCTTTTGCCTTACGAATAATCTATGATACATGAAAAAAGCGAAATGTATCATAGATTTATCATAAAAACATAAGCACTTTATCTAGTTTTTTTCTATTCCGATTAATGAAACGAAGTTCACTGTATGCAATCAAGTCTCTTTGAGTTTTTTTTTACATAAACATATCTTGATCAAAAATCACTGCGAACAAAACGATAAATAAAGTACTCTAAACAGTGGGAATATGATACAATGTTTTTGTGCAAATCGGGTGGAACCGCCTTTTTTGCATATTTTTAAAGCTAGAAAAAGGATACAAATTACCAAAAAGGTGTATCAAAAGGTACACCTTTTTAAACATGAGATTTCAAACATAAAATGTATGATTTAAGGCTTTAAAACCAACATTTTCTACTACTTTTCCCTTGTCTTGATAAGTGTACTTTTATAGACAATAGGGAAGGAAGATGGTCATGAGGAAAAGAAAGAGATGGATATTCGGGCTGATATTATTTGTATGCATTTGTTCAGGTGGTTATCGCTATTATAATTATCAGTTGAATGCCGCCTTAGGTGTCAAGGTGTTTGATACAAGAGATACTGCTGTACAGGGCAGTAGTTTTATCTTTGGTTCTTATAACGGAAAAGATATTGTATTTGAATTTATAAAGGATAACGTCAACGGCGGTACTTTGGCGATGACTTCCGGTGAAGTCAGAAGAACTACGCTATGCAAGGGCGACTGTATCGGTCAAACGGTTGCTTATGCCGACACTACATTATATGAAACAGAAACGGCGCTGAACAATTCTTTGAACGGTGCGTCAAAAAATATCAGTCTTGGCTCCATATTTATCCTTTCTCCAGATGAGGTTTTCACCACCGGACAGGTCGCCTCAGGATTTAACGGCACATTAAATTTAGGACCGAAATATTTATCCGATTCCCGCCTTCCCATCATTACGTGCGGTTACTCTAAGATCTATACTTGCGATACCGGTTTACCATGCGATAATGATTGCGTCATGGACGGCACATGGTTGAAACAGCCATCTTACACCATTCCAAGCGTGCCGAACTCGATCCGCGCATCCATACTTTCTTTGGCACTGCCCAATGCGAATGGCTGGAATTATTGGAATCCCATCAATGGTCAAAACGTATATATTCCTTATGCGATCCGTGCGGCTGTGATTTTGGATACCTCTCAAATTGCGTATGCACTGGAAAGCACTATTCAAGATTATGATCTCACTCCTATTGATTCGACGAATAAAAGCGCAATATTGAAATTGAGAATCCTCGATAATACGATGGCGGCACCCGTTGTGAAACCGGAAAATAAAAAGGTCGCAAAGGGTGATAAAATAAAAATTGATTATGCAGGAGCTGTGCCGGGACAGCGCATTTCGGCATTGTTATATGATAAAAATGGTGATTTTGTCTATCATCAAAGCTTTGATGTGAACGGCTCATCCGGTTATTTAGAGATTGATACAAGCAATTTTCAGGTTGGCGATTATTATAAGATTAAACTGGTGAATGAATCTCACGGCGGCAGTTTACAGCCGAATACCGTATCCAATGAAAGCTCTGCCTATGAGGTCACCATCGTCGCACCACATCAGATCAGCTATACCAAAACGCCGCAGCCGGGAGCTTCTAACGGCGATTATGAGTATAGTAAAAATGTAG
>CANDJN010000053.1 GCA_947385085.1 uncultured Erysipelotrichaceae bacterium | reverse complement strand
ACACCGGAGGCGCGCAGAGCGTGGGCGGCGCGTTAACGGGAGATACGACAAACATCATGATTTATATGGGTATGGGAAGTATGTCAATCGGAATGATGTTATTCATCTTATTCAAAAGAAAAAGGATAGATTAATAAAAAAAGAAAGAGTACACGCAGAATATAGTGTACTTTTTCTTATGGAAAAGTTAATAGAATATAAAACGTGGGACATTTAAGGATTGGCTATTTCTGCAAGTAGATACGCATAGCGATTTACTAAAGTATAATTTAGTAAATCGTGTTAAACATATTGACGCGGACAGTTTTGGAAAGTATAATTTAGTAAATCGTACTTTACTGAATGGAGGTGCTTGTATGTTTATCGGAAGAGAACGAGAGCTTACAGTATTACGAAATCAATACCATAGTGATAAATTTGAATTCACTGTTATTTACGGTCGGCGTCGAGTTGGTAAAACAGCTATCATCAATGAGTTTGTGAAAGATAAGGATGTTATTTATTTTACAGGAGTAGAGAGTAACGCAAAACAAAATCTCGAAAATTTTAGTCAGAGCATTATGGGGTATAAGAGTGATTTACCGCAAGGAAGTGAATTTGTATCCTTTCAAGATGCCTTGGAATTTCTTTTTAAACTGGCACATGAAAAACGGATCATTCTTGTTATTGATGAGTATCCATATGTTGCCAAGGCTTCCAAGAGCCTTGCTTCTACCTTGCAGCTTTTGATTGATAAGTATAAAGATACTTCAAAATTATTTTTAATTCTCTGCGGTTCTTCCATGTCCTATATGGAAGATCATGTACTTGCCTATAAAGCTCCATTATACGGTAGAAGAACAGCACAGCTTAAAATATTGCCGTTTGAATTTTCACAAGCCTGTAAACAGTATCCCAAATTTACAGCGGAGGAGAAAGCACTCGCTTATGGAATGGTTGGCGGAACACCGCAGTATCTTCTTCAAATTGATGATCGTTTATCAATGAAAGAAAATATTAAAAAGATATTTCTAAATGCGGCATCGTTTCTTTTTGAGGAACCGACAAATCTTCTCAAGCAGGAAGTTCGTGAACCGGCAATTTATAACGCAATCATTAACGCTATCGCAACAGGAGGTACAAAACTGTCTGAGATTTCAAGCAGAGTTGGTGAAGATACAAGTGTTTGTGCATTTTATATCCGCAATCTTATCGCTCTTGGCATTGTTAAGAAAGAAATGCCGTATGGTGAAAGTTCCGGCAAAAAAACTATCTATTTGATTGAAGACCCTATGTTTCGCTTTTGGTATCGCTTCGTTGCCAAAAATACATCGTTAATTTCAAGAGGTGCCGATGAAATTGCTTATCAACGAATTGAGCCATATTTAGCCGAATATATGGGTATTGTTTTTGAAGATATTTCAAAACAATATCTTTGGGATCAGCTTTTGGATGGTCATTGTCCTGTTAATTTCGCTGATATAGGTCGCTGGTGGGGTACGAACAAAAAAACAAGACAACAGGAAGAAATTGATATTATGGGAGCTGAAGATAAAAATACCGCCCTTTTTTGCGAATGCAAATGGACAAACGAAAAAGTCGACCTTGCCGTTTTGGAAAAGCTCGTGGAACGCAGTCAATTATTTTCCTATCCAAATAATTATTACTATCTCTTTGCGAAATCAGGCTTTACCAAAGGATGTATCGAAAAAGCAGAAACAATGGGGAATGTAGCGCTTGTTGAATATCGTGATATGCTGAAATAAGAATACTTCGCTGATATACATTTACGATTTTAAATCCATTGTCCATCCGGTAAGGATACTTACCGCTTGCCAAAACGATAAAAATGAAACTGCGATCAGAGGAGCGTGTTATCGTCATTATACGCTTTCTGCCAATGTCTTTTTCGCTTGTCTCATACTCATATTTCCATGCAGGGAATGATATGGTGTGCTATAATTATATTTATAAGGACGGGAGTTGTCATGGACTTAAAAACATTACGAATATCAGCGAAGAAACAGGAAATCCTAGCCAATATGAATATTCACTGTGTGGAAGATCTTTTGACTCATTACCCGTTTCGTTATGAAACTGTCGAAGCATTGCCGTTTGCACAGTGGCAAAAGGATGATAAAATTGCGACTGAGGGAATGATTGTCACAAGAGCACATGTGATTCGCCTGGGGGGAAAGCGTTCCATCACAAAGTTTAAAATCATGAATCGAGAGGGAGAATTTGATGTTTCGCTATTCAACCGACCTTGGATATCTCAGTTTAAGTTAAAGGAAATGATCACCATCATCGGTAAATATGATGGGAAGAATAAAATCACGGCATTACAATATAACTTCAAGCCCTTGCAGGAACAGCTCGGCATGACTCCGGTTTATACGATTCGTGAGGGTATTACACAGCGCGATATCCGCAGCTATGTGGATAAAGCGTGGCGGGCAGCATATCAAACAATCACCGATTTGATTCCGGAGGATCTGTGCAAGAAATATCGCTTGATCACGCGCAAAGAAGCGATTTATTTCATTCATCATCCCAATCAGTATGAAAGTGTAAAGCAGGCTTTGCGCTATTTGAAATATGAAGAATTTTTTCGTTTTCAATTGATGATGCAGGCGATGAAGGCAAAGGAAACGGTAGTAGTAAAAGGACAAGCAAAGCAGTTTGCGATGGCTGATGTATGGGAACTGAAACGTACTTTATCGTTTGAATTAACTTGTGATCAGCAAAAAGCCATTGAGGACATTTTACAGGATTTGGCAAATGATCAAATTATGTATCGAATGGTACAGGGGGATGTCGGATGTGGAAAAACACTGGTAGCGGCTTTCGGTATGTATGCGTGTATATTGGCTCATAAGCAGGCGGCGTTAATGGCACCGACTGAAATATTAGCCAAACAGCATGGACAAAGCTTAAAAAAGCTGTTTCAGGATTTTGATGTAAAGGTTGAAGTATTATACAGCTCATTAAAGAGTGCAGAAAAAACAGCGATCTTAACCCGGTTGGCCAACAATGAAATTGATATCCTGGTCGGTACTCATGCGCTGTTTCAGGAAGAAGTGAAATTTTATGATTTGGGTATGGTTGTGGCCGATGAGCAGCATCGCTTCGGAGTCGGTCAGCGGCGGCGGTTGATAGAAAAAGGAGATAAAGTGGATTTTCTCTTAATGAGTGCGACACCGATACCCCGTACCCTTGCCTTATCGTTATACGGTGATATGGATGTCTCCACCATTCAGGAGCTTCCCAAAGGGCGCATGCCGATTACGACCAAGCTAATCCATTCCTCCTCTATGGCGCCGATTTTAAATGAAGTTCTAGAGAAAATTGATGAGGGGAACCAGTGCTATGTCGTATGTCCTGCCATCGAGAAAAACGAAGAGACCAACGTAAAAAACGTGACCGATATTTATATGGGAATGCAGGCATCTTTGGGTAAGAAGTATAACGTAGAATTGCTTCATGGAAAAATGAGCGCTCAGGAAAAAGATGACGTCATGAATCGCTTTAAGGATCAGAAAGTACATATATTAGTATCTACCACAGTGATTGAAGTGGGAGTGGATGTACCTAGTGCTAATATTATGGTGATCTATGATGCTCATCGCTTTGGCTTATCGCAGATTCATCAATTACGCGGTCGCATCGGACGAGGCAATCAAAAGGGCTGGTGTTATCTGTTAAGTCCGACCAGGGAAGAAGAAAGTTTGAAGCGATTAAATATTTTGGTAAAAACCTCAGATGGCTTTGAAATAGCTCATTATGATTTGGCATTACGCGGTCCCGGTGATATACTGGGGACAAGGCAAAGCGGCATACCGGGATTTATTCTGGGGGATGTCGTACAGGATGTGAAGATCCTTGAGGTGGCGCGCGATGATGCATCCTATATCTTGGCGCACATTGATGACTATCCGACGATAAAGCAATTTGTAAGTGAACAGCTTCCAAAGGAAAACTATTTGGATTAACGAAAGGAAGGGATCAATATGGATACCATTTTTGATTGGCTGGATTCTCAATCCATCCGTTATAATAATAAACAAATGATTAACGAGGCATTAACGCATTCCTCCTATGCGAATGAACATCGTTGGGTGCGCCGTGATAATGAGCGGCTGGAGTTTATGGGCGATGCGGTCTTGCAGCTGTGGTCATCAGAAAAACTGTTTGCGATTCGTCCCTTGTTAAGCGAAGGAGCGATGACAACGCTGCGTTCTCAACTCGTCTGTGAAGAAGCCTTGGCCGATTATAATCGCAAGCTGGGACTTGGCAAATATTTGTTATTGGGAACCGGCGAGGAAAAATCCGGCGGTCGCAATCGTGATTCCTTATTGGCGGACATGTTTGAAGCATTATTAGGCGCGCTTTATTTAGACCAGGGAATGTATGCGGTGGACATCATTTTAGAACAGGTTTTAACTCCTGCCATCACATCACCAAAACGGGAAGCGGTGATCGATTATAAAACCAAGCTTCAGGAATTTGTTCAGGCAGATACACGCCAAACTGTACACTACGAGCTGGTGCGAATGGATGGTCCCAGCAATCATCCGGAATTTGAAATGAATGTTAAATTAGAGGACATTGTTTTGGGAACAGGCATCGGCACAAGCAAAAAGCGTGCGGAACAGGCGGCGGCGAAGGATGCTTTTGAGAAAATGGTGAAATAGCAAAGCGTGGCTGCTTTAGAGGTCATCGTTTCAATTTTTCGTATCGTTTTATTGGATCAGCGCATAATATCTTAGAGATATCAAGAGATTGTGGAGAGAGAAATCATTTAAGCATAAATAGACATCGTTGGCAGGGAGAAATCTCTGCCACTTGTTTTGGAAAACCAATTAAAAGTTTCCTATCAGTTGATTTTGTTTCCGAATATATCGTATCATTCCATTGATCATACATTCCATTGTGCTTAAAATATAAGAGAAAAAGGAGAATTTAGACATGAACAGATTAAATATTGCGGATAATATTGTCCAATTGCGACACGATAGAAAAATCACCCAGGAGCAGTTGGCAGAATTTATCGGTGTTACAAAAGCGTCTGTATCGAAATGGGAAAATAGTCAGAGTACTCCGGACATAACCATTTTGCCTCTGCTTGCGACATTTTTTGATGTTACAGTAGATGAACTGCTTGGATATACCCCGCAGTTATCAAAAGAGCAGATTCAAAACCTCTATCAGAGATTCAGTGAAAAATTTGCTGAATGCCCTTTTGAGGAAGTAATGTCTGAGACGCAAGGTTATGTAAAACGTTATTATTCTTGTTATCCTTTTCTCTTACAGATATGCATTCTGTGGCTCAATCATTGCAAAATGGCGGAGAACGAAGAAAGGCATAAAGAAATATGCCTGAGTATAGACAAACTGTGTAGACATATTAAAGAAAATTGTAAAGATATGCGAATTCACGGAAATGCAGTTGTACTTCAGACGCTTGTCTATTTTCAACTTGGACGTGCCCAGGAAATTGTTGATGAACTGGAAGGATTTTCTGCTTCAAACCGATTTGGAAACCAAAGCAGCGTTCTCCTTGCACGGGCATACGCAATGCTTGGAAAAACAGAAAAGGCAGAGGTATTTGCACAAATAAGCATGTACGATAATGTAATGAATCTGCTGGCAAACGCAGCATGTTATCTCATGATACACACAGAATACTTATCAGCTTGTGAAGAAACAATTAAGCGCATTGAACAAATGGCAGAGGTTTATGATATTGTTAACCTTAATCCTAACAGCCTTGCATCATTTGAATATCAGGCGGCAATCTGTTATCTGGCTCATGAAGAAAAGCAAAAAGCGTTGGAACATATTGATAAGTATATTACGTGTCTTTTCAACTTGTTTTCATCGGCAGATCTGCACTTGCACGGAGATGCATATTTTAACAGGATTGAAGAATGGTTTGACAAGGAATTCGATAACGGAGCAAACGCCCCACGCAACAGAAAGGTTGTCTTGGAAGATGTGAAAAAAACATTAGAAGTTCCGCCATTTACCGTCTTAAATGGAGAACCTGCATTTCAAAAAATAAAAAACAAATTAAAGGAGTTAAACTAATGGAAATGATTGCTGAAATGTTACCGTTTTTGATTCCGCTTTTCGTTGTGGAATTTATACTTTTAGGATATACGCTGTGGCATATTCTGACACATAAGAATTACAATTGTGGTAATCGAACGCTATGGTTAATTGTTGCCATTGTCGGAATGAACTTTATTGGTCCCATTATATATTTTATTTTAGGAAAAGAGGAAGAATAGTGGATATTTTGGAAGTTTCTCATATAACAAAAACTTTTGGAGCTAAGGAAGTTTTAAATGATTTGAATTTTTCGGTACCTGAACATTCTGTATTTGGCTTTATTGGTCAAAATGGCGCAGGAAAGACCACAACGATGAAAATGGTGCTTGGATTGCTTGAAAGTGATAATGGTGAAATATTTGTAAATGGTGAAAAGGTAGCCTTTGGACAGAACAATACAAATAAGTATATAGGCTATTTGCCCGATGTTCCAGAATTTTATGGATTTATGACGCCGAAAGAATATTTGAGTATGTGCGGTCAGATTACAGGGATGCACAAAGCGGAAATAAAAGAAAAGTCCGACGAACTATTAAAGCTGGTGGGACTTAATGCAGAAAATAAGCGTATCAAGGGTTTTTCTCGTGGAATGAAGCAGAGGCTCGGTATTGCTCAGGCGCTTTTGAACAGCCCAAAACTATTGATTTGTGACGAACCCACCTCTGCACTTGACCCGATGGGCAGAAAAGAGATTTTGGATATTCTTTTCTCTGTAAAAGAACATACTACTGTTATATTTTCTACCCATATCTTGTCTGATGTGGAGCGTATTTGTGATCGCATTGCAGTTCTTCACAAGGGGAAAATTGCTCTTAGTGGAACAATAGAAGAAGTTAAGGGCATCAGAAACGGTGACAGTATAGAAATAGAGTTTTTAACGGAACGGGATACGGATACATTTTGGAGCATCTATTCAAGCGGCGAGAAAACAGGGAGAACAAAACTGTTTTTTCCGAAAAAAACAGAACATGAAATGATGGAAATGATGGGATGTCTGTCGCAAAATCAAATTCCCGTTCTGCGTTTGGAGCGATTAGAACCAACGCTTGAGGATTTGTTTTTGGAGGTGGTTGGGAGATGAAACAGTTGACAGCTTTTATAAAAAAGGATTTTTTGGAACAATTACGAACAGGCAAGATGATGATATTGGGCATAATATTTTGTCTTTTTGGAATTTTGAAACCTGCTACCGCCAAAATGATGCCATGGCTGCTTGAAATTATGTCTGAGCAGCTTGCTGAAAGCGGAATGAGTATTACCGAAATGAAGGTAGATGCATTGACCTCGTGGACGCAGTTCTTTAAAAATATGCCCTTATTACTGATTGTATTTATTGTCATGTTTAGTGCTATTCTGATAACGGAATACCAGAAGGGGACACTTATCAATGTGATTACAAAGGGATTGAAACGCTGGAAGATAGTATGTTCTAAAATGCTGATTATGACGGCGTTTTGGACGCTTGGATACTTGATAACCTTTGGAATTACTTACGGTTACAATATGTACTTTTGGGACAATAGCATTGCACAAAATTTGCTATTCGCTGTACTCGGGTATTATCTGGTCGGGTTATGGCTTATTTCTGTTGTTTTGCTTGCGTCTACTGCTTCAAAATCGGCGTCAGCCGTTACGCTAACCGCAGGAGCAGCGTATGTTCTATCATATCTGCTGAGTTTCTTTCCTTTGTTGAAAGAGTATGTTCCAACATTTTTGATGAGTTCCAATGCACTGTTAGCAGGAACAATAAGGGGCGAGCAGTGTTTGACCGCCATAGGAATTACAGCTTTACTGATTATATTTAATATTGTCTTATCAGTTGCGATTTTCAATAAAAAAGCAATATAAATAAGCATATATGTAATGGAGATATTGTAATGAGCTAAGGCAGATATGGATATTAAAATTTACGGCGTTCAGCCCCCTTGTTTTTTCCTTTGGAAAAATGAGGGGGCTTTTGCCGACCTCTCAATCAATTCTGATTGGAGGGAATAAGAATGGCATCCAGCCAAAAACGACAGGGCATTTCAATTCCAACAGGCGGTTTTACCGATGGGCAAGCGATTTCGTGAATATCTTGAGGACATGGCAGGCAGAGATAAAGACCGTTGAAGATTTACTGGATGAGATTGAGAGTGAAAACCTTTACCAAGTTCTGATTACTGTAAACGGATGCACGCTACAAATCGTCTGTTTACTTTACACCACTCTTATGAGTATTTTTTTTTACGCGTTTTATCGGCTTGAATATTTTAAATATTATAGACAAGAAGCGCGTTTATTTGCTATAATACAAAGTGTATGAAATATGATCATATATGGCACAGATATGGTGTGTTACGTTTCTACCCAACAGCCGTAAATTGTTGGACTATGATGATATCAGAAAGGGCATTTTCGGCTTGTGTATAATCAAAGCCTGCTTTTTGTTTGACTCTGTATCGCATAGGAGTCGTTTTTTTATTGGAGATGGAAGGGATACGAAAATGAAAAAAAAGACGGTATACTTATTTCTACTTCCTGGTACTGTATTGTTGCTGTTTTTCCTGATGATACCGTTGTTTGCGGTGCTTTGGCCGACGGTATTTCCGGATGGCTTTTCATTACAGGCATATACGGCATTCTTTCAGGATGATTACTATATGGAAATTTTATTTCGGACATTGCGCATTGCCTTGATTGCGGCAGTGGTCTGTATCATTCTCGGCGTACCTACTTCTTATTTTATCTCCCGCTGCTCTGCTAAATGGAAAGGAATCCTGATTGCGATTTCGATCTTTCCGATGCTGACCAATTCGGTGGTGCGCAGCTTTGCATGGATCAATATTTTGGGTAAAAACGGTGTAATCAATACGTTATTGTTAAACTTAGGCGTTATTGATGAACCGCTCAGTATGCTATATACGGAGTTTTCTATTTTAATCGGTACCATTTATTTGTTTTTACCGATCATGATTATGACATTGGTCGGGGTGATGGATCAAATAGATAACGATATGATGGAGGCTGCCGAAAGTCTTGGCGCAAGCAAGCTCAAGGCGTTTATCAAGGTGGTCTTGCCGTTGAGTGTTCCCGGTATCATTACCGGTGCGGTACTTGTTTTTACCGGGGCATTGACGGCATATACCACACCGCAGTTACTGGGCGGCAATAAATCGCTTGTTTTGGCTACCTTGGTTTATCAAAAGGCGGTAACCTTAAACGATTGGAGCAGTGCCGGTGTGATTGCGGCCGTCATGATTGTCTTAACGCTCATTGTGATGAAAGTGCTGAACCTGATTGCGGCACGTTTGGATAAGCGAGGTGAAGTAAATGCGTAGATATAAAGGATTGACCTTCTTCTCCATAGTAGTATTCCTGTTTCTGTTTTTACCGCTGGTCATCATTGCGATTACCGCATTCGGTAATGAGCCAACCATTCAATTTCCGATTAAGGGATTCTCGTTGGAGTGGTTTGGTAAGGCTATCGCATCGCAGTCATTTCGTAAAGCATTCTTTTTGAGCTTACAAATTGCGCTATTGGCAACGTTATTGGCACTGCTTGTCGGAGTACCGATTGCGTATGCCTTATCGCGTTACAGTGTCAAGGGAAAAAAACTGATCAAAAGCTTCTTTCTGTCGCCGACGATCATTCCCGGCATCGTGGTCGGTTATGCGTTGTTCCAATACTTGGTGATTAAACTGCGCTTTCCCGTATATCAGGGATTATTGCTTGGACATTTTCTTGTGGTACTTCCGTATATCATTCGTGTGGTCGGCGGTTCACTGGAACAGTTTGATTTTTCCATCGAAGAGGTCGCATGGAGTCTGGGCTGTAATAAAGGAAAAGCCTTTTTCCAAATTGTGTTGCCCAATATCTCCAGCGGTATCATCTCCAGCTTTCTCTTGGCATTTATCAATTCGTTTAACAACATACCGGTTTCGATGTTTCTGAGCGGTCCGGGCATCACGACATTGCCCGCTACGCTCATGAGTTATGTCGAGTATAACTTTGATCCGACCGTATCGGCGGTATCCGTGTTGTTAATGCTGGCGACGATCGCGATCATGTTTGCGGTGGAAAAAACGCTCGGTATCTCTGCGTTGGCGAAATAGGAGGTAATCTCATGTCATTTGTCGATTTAAAAAATATATGCGTCAGTTATGACGGTAAACATAATATTTTGGAAGGACTGAATTTATCGATTGAAAAAGGCGAATTGGTTTCGCTGTTAGGACCTTCCGGCTGTGGTAAGACGACGACCCTGCGTGTGGTTGCCGGTTATATTGATCCCAAGGACGGCGATATGCTGGTGGATGGAGAGAACTTTACCAAGGTAGCGGTTCATAAACGAAACTTCGGGATTGTTTTTCAAAGCTATGCGCTGTTTCCGCACTTAACGGTTAAAGAAAATGTTGCCTTTGGCTTGAAAATGCGCAAAATGGATAAGGCGCAAATGGAACAGAAGGTAGATCAAATGCTGGCGATATGCGGCTTGAGCGAGTTCAAGGATCGCTTGCCGAAACAGATGTCGGGCGGTCAGCGTCAGCGTGTAGCATTGGCGCGCGCCTTGGTCATTGAGCCAAAGCTGCTGCTTCTGGATGAACCGCTGTCCAATCTGGATG
>CANDJN010000052.1 GCA_947385085.1 uncultured Erysipelotrichaceae bacterium | reverse complement strand
TTTTCATTAAAACGTGGGTGAGCTATTTGCGTTTCCATCCACCTCATTATATAATAATGAGCGAAGAAGAACGCTACGGAAAGGAGCGGTATGTATGATTAAGATTGATTTGCATATGCACAGTGAATATAGCGATGATGGGGAATACACTGCTTGTGAATTGGTGGAGCGTTGTAAACAAGCCAATATCAATGTGATGGCAATTGCGGATCATAACTGTGTTCATGCGATAACGGAAGCACGTCGCTGCGCCAAAGAAGTCGGCATTACCTTTATCCCCGGCATTGAAATAGATTGTGATTTTCGCGATGTGCATCTCCATGTTCTGGGCTATGGCATTGATGAAACGAACGCGGCTTTCAACACATTGGAAGAAGATATACGCCGCCAGGAATTAAATAACAGCGATACAAAGCTGCGATTGACCAATGAATTAGGCTTTGATTTAAAACGTTCGCAGTTGGAGGCACTATCTGATAATGGTGTTTTTACCGGTGAGATGTTTGCGGAAGCGCTGCTTAAAGATGAGCGTTATATCGAACATCCGTTGTTAAAGCCATATCGCAAGGGTGGTTCGCGATGCGATAATCCTTATGTAAATTTTTTCTGGGACTATTATGCCCAAGGTAAGCCATGTGAAATCAAGGTTGTTTATCCCGATTTAAAAGAAACAATAAATATAATCCGTCAATCCGGTGGAATCGCCGTTTTGGCACATCCCGGTAATAATTTAAAGGGTCGTTTTGAATACTTTGATGAGATGGTAAAAGAGGGGTTACAGGGTGTGGAATGCTTCTCCAACTATCATACACCACAAGTCAACCAATATTTTTATCAAAAAGCCAAGGAATATAATCTATTATTCACATGTGGCAGTGACTTTCATGGAAAAACCAAGCCTGCCATCGCATTGGGAGTTCATGGCTGTGATGTAGAAGATGAAGTGATGAAACAGCTAAAACGATATGGTTTGATCACTTCCTGATCCGATAAATAAACTCATGCTTACTGTTATCGCAGTTCATGAGTTTTTTTATTTAAGAACCCAGCTTTTTAAATAAGATTCTTCATTTCAGGCATGTTGGATGATAACGTTAAGCAATCATATCTGATGAAAAGCGTTATCAAGCTAGTTGTCAGAAACAGATGCTATGAATGAAAACTTATGGTAAAAAGTATTGCGACAAAACGATCATAATTATCGCTGGAAGTGCTATGAAAAACCACTGTTCATCATTAGAACAGCGGCATTTGTTTATAATCCTTTTCTTTGCGAATGGTGATATTATCCTCGTTCGTCAAATGACCAAGCAGAACGCTGGAATGGGGATCATGAGCTTTCATTCGCTCCTTGACTTGTGTTTCATCATAATTGGCATAACAGTAACGACATAGGTGGGCACACGCATTGTAATCACCGATATCAACGGTCGGCAAGCATGCGCAGTCGTGAACCCCCTTACCCTGTGGTGGCTCATAGGAACGATCCAATAAACGCTCCATGATTTCCCTGGAAATGCAGGCGCCGCTTTCAATGCCATACGAGGATAAATCAAATGCCTCCGCACATGTTTGAATTGGCAAGCCGTATTTCTTCCCAATCGGCGCCAAGCCCTTGGCAATGGCAATCATATCGCTTTCCCTAAGCGCCCTCATCGCTATTTTTTCCTGATTTGCCCGTGTATTTTTATACAAATCCACAAAGGAAATGATCACCCGATCACAAGAATCATGTAAAGTATCAATCAGTTTCGTAAAAGCGCGAATGTGATAATCCACATCATAGCGAGGGGTTAATAAAATCGGATCATAGCGCAGTACAACCCGTTCCTTGCCAATCATCTGTGCGAGCCTTTTAACCCCGGCACATATCTGATGCTTATCGAACACATTTGGCTCCACATCATGATGATACGGCGTCATTGTCACATGAAACAGAAATGGAAAGGGTATCTCCTCCAGACGTGATAACATCGGCATAGGATTTTTCGTACAAAACAAAATAGCATCCACATTATTCTCGGTAAGGGGAATGCGGCTGATTTGATGAGGATTGTAAGGGTTGCGAACATCCACAAAGCCGGCTTTCAGGCGATGAAAAAACCAATCGCTGTAATAAGCCGCTATGTCGCAGCGTCCGCTGGCAAATAAAATCATGACCTCACCCCCAATCTATGAGACAGGAGAATCCAGCTTCCTCGCATCAAGAACATCGAAAAAAACCGCCGTGGATTGTCCCGAGAGTGTTTCCTGTAAATAACGTGCCAGCTTTTCATTTCTGTGCTTTTTCACCAAAAGGGAATTATAGAAATCGACAAACTCCATCGTACGCTTACTTGTTAAATAACGTTCTAGCTGACGCACCACCTTGCGACAGTTAAAATATTGGGCAAAGCCGTTACAGATCAGTGAGATATGACTGATTTGCTGGATCGGAACACTACCGATGATCGCTTGGGAGACCACGCTTGCCTCTTCCCCTAACACCCAATATCCACCCTTCATGTTGCGGCGCAAACGATTCTCCACCATGAGATTATCCACAAAATCCTGAGCGCGGATTAACGGCATGCGCTGGGTTTGTCGCAGATCCTGACTGATTTCAAACAGCCGTGCATCCAGCTCCTGTAGGCGCAGATCACAGATAGACTGTGTTTTTCCTTCATGATCCTGCAATAACAGCTCACAATTTCCCATGACAAAATAAGAAAGCCAGCCATTCCGTACCCGAATGATCGCACAACAGGCGCTGGGCATTTCCAGATCATAGAGCTTATCCGCCCCGGGAAATTGTAAATATTGCTTGTGAATGGAGAGTAAGCCCCGGGCAACCGTATCTCCAATAGGATGATCCGATTCCAAAAGATGTTGCTTCAAATATAAGTTCAGCTCTTTTACCAGCCACTCTCCATCACTGGAGGCGTCGCTGATATGGGTGGGGAAAAGCGGGTCACTGCCATCGATCACCCAAGCACAATCACGCTGCACATTACATACGTCCATCGTATTGGACTTGGCAGATCCGTATTGAATGTTCGTAAACATAGATTAATCAATTGTATCCAGAATTTCTTTCATCTTTTTCGCTAAGCCGTGGCATGCGGAAACACTGAGCGAACAGATCGCCACACGAATTCCTTCATTGACCTTGACAGTGAAGATCAATTCCTTCATTAATGCTTCATGATAGCGATCACGCTGTTCATTATTGTTCATCTTAACGGTGATAAAGAAACCTTCCTTGTAGGGATAACACGGTAGACCAACCGCCTTGGCATCGTTCATAAAAATATCACTGCGCTGTTTTAACAAGTGAATATATTCCTGCTTTTCCGCCATATACGCTGAATGATTCTTCGTAGTGACATACGTGAAATTGTCCATAGCGGCATTGGGAATGTTCGACCACAAAGCGCGTGCCGCTTTTTCAAACACGATCTCACCCTCGCGGACGGCTTCCTGAGATTGTGCCAGCAGCACCGCCGCACCGCAGCGCAAACCATATGATGTTAACGATTTACTACAGCTGAATGCGATGACGACCATTACCTGATCGCTGATGTCGCGAAAATGTTCCATATAAGCACGAGACTGGTTTAAATCATAAGCATAATCAATATAAGCAATATCGTTCAAAAGCACCACCGGTACTTTTTTTCCGCATTCATTCAAGAACGCAATCACCCTTTGCCATTCTTCATCGCTTAAAGAATATCCGGTGGGATTATGACAGGGGTCGTTGAGCACCACAACGAGCTTATCCTGTTTAGATATGACCTCTAGACAAGTACTTTGAAACGAATCCAAGTCAAAGTGATCGTCCTGAAACAAAGAATAGGTGCGTACCTGTAAATTAGCCATTGTTGCCATTAGCTGATAGGAGCCCCAGGCAATTTTGGGCAATACGACACATTCACCTTCATCCAGGCACTGGCTCAACGTTAAGTTCACCGCGCCGGTGCCACCGGGTGTCGCAATGACGCTGTGAGCGAGCGGCAAGGGATGATCATGAAACAGCCACTCATATACTTGTCGGCGATAATCACTATTACCGGTAAATGATCCGGCATATTTTGCCTTGCGTTCCTTTTCAATCGCATCATAAGGCGTGAATACCGATTGAAAAGCCACCAGCTTTCCATCTTCATCATACAGCGAACCGATCGTCGCATCCACTACCTGATCCTTGCCATACTGCTTTTTCGCTTCTGCCGCTTTGGCGACAATCGCAAATACCGTATCTTCAATCGGAGTCTTATTGACTGCTTTTTTTACGAAACTCATATTTTATCCCTGCTTTCTAATTGATAACTTCCCGCTATTTTGATCCTTTTGCATAATGGCTTCATCGCTTCATACAAAGCGGTAAACGCTGCACTGTGAAGCTGCGCCACTAACTCGACATAAAAGTAATAGGCAAACGGTTCATCCTTTAACGAACGCGAATGGATGCTCTCCATATTAAAGCCATGGTCACTGATAATCGACATCACCTTAGCTAATGATCCGGTTTTATGCGCTACGGTGAACACCATGGAAATGCGATTGCCATCTTTAGGCATATGCTTACCGATCACGATGAAGCGCGTTGTATTCTGATCGGAAGTATTGATGTTTCTCGCCAGTATTTCCAGATCATAAAGCGCAGCGGTTTCTTTTGATGCGATCGCCGCCTTGGTTGGATCTTTTTGTTCAGCGATGTATTGAGCCGCTATGGCAGTGTTGGGATAGGGAATGCATTCGATATGGCGACCCTCCAAAAACTTTCGTGACTGAGAAATCGCCTGATCCTTTGAATAGACCTGCTTAATGTTTTCGATCCTAGTTCCCTTGATGCCCATCAGATTCTGTTCAATTTTCAAATCATACATCTGATGAATATAGATATCGTGCGCCAGAATTAAATCCATATTTTCTCCTACCTCACCGGTATAGGAGTTTTCAAACGGCAGTACACCGTAAGCGACCTCGCCTTGTTCGACGGCTTCTACCACTTCCTCAAAGGTAGGCAGATGGATCAAGCGTTCATCCGGAAATAATTTCATCGCGGCGATGTGGGAAAACGCCCCCAACGTTCCCGCATAAGCAATCTTGTCTTGATGCAGCTTTGCTTTTTGAAAGAATCGGGAAATGCGCATAACATCCTGAATAAATTCTTCATAATAGGGACGATATGCGTCTTCTTGAATATAGCTTAAATTATTGGCGATGACTGATGCTTCCCGTGAGGCATCCAGAATAGGCAATGAATGTTCCTGTTTATAAGCGATAACCTGTTCTACCGCTTTCATACGCTGTTCAAACAATTCCGCCATCTCTTTGTCAATTTCATTGATCGTTGCACGTGCTTTCGTTAATGAATCCATGGACTCACTTCCTTTTCCTGTCTATTATAGCATACGGAAAACTATATGTCCGCACCCTAACTGAAAAAAGCAAGGCTTCTATCAATATCCAACATCAATGTGTGTGAAGTATTGAAAAGATATAGGAAAACAATATCCTATAAAGGGCTGTTGAAAGTATGATTATTACATATTTGTTGTATTTAGATGTTGTTTAAAATTTAAATGGGTACTTACGATAACATGAATACTGTGAATACAACCATTAAGTGAGATCAATTTAATTTTAATATTTCATTAATCCGTCATTTTGAAAATATAATTATCTATTAATGATCCAGTTACCATTACGTTTAGAACCTTCTCGTCTAATTATATTAGCAGTTTTTAACTATGGTGGGATTCATTAATTAAAAGATTCTTCAGTTTGCATTTTCTGTTAATCATTTGTATCCTATCAGCGAATCGTACAAAGCATTATTAATTTTGCGATAAGCTTAGACAATTCTGGAAGAATTAGACAAAATATGATATATTACTCATATACGCGATAGTATTAAAATCAAAATAAACTTCCTTTCCAACCTTTTAGGATTAAGAAAGGAGTGCGATTATGATGATCAAAAAGATTATCTATTTCATAAAAATATATTTGTACTACCTACTAATCCAAGCATTAGAGGAAGTCATAGATTTGATTGAAAAAAAATAACCGCCCTCTCTTCTCCTAAAGACTTGGCGGTTATTTTTTGAAAAACACTATCGTTTACACTTATATTATACTCAGTTTGAGCAATTTGACAAGATTTTTTAAAAAGCAAAGAGATAAAATATAGACTGTGTTATTATTCATCAAGTATGAATAGATAAAGCGGAAAGGATGTTGTGTATGCAGGAACCATTGGCGTTTCGGATGCGCCCGCAAACCCTGGATGAGGTCATCGGACAGGAACATCTGATCTCAGAAGGGAAAATACTGCGGCGTTGTATTGAGGAAAAACAAATCGCTTCGATGATTTTTTATGGACCGCCCGGTACGGGCAAAACGACATTAGCGCAGGTGATTGCCAATGAATTACAGCTTCCGTATCGTATGTTAAACGCCGTCAGCGGCAATAAAAAGGACTTGGAAACAGTATTTGAAGAAGCAAAGTATTATCATGGCTTGATATTAATCATTGATGAAGTACATCGTCTGAATAAAGACAAGCAGGATTTATTGTTGCCGCATGTGGAACGGGGAACGATAACGCTGATCGGAGCGACTACCGCCAATCCGCTTCATGCCATCAACCCTGCCATACGCTCACGCACGCATTTGTTTGAAATCAAGGCATTGACAAAGGAACACATCAAGCAGGCATTGTTAAATGCCCTGCACAGCGAAAAGGGTTGTCATGATTCTTGTAAAATACGTGAAGATGCGCTGGATTTTATCGCTCATCGCTGTAACGGTGATCTGCGCTTTGCCTTAAACATTCTTGAAATCTGCGCCTTGGCTTGTGAGAATGGATGGATCGATAAAGAACTGGTCATGCAATATGCGCAAGTTCCCAATCAGCGTATGGATAGTGATGGAGATGGCTATTATGACGTGCTCAGTGCCTTTCAAAAATCAATACGCGGCAGTGATGTGGATGCGGCGCTTTACTATCTTGGCGTGTTAATACAGGCTGATGATATGAATGCGATAGAACGAAGATTACTGGTCTGTGCCTATGAAGATGTCGGATTGGGTAACCCTGCCGCAGTGGCACGCTGTATGGAAGCGATTGAAGCTGCAAAGCGAGTGGGATTCCCGGAAGCTCGCTATCCGTTAAGTATTGCGGTGATAGATCTTTGCCTATCACCCAAAAGCCGATCTGGTGCCGAAGCCATCGCCAAGGTTATGGATGAGTTAAAGAACCAGCCATATCAAGTTCCTTCCTATTTGCGCTATACGCCGGTGAATATGGATGAGGATAGCCGTTATGATTATGGACGCTCTGATTTGTGGGGGAACATTCAATATTTACCGAATCATCTGGCAAAAACACATTTTTATGAACCGCAGCCATCCGGTAATTATGAAAATATTCTTGCGAAAAATCTTGAAAAGCTGCGTTCTGTCAATCGCTATAATGATTTAAAATTATTAAAAAAGTTAACAAAAAAGGCAAGTAAAGAATAATTTGTATTAATTAATAACGAAATGATCTTTAAACAAACAAAGACCATTTTTTGTCCAAATAACGGAAATAATCTAAAAAAGCAATGAATTGTAAAAAATTTCAAATATTTAATTTATTGACACTTTGGCTTTCATGCATTATGATTAAAGAAAAACGGGATAGAGAAAGGAGCATTATGGAACGAAAACCACTTGCGGAGTTGATTAAACTTGTACAAACCGGTGATGAAGCAGCGTTTAATGAACTGTATGGACGCTATTATAAATTGGTGCGCTATATTGCATATGGTTTAACCAAAAGCAATGCGGACACGGATGAAATCATACAGGAGGTTTTCTTGCAGGTTCAAAAATCACTTCATGATTTAAAGAATGCGAATCAGTTCAAAGCATGGCTCAGCCGTATCACCTATTCGAAAGCCAAAATGCTGTTTCGCAAAAACCGCGATCATTATATGAGTGATGAATATTTGGATTTATTGCAGAATGAAGAAGAAGGGCGCACGGATTATTTGCCGCATCAGTTTCATCGTCACCAAAGCGATATGGATGTACTGTATCAGTGTATGCAGAAATTAAAGCCGGCTTATCGCGAAGTTTTAATTTTATTCTATTTTTCACAGCTGAATATTCATGAAATCATGGAGATTACGGAATTGCCGGAAGGAACGGTAAAGAGTCGTTTATTATATGCCAAGAAATATTTGCGGGCGGAGATTGAAGCTTATGAGCAACAAAGCGGTGAGCGGTTATCCTTTCGTGCACACACATTGGAGGGTGCCTTGTTGGGACTGGGGGCGTCTCTGGTATCGGAGCCCAAAGTAGGGTTTTCACTGTTTCATAAATTCAAGCGCTTGCCGATGTCAGCGCAGTTTCTTTCCCTCGCTGTGGTATCCGTCATTGGGGTAGGGGCGATGATCCAAACGATTGATTATTTTCACAGCGAACCCGATTCCTCACTGACAATGATGACGCAACCTTTTCCCACTGTGTATTATCGCGATCAGCGCATCACCACCGCAAGGCAAGCCTACAGCGTTTTGTTGGAATGGGCGGATTGTGATGTGGAAATGCGTGCCAAAACAATGGAGGAAATCAAGGCCATTGAACCGGTATATACAACTTTGATGGGATTTGGCGAGGGATATGCGGAATTATTGCAGCGTAGAAATTGGGATCTAATCTTTGAAAAGTATCGCGAAAGCAAGTGAGTCATAGAAAAGCAGACGTTATGCCTGCTTTTTGTATACCATTTTCACAAAAAAAGCATATAAATAAAATTTTTTCATATTATTAAATCTTTTTGATATTTTCGTGCATCCAGTATGCGACCTATAGACTGTTAGCTGTGTCATTGAGAATTGATTCATGTTAAATAATGAATCATATAGGATGAATAGTATTTATTTAGGAAGAATGTAGTTAATTTATTGTGAATATCTTAGAAAGGGCGATTTTTATGTGGAAGAAACTATTGATGTATATGTTAGCGATAGCAGGAATCGCATCTATTGCATTTACAGTTACACAAGAGATGAATGATACTATTTCTGCGGCTTCCGTACCTGAATACCCTGCCGTAGGATCAACTTTCACAATGGGAGGCTATACTTGGACTGTCATCAAAGACAATGGAGATGGAACGGGTTATATCCAAACGCCAAAAGAAATAACAGGTGCTTGTTCCCATATCTCTTATTTGGTTAATGATGTTCAGGGTACTTTGGGACAGTGCTATACTACATTAAACAGCACTTATGCAACCGGAAACAGTGATCACACCGGCGAAATAGCGAAATTCAATAACGCGAGTGCTTTGGGACGTATTGCGCCAGTCAGTGTTAGTGATTATGTAAGTCTGACAAATAACGGAGCAAATACATCTTACTTTCCTGATTATATGTGGATTGATCATGAAGAACTACTCAACCATTATGTTTTTTATCACTCCGGTGTTATGAGTCCTAATTGGGTAAATTACAATGGTATTCCTCATTTGTACTATGATCCTGCAGCTCCGGCTGGCAATTATTTCATCCCAACCTATTTGATTACGTTGCCGCAAACCAATGTACTCGACAGCGTTCAATCAGATGCAGCCTTCGTATCAATGCCCTATAACGATTCCAATAATGTTAAAAAATCTGTTATAGCTAATATAAAAACCGATAAAGGTGAAGGTCCCTATCACTTTTACTTATATGATACGGATGCGGGTGGCAGTGGTACATATACCAGTCCTTCTACCTATTTTAATTTAAATGCAGATGTACAAAATGGTACAGCAAAAATTGAAATGAGCAATAAACTTCCCGCCGGTGATTATTATTTTAAAGTAAAGGTAGTCGATGAAAGTACGAATACCAATTTATATTTAGATGCGAATGATTTTACACAAGATAAATTCAGAACGAAAGAGACAGGTGTCATTCATGTTCAGATCACAAAGCCCACGCTAACCATCACATTTGATAATCCGAATCAAACCATTAAGAGTATAACAGATGCCGCAACATCTTGGGATGAAACAGCGACCGCCAATATAAATAACAGTGATGTGAAGATCACCTATACAAAAGTTAGTGGGAATGCTGGATTGATTGATATTGATAAGGATACGGGAAAGGTCAAGTATAAAGGCAATGGTGCTTATGGAAAAGTCACGATAAGAGCCACGGTGGATGATGCGAATGCCAATGAGGATAATTATGATTCTGCCTTTACGGAAAAAGAAATTGTGATTTATCGTGAAGTGGACGGCAGTGTAACGCCTCATAAAGCATCTTCCAGTACCACATCGCCAGCCTTTCAAACAAGTCAAGCCAATGTGAAACAGGGTGGAGAAATCGGGGAAATTATCGGAACACTGGGAACACCGGATGATGCATCGACAAGCGGAAAAACGACATACACATATGGATTAAAGAATGTCGATGATTATAACTATTTCACTGTGAATCCCAGTACCGGGAAAATCAATACAACAGCGGATTTATCTACAACCACAGGAACTTACAATATTACCGTAACGGTAAGTGACAAGTGGAGCACGAAGGAAATACCGGTTACGATTGATGTGGGATTGGCCCCGGCAGAGAAGTTGCAGTTTTATGAGTCTAAAACATCAAACAATGTGATCAATCAAAAAACAGTGAACTTCACGGATACTGGAGTGAGCGTATTTGCGACAGTAAAAGGAAGCAGTAATACGAATCCCGTAACCTATAAGATCAAGGATGGAAGCACGAATGTCATTACAGTGAATCCTAATAGCG
>CANDJN010000051.1 GCA_947385085.1 uncultured Erysipelotrichaceae bacterium | reverse complement strand
CACCATTTTTTGTTACAATCAATGATACCGTATTTCCAGGACCTACAGTGGCATTGCTATAATTGATAACCAATTCTGTTCCTGCGGCAATTTGACTTCCAGTGATTTGCGTTCCGTTTTTATTTATCTTTAGACTGTCAAAATTAACGGTAAGACTACTGTCTTTCATTCTTAACTGCATTTTATCGGTACCGTTTTCATTTACGGCAGTTAAATCATTGGCACTATTTGGTTTGGATGCCGCAAATACTACTTCTTGATTATTTAACAGTATTCCGGGTTGTATACCTCTTAATGATGTATTGCTTGTATCGGCAACTTGATTGTTGGCAGCAACAGACCATACCCCAGGCGCATATATATGGTTTGTAGCAACATAACCTGTCCATGTTCCATCCAAAAGATACGGTGCCAATTCAGGATAACCAACACCTGGTACCAAATTTTCTCCTACAAACACAATGGATCCACCTATAAAATATGGCATTTCATTTGTAGGTAAAGTATTCACATCCAGATACCAATACATATTCCATACAGAAGGAAGTTGAGGTTTCACAAATTCCTTAATTATATTATTAACATCTCTGGAATCTATAGTATTATTCATATTTTGAAGAAACGCACGATAAGGCGCTGTAGAATAATTATTACTTCCTGTATCCCATTTAATGCTTCCAATTGGGTTATCACTAATGGCGAATGTCCCTGTGCTTATTGTTCCTCTGTCATTACCCACCACGACAAAAGAATAATTATTGGTATGAATATAAAAGTGATCATCCGCTTTTAATGGCCCTAGATTTCCTGTAATTGTTCCTCCTGTCACAGGATTCGCTGCTTGCATTTCTGAATTATAGTAAGCATACCCTATTGAAAATGCACACAGTATTATTGTAAATGCAATCAACACTTTCTTCCACATAGTCATTCATCCCTTCTCATTCCAGAGTCTTAATTTGTAACTCTGACACCGCCGTTATTTAAAAAGTTCTAACGAAAATGAAAAAATATTTAAATTTTTATTTTTTTTGAATGAATGAGCTAAAAAGCCTTTAATGCTCTTGATATATCTCTTCAAAATCCTCGATCCAGTGATCCGCTTTTAATCTTTCTAAGTACAGTGAGGGTGTCGATATCATTTCCTGATAAAGCGGTAGTATCGTTTCAAAATCCTCTTTGCTTTTAACTTCCATATCATCGCGGCAACAAGCCCAGTCCATCAGTTTGAAGTATAATTCGCGCGCTTGGGTCTCACTTACAACCGTTTGGGTTGGCTGTGTCGATGGCGGTGTATTTCCCCAATCAGAGCTGCTCGCCATCATGATTCCACCCCCGACAGCGACAGCACATAGCGATGCCATAATCCAATTTTGACCTTTGGAAAATTTATAACGCTGCTTATGCGCTACCACCGGTACCTTTGGCATGGATGTCTGTGTATACCAATACGCAAACAGCGCTGCCAGTGTACCATCAGCCACATAAAAGTTCAGCTTTATTTCGTTTTCCTGCTCATATGCCAAGACAAGATCACGAAGATGATTTTTACCATACAACAAGCGTGTCTTCACCGTACCTTCGGGAATCTGTAGTGTATCCGCGATCTCCTTCATGCTCATATGCTCAAAATAGCGTAAGATTAACACCTCACGCTGTGAAGTATTCAACTGTCCCATTAAGCGATGAATAATCTGCTTATCGTTTAATTGATGCAGGTTTTCCTCCGGCAACATATAATTGCGTTCCTCTAAAACATGATACTGATACCACAAATCATCATAATCCATCTGTACCGTCTTGCGAGAACGAAATAAATTCTTGCATTTATTGATCACAATCCGATTCAACCACGGTTTAAAATTCTCCGGGTCCTTCAATGTTTTAATAGACTTCTCCACCTGCATAAAAGTATCTTGGAGGATGTCTTTGGCATCGGCATCATTATGACACATCTCATACGCAATAAAATAAACAAGCCGATAGTATTGCTCATACAACTGATTAAATGCTTCTTCATTTCCACTCTGTACCGCCAGTATCAACGATACATCTTGTTTTTCCTTTTCCATAAAGACTCCTCCTTTTTTTAATCTTATGTCAATTTAATTTTTCTGTCAACTGCATTTAATTTACTGAATTTTAAAAAATTAATTTACATATATTTACAAAATAACAAAAAAGAGTGATTTTACTATATAATCATTTGTCTTTATTATAAGCAAAATTAATATTAAATGGTTAAATACCAAAAATAATTTTATAAAAACAAAACGAATTTTTATCCGTTCATACGCATGATTTGTGAAATCCCATCGTCATGCCTTAACCCATTTGATGTTGCATTCCCTCATATAAAAAAACAGGCCTTCAAAAAGAAAACCTGAATAATGAAGATAAAAATGATCCTTCGCTTCTTTCGTTCTATTCCCTATGATCGTCTGATTCTGCCGTCCGCAGGATCGCATTTCTGAAACACTCGTGATGTTATCAATAATCATCCGCACACAAAAAATCCATCAGATGAACAATTTGAACACCGTTGAAATTGCCGAGCGCAAGCTCATCCAAAGTCACCACATATTTGGGATAATGATCTTTTATTTCAAGCAGATTGGCAATCTCCCGATCGGATTCCTCCGGTAGATTGCGGCACACCTGTACATAGATGCGCTCATCACGACGTACAGCGACAAAGTCAATTTCTTTTCTTGCGTTTTTGCCGATATATACTTCATAACCTCTTCTGCACAGCTCAAAATATACAATATTTTCAAGCATGGCCGCAATTGCGGTCGGATGAAAACCCATCACACAATATTTGAGCGAAGCATCCGCAAGATAAAACTTCTCCTGTGTTTTCAGAACGGATTTCCCCTGCATATCGTAACGCCGGCAGCGATAGATCACAAAAGCTTTTTCCATCCATTCCAGATAATTATAAACGGATTCTACCGCAAGGGTGCGCCGCTCACTTTTCAAAAACTTCACGATCGAATTCGCAGAGAAGGTCTTTCCGACATTCTCAACAATATACTTCACAACACGGTGGAATAAGTCATAATTGGTGATGTTGTGACGTCTTGCGATATCATTTGTGATAACAGAATGATAGATGCCTTCCACAATCTGATAGGCAGCCCTCTCATCAAAATCATTTGCTGCGACAATTGGAAAACCGCCCATGCGAATATACTCATTAAGCAGTTCTTTCGGTGTACGTCCGCTGTCTTTTTTAAACTCCATGTATTCGCTGAAAGAGAGCGTATATACGGGAATGGTGATACTTCGTCCGCTCAAATAAGTGGATATTTCACTTGACATCAGTTTGGAATTAGAACCGGTCACATAAATATCGGTATTGGCATTTTCAAGCAGACTGTTAACGGCTTTTTCCCAGCCTGTAATTTCCTGCACTTCATCAAGCAAAAGATAGTATTTTTCATGATCTGTCATTTTTTCCTTAATGCCGCGATACATATCTTTATCACTCATATCATCCTCAAAATCTTCTGAGGTATAGCACAGATAGAGAATATGATCCGCTTGAATACCGCTTTGAATCAAATCCTCTTTCAACATTTCCAAAATTGTGGATTTACCGCAGCGGCGGATCCCGGCAAGAATTTTCACCAGTGGCACATCCCGGTATGTTTTCAGAACATTCAAATAGTGAGGTCGGACAATCATGATACTACCTCCTTTTTTCATTAGAATACCAAATAAGTTGTGATAATTCAATAGTTTTTACTTGATTTAAGTAAAAAGTTTATGATATTCAATACTTTTTACTGTAATTAAGTAAAAAGTGTATTACTTTAAATAGTTTTTACTCTATTTAAATAAAAACTATATAAAACATATCAGTAATACAGTAATACAGATGGAATCATAAAAACTTTTGTAATTACCATAAAAATCATTATAATTTTGATGAAATCAAACAGTGGAAATACACAAATGATAAACATTTCATCATCATATCAGAAGAAAACCGAAAGTCATGCGACAATCGGTTTTCCTATGAATCAAAGATAATTAGAACGCCTTCTGCCCTTTTACATAAGTCATCGCAACGGAATAATCATCATTCAGAACAACGATATCCGCGTCATGACCGGCCGTGAGCATCCCCTTGCGATCATCCATTTTCAATAAGCGTGCCGGATTGATCGTACAGGAATTCAAAGCAGCGTCAAAAGGAACCAATGCCCTTTCTACCAAGACCTTTAAGCCTTCATTGATTTTCAATGTGGATCCCGCTAAGTTCTTCGCACCGGTTAAATGAGCGGAGCCGTCCGGATACAGTTCAATCTCATTGCCGCCAAAGATGACCTTTGAACCAATGGGCATTCCTTTCACCATCAGCGCATCGGAAATCATTACCGCATAATCGCGACCTTTTGCCTGGAAGAAATTATTCAAAGCATCGACATGAGAATGGTTGCCGTCACAGATAATTTCGCCATATACGTTGCGGATACGCATTGCCGTGCCAACCAAGCCGGGATCGCGATGATGCAGCGGTGTCATACCGTTATAAACATGAGTCATGCTTTGAGCGCCGTTGGCAATCGCCATCATTGCTTCATCATAGGTCGCGGCGGAATGCCCAATGCTTACGACAATTCCCTGTTCGACGCAATATTTCGTCAAGCGGAAATCCTCATCCTTTTCCGTAGCCATCGTTATGATTTTTATCAATCCATTGGCGGCCTTTTGATAGCGTTTAAACTGCTCAATATCGGGAGCCACGATGCATTGTTCCGGCTGTGCGCCCTTGTATTTCATATCCAGATATGGACCTTCAAAGTGAATACCGACAATCTCGGCGCCTTCATAGCCTTCCTTAACAACCTGTGCGACATTGGCAACCGCTTTGGTCAACACCTCTTCTGTTTGGGTAACCGTAGTCGGACAAATAGAAGTAACGCCCTCTTGGGGAATGTTTTTCATCCAGTTACGCAAACCATCCGGTGTACCGTCATTGGTATCATAGCCGTAAGCACCGTGCGTATGGATATCAATGAACCCAGGCACAAAACGCAAATCGCCATAATCGACGTCAGCCGTTTTCTCTCCATATTTTAAAATACCTACAATTTTTCCATTATCAACCTCTAACTGCGCAGCGATAAACTGCCCTAAGATCCAAACTCGCTTACTTTGAATGATCATGTTGATTTCCTCCTATTGATAAAGATATTATACACCAAATTTTCCCATCATGAACAGATACGTTCAAAAAAAGGTGAAAATCAAATACTATTTTATGCCTATTTCATTGCCAATTTATTTCTGTTTGATGATCTGTGGCTTATACGCAAGCCAATGATGAAATATACCACTTCATCCATTACATACCATAAGAAATCCACTTCCATGTCTTTCATCACTGTCACCCAGTATAAAGATACCTATAATGAGCACAATCATAGACAAAAGAGATGAGATCAGATACAATATTACCGGTATTGAAGGAGGATTTATAATGAAACAAGCAATCAAAATAGCCGATCAAATATATTGGGTTGGTGTTCATGATTTTAACTGCCGACATTTTCACGGTCATATGTTTCCGATCAGTGAGGGAACGACTTATAATGCGTATTTAATTGTCGATCATAAAATTACGGTCATTGATACGGTCGAAGCGGAATTCATGGACATTATGTTGGAGCGAATTCATTCCGTCATTGGTGATCGTCCGATCGACAATATCATCGTACAGCACGCTGAACCAGACCATTCCGGCGGCTTTTTGCGCTTTATGCAGGAATATCCCAATGCTCAGCCCTATGCATCCCAGGCGGGAATTCAAATCATGATGAAGCAGTATTTTAAGGAATTCCCTTATCAAAAAGTAAAAACCGGTGATTCACTGTGCATCGGAGAGCGTAACTTGACGTTTATTGAAATGCCGCTCATCCACTGGCCTGATAATATGATGACCTATGTCAATGAAGCAGAAGTATTGTTTTCCAATGATGCCTTTGGTCAGCATATCGCAAGCTATGGTATTTTTGATGACGCACATGGTAAAGAAAAATGTCTGGAACAAGCGAAGGAATATTACGCAAATATCGTCATGCCCTATGGAGATCGAGTGGAAAAGAAGCTAAATGACATTGCGGCAATGAATCTTCCGATCGCCATGATCGCACCTTCACACGGCATCATCTGGCGCTCTTACATAAAGGAATGCTTGACGGCGTATCATGAATTTGCGACCTTTCAAGCAAAAGATAAGGTTGTCATTGTCTATGAAAGCATCTGGAAGCATACCCAAGCCATGGCAGAAGCGATTGCGGAAGGAATCGGCCGCAGCGGTGTCTGTGTAAAGGTATACAAGGAATCACAAACCAACAGTGCCATCATCATGAAGGAATTGCTCGATGCCAAGGCAATTTTGGTTGGCAGCGGTTGTTACAACAATGAAATGGCCAGCAACATCGCCGGATTCTTAAGCCGCCTATCCACATGTCATTTGAAAGGCAAGCTGGGCTTGGGCTTTTCCTCCTATGGATGGTATCGCAATACTGCCGCATCCATAAACGAAAAGTTACAGGCTGCCGGAATCACCTTGATTCAAGAGGATGCGATCATGCAGAATTACACGCCTTCTCCTGATGATTTAGATCAATTCAGCGCACTAGGTGAACAAATCGCCGCTATGGTAAACAAAAATACAGCGGCTTAACATGTTTTAAAATAACATATTCAAACACGGTCCCTTTACCCAAAGGGGCTTTTTTGTAAAAAAAAAAAAAAAACGGTTTCAAAAGCAGATGCTTACAGCTTTTGATAACCGGCTTGTCGAAGCGCCTCCATCACTTTCGCAGGCTTATCTTCTCTATCATTATTTTGAATATCATTCTGAACAACAATCACTTCTTTTCCACATAAATAAGAAAGCAGAGCCGCCAGATTTTGCATTGAAAAATCATCCTTCAAGCAGACGATCAAATCCTCATACACATGATCAATCCCCTCCGGAAACGCCTGTCTGATACATTCAATAGCCGCATAGATTTTTTCCATAAGTTACCTCCGGTTGATTTGTTTCAACACCTTTTTTACCGTATTCATCTTGCGCTTTTTACCCTTTATTTGAGATAAGCTCAAAAAAGCGATCAGAAGTATGCCCAATATCGTTACGATGGTTACCACATCAAAGCTGCCTTTCACGGCTTCTCCGCTCCAAATATGGAGCTGTTCTTTTTTTGCCTTTTCCTGTACCTCATACAATTCCTCAGTATAGGCATAATCACCGTAAATATACTTCACCTCAGCCAATCCCTGCGCTACCAGCTCGCGCTGTAACAACGCTCCATCGACAAAGATCCAAGCCAGCTCACGACCATATTTATCGGTGCGATCACTGCCATCATCATATTCTAATTCAATAACATCCGCCTGTTTCAAAGCAGAACATGTATATTCGCTTGCTTCTTTGCCATAGGGCTCCTTCTCCTTTGTATACTCGGGAGTGTCCACAGCCAAAAAACGCACGGTCGTATCATTGCCATCCACGATGAAATGCGCAGTATCCCCATCTGTACACTTTGCCAATGTCACCGTTTTCCGCTCATTTGCCATGACCGGCTGTATTAAGCACAGCGATAATAATACAAGCATCAGCCATCGTTTCATGATCATACTCCTTTCATCTGCCTATTATTATACTAAGTATTTTATCGAAGAAAAGACTTGAAAACATAAAAAAGTGCGTATTACCCAAAACTATAAAAGCGTAAATTCATAAGAAGTGTTTCTTCCATACATTAGCTGATTGTCCAATACGAATGAAATGGCTTACCGACGGCAAGCCGAATGAATCTGATTGAAAAACAACTGAATTTATATGTTTTCATAATTCCAGACTATTTTCCTTTAAAAGAAAATCATATACACTCATCATAAGTAATTTTCATAACATCTTTTACGACAATAATCTTTTTGAAAGAATCGGATATGCTCAGCAGTAAAGCCTTCTCCTGTTTTAACTTCATCGCATCCGGATCTCTGTATTTTTTGTTTTTTCTCTGATCCAGCTCTATTGTTATGATATGGGATGCATCTACACCGCTCGCTAAAAGATAATCCTTAAAAATTTCAAATACGAGGTAGGACTACCCGCATCTTCATCCTCCCAGTCTGTTGAAATCTATGGGTAA
This sequence comes from uncultured Erysipelotrichaceae bacterium, assembly GCA_947385085.1. Taxonomy (GTDB): domain Bacteria; phylum Bacillota_I; class Bacilli_A; order Erysipelotrichales; family Erysipelotrichaceae; genus C-19. The sequence continues at coordinate 3,337 of CANDJN010000051.1, read as the reverse complement.
TTTACCTTTGCTTTTCATTATTACTGTGCATCTATTGTTATGTCAAAGTATATATTGAAAATTACGGGTAACTTTACTCATTTTTGTCAATATAGATAAATCTACTTATCCACTTAAGTGCATTTGTCGTAAAAAAAAACAAGGATCACAGAGATCCTCGTTCATTTGTTATTCTTCTTCAGCGGTAAACCATTTTTCAACCAGCTTATCCAGTTCACCGTTGTCCTGCAATTTTTTGATTGCTTCATTGACCTGATCACGCAGCTCTGTATTACCCTTCTTAAAGGCAAAGCAGTTACCGGTAGAGCTTCCTTCTGCCTCTAAATGAAAGAATGAAAGTTCTGCGTTTGTTTTAATATATTCTTCTGCGATAGCCTTTTCCACTACGATGAAATCTAACCGGCCGTTTTTAATTTCCTGTACCATATCACCATAGGATTTTCTTGCGTCGGTAGTCAGGTTATACTCATCCTTAATCGCATTGACAGCGGATTCCTGAATTGTACCAATCTGAATACCCACGGTCTTACCTTTGATATCAGCGGTTTCTTTAATATCGCCGTCCTTTAAAGTCAATACGTAGTTTGCAGTTTCTTCATCACTGGTATAGTATGAATCGGATAGTTCTGCGCCCTCTGCACGCTCCGGCGTCGGTGATAAGCCAGCGGCTACCATATCACCCTTACCGGAGTTAACCGAACCAATCAAAGCATCAAAATCAATGTCTTCCCATACGACCTCGCTGTAGCCCAATTCCTTGGCGATCATTTCGGTTAATTCAATGTCAAAGCCTTCCAATTCACCATCCGTATTTCTCACTTCATAAGGAGCATAGCCGGAGTTTGTCAAAACGGTCAACGTCTTTTTTTCTGCGTTGGCATCACCGCTGTTTCCTCCGTTACTGCAGCCAGCCAGTACCATTAAGCTTGCGGCTGCCAAAACCAATAATTTTTTCATGTCTTTTTCCTCTCTTTCTTTCTATAACATATTCGCGACAAATTGCTTTGCGCGTTCACTTTTTGCATTTGTAAAGAATTCCTTTGCGTCGCAACATTCCACGATTTCACCCTGATCCATATATAGGATCATATCCGCTACTTCACGGGCAAATGCCATCTCATGGGTTACGACAATCATCGTTAAGCCGGTGTGCGATAAATCCTTTAAGACCTTTAAGACCTCGGTAGTCATCTCCGGATCTAAAGCACTGGTCGGCTCATCGCATAACAGGATTTCCGGTTCCATCGCCAAGGCTCGCGCTATCGCTACCCGCTGCTTCTCACCGCCAGACAGCTGATGCGGATAAGAATCCATACGATGACCCATGCCAACCTTTTCTAACATCGCTGCGGCTTTGGCATAAGCCTCTTCCTGCTTCATTCCCTTAACCTTCATCAGCGCATAGGCAACATTTTTCTTGGCAGGCATATGGGCAAACAAATTGAAGTTCTGAAACACCATGCCCATTTTCTCACGCACCTTTGTTAAATCGGTTTTGGGATCATTCACGATCGTCCCATCAAGCGTTATCGTACCGGATGTGGGAACCTCCAACATATTCAAACAGCGAATCAGCGTAGATTTTCCACCGCCGCTGGAACCGATGATCGCATACGTCTTGCCATCCTCAAAGGTAAAATTGATGTCGTGGAGTACTTTGATATCGTCGCTGTAGTCCTTATACAGATGTTCTACTTTAATCATACTTCAATTTCCTTTCCAGACACATGCCGCCAAAGCTTAAGACCTTGTTTAACAAATAATAAGTTATCAAAATTATCACATACGGCTCAAAGAATAGATATGTCGTTCCTTGGACAATCGAAGCACGTCGCATCAAATCCATCATGCCGACTACCGAAACAATACTCGTTTCCTTGGTCAAGGCGATAAATTCATTAAACATGGCGGGCAACACGTTGCGAAGTGCCTGCGGTATGATAATATCCCAAGTAATATCACGACTTTTAACGCCCAATGCATGCGCCGCTTCAATTTGTCCTTTATCAATTCCCTCAATACCGGCACGCATAACCTCTCCCAGATAAGCGCCGGAATTAAGTGAGAATATGATAATACAGGATACCCAGCCCGGCCAGTTGATACGAATCAACTGCGGCAGCGCCAAATGGAAGAAACATAGCTGTACATAAGCGGGAGTTCCTCGAAAGAAATCGATATAGGCTGCAAAAATCCCTCCAATAACACCACCCCTGCGCTTTGCAAATGCTGCACATAAACCGATAATACAGCCAAAGAAAGCTGCACCTAACGATAAAAAAATGATGATGGGAATTCCGCCAAAGATAAATGGCATATAGGGAACCACCCGATCGAAATTAAATACCATCGTTTCCTCTCCTCTCCATAAAAAAATCGTCCTTCATATACAAAGGACGATTGATTCGCGGTACCACCTTATTTCTGATCAAATACTGATCAGCTCTCGTTTCCTTTAACGCAAGGCATTACGGCAACGTCTCAGATCACTCTTTCGCCGCTGCAGCTCCCAGACACGTTCATTCCTACTTCATTGACTGATTTTCACCGACCATCAGCTCTCTTTTTCCAATGGGTTTCAGAACTACTTCTTCTGTTCATTGCTTTTATGTTTTACATTATACGCAATCACTCATGAAAATGCAACAATTATTTTCAAAAAAATGAAAATATTTTCGTAAGCGGTTTCATCTGATTTGATTCAGCATTTTTCACTTAAGCTGAGTTCACCGCTTATTTGCTAAAAAACTGTTTAAGTCCCTTGATCAATGATTAAAATAGCTTTGTCTTTCATGCTCTTAAGCATCGCACCTTGTGAACACATTCTCCGCTTTCGCTTTATACCTTCTTGGATGAATTTATGTGTTTTTAAAATAATTTGAGAAACGAAATGTTAATACAAAAAGTTATGATAATTATCATATTTTACAGTACAACCTATGGTGATTTACTGTATACAGAAAGACAAAAGGAAAAGATAGAAATCACCCTGTCTATGGTTTCATTTCTATCTATTTATGAATCATATTATGTTTATCATTGAATTTTATTTTTATGAAAGCCTTTCTTTCACAATCGGACGAAGATCCTCTGAAATATTCAGTGCTTCCAAAGCTTTATCCACGTCAAGATTTAATGATTTCATTAAGTTTTTAACATTCAAAATCGTGTTATGGATTCTTTCTTTCATTTGACCCTCAGCGCGTCCGGCAATTAAACCTTCTTTGCGTGCTTCTTCCCTAATACCTTGACTTAAATTACACATGTTTTCAACCTCCTTTACCAATTCCCTTGTCATTAGTATACCATAGTTTTCACTTAATTGGTACTTCTTATC
>CANDJN010000050.1 GCA_947385085.1 uncultured Erysipelotrichaceae bacterium | reverse complement strand
CACCACGTGCGATAACACTCTTTCCCTACACGACGCTCTTCCGATCTGCATATCTCAATCGTATATCTCACGCTTGGAAAAGCGTATTATTGCCAAGTTGAAAGTACAGATGAAAAATCTGCAATAGCATTATCTATAATTAAGAATTTATCGTCATGGATAAATTCTTTTTTTACGTTAAAATACCTACCTTTTGCCAAATATTTCTTTACCGTTGATTCACGCATAAAGCGATTCCTTCACGGGCAAACTGAAAGTAAACGTGAAGGAGGAAGATTCATGAGCCGCTATAAGGTGACGATCAGCGGAATTCAAACCGGTAATTTGAAGGTGCTGACAAATCAGGAAATGAAAGCGTTATTTATCCGTTTACAAAACGGAGATCTTACGGCAAAAGAAACGCTGATAAACGGGAACTTAAAGCTGGTATTGTCAATTGTTCAGCGTTTTGCGTCCCGGTGTGAAAATATGGATGATTTATTTCAAGTCGGATGTATCGGATTGGTGAAATCTATCGATCACTTTGATTTAAAGCATGAAGTGCGCTTTTCTACCTATGCCGTACCGATGATCATGGGAGAAATTAAACGCTATTTACGTGACAATCAAGTCATTCGCGTATCAAGACATTTAAAGGATCTCGCTTATAAAGCATTTAAGCTAAAAGAAGATTATATTCATCAGCACGAGAAAGAACCAACCACAGCTTGGCTGGCCCAACAACTAGATGTCAAAGAAAAGGATGTGGTGGATGCGCTTGATTCGGTTCAATCGGTGATTTCGATCTTTGAACCTGTCTATAACAGCGATGGTGATGAATTATATCTCTTGGATCAGATTCGTGATGAAAAGGATGAAATCACCCTACTGGAAAATGTGCTGGCATTAAAAAAGAGTATGAAAAGTTTGAAAGCAAAGGAATTGGACATCATACATAAGCGCTATTATGAGGATAAAACACAAACGGAAATTGCGCAGGAGCTGGGAATTTCACAGGCGCAGGTATCACGCTTGGAAAAAAATGCGATCGCTACATTACGCAAAAATATCGGTTAATCGACACATTCAACAAACCCTGCGCATATACTAATAACAGGTGAGTGAGCATGCGTTTTAGTGATTTAAGCAGTAAGCAAGTAATCGAGATCAAGACGGGAAAGGTGATTGGTTCTGTGTGTGATCTGTCGTTTCTGGAAAAGGATTTTGTGATTCGGGAGTTTTATGTGGCGCCAAAGCCAAATTGTTTAAAGCGGTTGTTTCCGTGGCTGTTTCCCAATGCGGAAATTGCGATTCGCGTTTGTGACATTGTATCAATCGGAGAAGATGTGGTGATCGTACAAACATCTTAGGGGTAAGCCCCTTTTAATTTTGACTTTTATCGTAAAAAAGATGCCAGAAGGGTTTTTCTTAAGGGCGAATCATGTTATAATAGAAACGGTCCTAGGAGGTATATAATCATGGGAATTAGTCAAAAGTTTAAAGAGTGGGTTGCCCCGATTGATGAAGATGAAATTTTAGAAGTAGAAGAAGATGATGAAGAAGCACCAGTCATCTCAGAATATGAAGCACCGAAATCCAAGGTGGTAAATCGGGTTCCGAATGATACTAAGATGGTATTGTTCGAGCCGCGTTCCTTTGATGAGGCAGAGGAGGTCGCGAAACGATTAAAGGAAAATCGTGCCGCAGTAATCAATTTACATAAGCTACAGCGTGATTATGCACAGCGCACCATTGATTTTTTAACAGGTGTCGTATTCGCATTGGATGGCAGTATTCAAAAAATCGGTCATAATGTTATTCTGTGTGCTCCGAAAAATATCGGTGTTCATGGGAATATTACATTGGAAGCCAATGAAGAAGATTAATGCTTGAAAGTAATTTTGATTTAAGAACGGAGTAATGATTAGCTTGTAAGGAATTTGAGTCGTTTGCTCAAATGAATGTTACGAAGCATCATCGCTCCTTTTTATATTGCATTGTCATTGGTGGTATATGGCAGTTGGTGAAGGGATTTTGTGCTTGTACATTTATTTTCATGAATAAGTGTGTTAAAATACTACCGTATAACGGAGCGAGGAGAGGATGTCATGCGAAAGCTTTTCACCCCGGATTGGTATATTCAAACATATCAAAATCTGGATTTATCACGATTGAAACAATTAGGAATTCGTGTTCTGGTATGCGATATTGACAATACACTGGTGGCGCATGATGAAGCGATTCCGGATGATAGCGTCGTTGCTTTTGTACAGAAGGTTAAGCAAAGTGGTCTGCAAATGGTTTTGGTCTCCAATAATGTGAAGGAGCGCGTCGATACCTTTGCGGCTTCTTTGGATGTGGCAACGTATCCCTTTGCCCGTAAGCCGTTGAAAAAAACATATGTGAAAATGATAAAGGATATGAATTGTACGCCAAAACAAGTGGCAGTATTGGGGGATCAACTGTTGACCGATATGTTAGGTGCCAATCGCATCGGTTGTTATACGATATTGACACAGCCGGTCGCACAGCGTGATTTACGCTGTACCAAAGTCAATCGTTTTTTTGAAAACATTGTTTTTTCAGTGCTGAAAGCACAGGGAAAACTGCGTAAAGGAGAATTTAATGAATAAGCAATGTAAAGGGTGCGGTGTCATACTGCAGTACACGAATAAAAATCAAATCGGTTATACGCCGAAGGAAGATGCGCAATATTGTCAGCGCTGTTTTCGGATTCGCCATTATGATGATGTGACAATTTCCATGAAAACAGGTATTGATCCCCATACTGTATTAGAACAGATTGCCCGCTTGGATGCGATGGTATTATGGGTGGTGGATCTATTTGATTTTGAATCGAATATGATCCATGGCATTCAGCGCCATTTAAACGGCAAGCCATTGATTATGATAGGAACAAAACGTGATTTACTGCCGGATACGTTAAGCAATGAGAAACTGTCGCGCTTTATCTTTGAACGATGCCGCGATTTAGGAATTTCTATTGACGGCTTGGTGATCTGCGGTGATTTAGTAAAAAATGCGCATGCAGCACACAATGATTCAATAGCTGAAGTGAAAAAGGCCATCGCTCTTTATCGCGATGAACGTGATGTTGTAGTGATGGGTATGGCTAATGCCGGCAAGAGCACCTTGTTAAATGCACTGCTGGAACGCAACGATTTAACCACGTCTCGTTATCCGGGGACCACATTGGAAATAGTAAATGTCGATATGGGTGAATATATTCTTCATGATACGCCCGGTTTGACACGTGATGACAGCTGCTTGACCTTAGCAAATGACGACGTCTTGAAACAGCTAATTCCTAATCAGCGGTTAAAAGCACGCAATTATCAGCTTTATGAGGATCAATCGCTGGCAATTGGGGGCTTAGCGCGCCTGGATTTGATTGGCGGTAAAAAGGTGAGCTGTGTTGGTTACTTTTCTTCACAGTTGAAACTTCATCGCGGCAAGCAGGAAAAAGCCGACGCTTTGTGGGAAAATCATTGGAGTGAATTATTAAGTCCTACATTAACCAAGGAGCATACCACAATGCGGAAATATACACATCTGGGATGCGGTGAGAAGCTGGATGTGGTCATCCATGGCTTGGGATGGTTCTGTATCAGCGGTGATGTCAAGGTTATTCATATTTATGTACCAAAAGGGGTAGGGGTAGCGTTTAGAAAGGCAATGATATAATGTTAAGTACGCAGGATAAACGCAAGCTGCGCGGGATTGCGCAAACGCGAAAAGCGCTGTTTCAGATCGGTAAGGATAACATTAAGGAAAGTACGATTAAAACGATCTCTGATTCGCTGACAGCACATGAATTGGTAAAAATCAGTCTCTTAAAAACATGTACGCTGTCTGTGCGCGAGGCGGCGTTGGATTTAAGCAGTGCGACTAATTCACAGATCATCCAGCAGATTGGACGAACGATTGTACTATATCGCCGCAGTAAGCGCAATTTAATGGAGCTATAAGATGAAAATAGCGATTTTAGGAGGAAGCTTTGATCCGATTCATTTGGGACACATGGCAATGGCGCATCATGTACTGCGTCATCATTTGGTACAGGAAGTGTGGTTTATGGTTACAGGTTCCACGCCGCTAAAGGATCGCCGGCTAACACCCTTTGATATGCGGGTTAAGATGGTTGAAGCTGCCATTCATCATGAGCGTCACATGAAAGTATGTACGCTGGAAGGGGAACGTGAAGGAACCTCCTATACCGTTGATACAATTCGCGAATGTAAACGCCGTTTTCCCCAGCATGACTTTGTTTGGCTGATCGGCAATGATCAGGCGCAGCAGTTGAATCGTTGGAAGAATATTGATGAGGTGTCGAAAGCGATCGTATTTTATGTATTTCCACGGAATGAGGAAACAATCACCTGTGCTTATCCTTATCAGGCGATGACGATGAAGCTTTGGGATATTTCCAGTACCGATATTCGTCATGGTCACAGCTTATGGATGGTGCCAAAGCAAGTGCGAAAGCTGATGGCCAAGCACTATTTATATGTGGAGAACTTTGCGCAGGGACATCTTAGCGAGCGGCGTTTTCTGCATTGTCAGAGTGTGGCAGCGTTATGTGTTGCTTTGGCTAAGGCACATCATATGGATTCACAAAAAGCCTATGTCGCAGGAGTGCTTCACGATATTTGTAAGGAATGGGATTGGGAGCGGCTGCATTCCTATTTGAAGACCTTAGATCCCAAGCGTATATCGGAGCCGGCAGCGATCTGGCATGGCTATGCCGGTGCTTATTATGTGAGAAGCGCGTTTGGCATTGTTGATGATGACATATTCAAAGCCATTTATTATCATGTGACTGGTGCGAATTCATCATCATTGGCAAGAATCGTCTATATTGCAGATAAACTGGACCCATCGCGCGGCTATGACAGTTCGGAAACAATCGCTCTTTGTGAGCGTGACTTAAAAGCGGGTTATCTACAAGTAAAGGAACAACAAACACAATACTTAAAAAAGGAGCAGGAATCAATACATGGATCATAAATTAGCAGTAGTCGTAAAGGCAATCGATGAAAAAAAGGGCAAGAATGTGGTCGCTTATGCGTTCACTCAATTAAATCCGTTCATTGATTATACCGTGATTGCGGAAGCCAGCAATTATCGTCAAGTATACGCACTTGCCAATCATGTCAAAGAACAGGCAAGGGAAGCCGGTATGAATGTACAGCGAATGGAAGGCAATCAAAACAGTTCTTGGATTCTGATCGATCTTGATACGATCATCGTACATATCTTTTTAAGCGAGACACGTGACATCTATCGTTTAGAACAGCTGTATGGGGATCTTCCTATGGTGGATGTATCATTATGATGTATGAAGCACTGGCTTCCTTTTATGATGCGTTAGTAAAAGACAGCGCGGCAACACAACAGTGGGTTGACTTTGTACATGCGCATAGTAAAGGAAAAAAAATGTTAGAGGTAGCGTGCGGCAGCGGTGAAATCACGTTGGCGCTTGCCACTGATGGGTATGATGTCAGCGCATTGGATTTAAGCAGCGATATGTTAACGTGCGCACAGGAAAAAGATGGCAGTGATCGTATCATATGGAAACAGGGAGATATGCGCGATTTATCATCATGGTCGCTTTTTGATGGTATCCTCTGCTTTTGCGACAGCTTGAATTATTTGTTAAGCAAAGCGGATGTACAAGCCTTTTTTTCTCAGGCATATGAGCATTTAAATGATTTTGGGGTATTGTTATTCGATATGCACAGTCAAGACCGTCTCAGTGAATTTCAAGAGGAATACTGTGAAGCGGGGACGGTCCATGGCACTCCATATGAATGGACAATTCAAGCGGAGGAAGATCGCATTTATCATAATTTTGCATTTTATGATAAGGATGCGCATATTACTTTGGAACAGCATATTCAGCGCGTTTATGAGCCGCAATGGATCAAAGATCAGCTGGAAAAGCTCGGCTTTCGGGTCAGCATTTATACGGATTTTAATTTAGAAGGGATTCACAGCGGCGAGAAATATTTCTATGTCGCGCTCAAAACAGGAAAGGAGTCATAACATGATCGGAATCATTGCGGCAATGCAGGCTGAGGTGGACGCATTGCGTGAAGAAATGGAAGAAGTATGTGAGCGAAGCATCGACGGCATCCGCTTTTGGGAAGGAACCATTGCGCAGCGTGATTGTGTATTGATGCTCAGCGGTGTCGGCAAGGGACATGCGGCAATTGCTACGACGCTGTTAATAAAAAACTATGATGTGGAAGCCGTTTTCAACATTGGCACCGCTGGCGGCTTACAGGAAATGGAGCAGGTGTTGGATTTGGTGATTGGTGATCATATTATTCAACACGATTATGATACAAGTGCTCTGGATGGAGATGAAGGAATTGGGTTACATTTTCATGCGGATGAAGCACTGGCTACCTTATGTAAAAATGTCTGTGAACAAGCCAAGGAGCGTTTTCATTGCGGCTTAATGCTCAGCGGAGATCAATTTATCAGTGAACCCAATCAATTTCAAGCACTGAAAAAACGATATCCCGATGCATTATGTGCAGAAATGGAATCGGGAGCGATTGCGCAGGTTTGTACGCATTTTCACATCCCATTTGTGATTCTCCGCTCTTTATCGGATATTGCTTTACAGGAAGGCAATCAGCTCGATTTTAATGAATATGTTCATCGTGCCAGTAAGCGCAGTGCGCGTTTGTGTGTTGAACTGGTGAAAAAACAAAGGGACCGTTCAAGACAAAATGATAAAAATCGTGTATAATGATAGCGATATGGAAGTGATATTATGGAACATGAGCGAAAATGGTCCTTTTTAGGGCGATTATCGGTTACGATTGGATTGCTTATAATCCTTTTTTGTATTATCATCATCGAAATCGTTCTGTTTGTGAGTGGTCCTGCTATTCGCTATGACGATAAGATTGCGGCACAGAAGGATGTTATCTTAAAAAACTATGAGGATATCGAGGAATTGGATCGACATGTTTTTGCTTATATTATTTACGGCGGTCATGATAAGAAAAACTATTATTGGTTCAATGAAAACGGTGAATTATTGGCGTGGCGGGAAATGACAAAGCTTGATTCAAAAAAAGCCCAACAGGAGGCTCGTCGTCTGCACAATATGGAAAATACCAAGGTGACAATCGGATATGGCTATGAAAAGCCGGTTTATATTGTGGAGAATGATACCTATGAATTATATTTGGATATTGATACATATGAAACCGTCTATTTTCGCAGGAAAGGAATGGGAACATGGGACAGTGGTGGAACGAGCACTTCATAAATCGTCGCGATTATATTTTGGATCACTTTGAAGATTTAACACTGACGTGTGAAGAATGTATGGCGATTTTACTCATTGATTTTATGAATCAATATAATATTCCGGTATCACATGGGATATTAGCCGCAAAAATGAAGATGGATGCGACGCGGATTGATAATCTGTTGGCAAATCTCAGTACAAAGGGGTATTTATCCATTACATATCGAGATAAAAAAGTGGTATTTGAAATAGATGGAATTTTTGAAACACCGAAAGATAAAACGATGGATTTTGATCAGTCGTTATTTGAGGTATTTGAACGAGAATTTGCTCGCCCCCTGTCACAGTTGGAGCTGCAGCGGATGAGCGAATGGATGGGAAAATATGATCAGCGATTGATTTTATATGCATTGCGTGAAGCCGTGCTATATGACAAGCGCAGTTTTGATTATATTGAGCGGATTTTAACGGAATGGAAGAAACGGAATTTTACCGTTCGCGAATATGAGGAAGGTAAACGATGACAACAGATGAAATATTAGATGAACTGGAGCGACAATTTCCTAATGCTCATTGTGAACTGTTGCACCATAATGCGTTTGAATTGATTGTTGCGGTGGTTTTATCGGCACAGACAACCGATGAATCGGTGAATCGGGTAACTCCGGCATTGTTTGAAGCGTTCCCCACACCTCAGGCAATGGCGCAAGCTGATCTGGCAGAAATCGAGAATTTAATTCGCCGCATTGGACTATATCATAATAAGGCACGCAGTATTCAGGCGCTGTCTCGTTCGTTGTGTGTGCGAAATGGCGAGATGCCCAGAACGATGGAGGAGCTAACGGCATTGGCAGGAGTGGGCAGAAAAACGGCGAATGTCGTGCGCAGTGTATGGTTTGATATCCCCTCCTTTGCGGTCGATACCCATGTGGAGCGAATTGCGAAGCGGCTTGGATTGGCAAAGGTAGGGGACAATGTAGAGAAGGTGGAGGAAAAGTTGAAACGAAAGATCAAACGGGAGCGCTGGAATCGTGCTCATCATTTGTTTATCTTTTTTGGACGCTATCGCTGTACGGCACGCAATCCACAATGTAAGAATTGTGCCTTTGCACAATTTTGTAAAAAGGATAAACTGGAAGACTATAAGATAAAGCAGAAGGAGAAATCACGAGGATGATTTCTTTTTTTGTCAAGCAATAAAAAAAGTATAACCAGACGAGACTGATTATACTTAATCATATTACAAATATTTTCGCAAAGCGAGGAACAGCGATTTCGTGAACTGATACGAGGTTGGCTGTGCAGTGTTTGGATGACTTTGACAGTTGCGAATGGCTTCTTCAATCGCATTGATATGATTATTCACTTCTTCCTGCGTCACATCGGGATTTGCCAGTGCAGCCTGAGCATTTTGAATCGTATTACTTAAAGCATTGACATATTGTTCATTATAGAGATTGGGATCCAAGAATGGCTGTGCCGTTGTGATTGCCTGATCCAAGGAATCAACGTTAACGACCTCTTTATGCTCAGGCATCGTTACATCGGTGCACTTTTCATTGGATATTTTACTATCGTGTTCATAAGCATAGTAGCCGCATACTTGAATGGTCTGACCAGCAAAACTATTGTTCAAAGTATAATTATCCGAAGCCTCGTGCGAGGTATGGGTTTCTACCGTTGTGCCGTTAACGCGAATATCTGATTTGTAGATAACACGTCCAAAGACAAAGGCTGGATCATAATACACATTGCCGATGAATTTAATTCCCAATACATCGTATTGCTTAGAATGGCTTGCTGCCTTGGTTTTGTCGCTGTCCGGATAAGCACTGAATTCAATACGAATAGAATTTTCATCATTGGCTGATGCGCTGATATTGTCAAGGTTTTTCAAGTCATCAGCACTTAACGTTCCTAATTTAGCCTTATCACTGCGAATCATTCCGCTGATGACCATATCAGAAGGTGTGCTTTTGTTGGGGGCTACATAGGGATATTTTCCTTTAACATGGGATATCGTGCTGATTTCTCCGGGATTTTCAACGACACCCATTTCATACTTGGATGAAACTTTGTCCATGATGATGCGATTAATCCGGCCGGGGATATTACGGTTTAGCACATCATTGTTAATATAGTTATATCCGTTATAGCCCTCCCACGTTGCGATAACATAGTTGCCGGTATAGTTAACCATCCATTCATCACGAATAGAGCCTTCGGGAATGCCATAGTCCACACCGGCGTCGCCCCAATCACTCGTACCAGTTTTTCCATAGACTGTATATCCAGCCTGAGGCCATAACTGACTCATAAAGAAATTGGTATTGGCAGCGGACTTCAGAATGTCTGACATCAAATAGGCTGCCTGTTTTGAGATGGTTTGAATCGGATCATCTTTGGCAGTGATCGTTTCACGTTCAGAATCATCCGGAAATTCGATCTTGGTTATGATGTGCGGTTCAATGTATCCTCCTTCATTGGCAAAGACCGCATAGGCCGCCGCCAAGGTTTTGGTGGAGGATGTCATATCGCTGCCGCCAATGCCATATTGCAGGTTAAAGTGATCGACAACATCTTCATCAAAGCCAAGCTTTCTCATATAGTCCTTGATATTGTCGTCGCCCCACTTTTCCTGCAGGCTCAACAAAGATTGGCTGGCAGTGGTATTATAGGAATTGGCAACAGCTTCCGCAAACGGCACATCGCCTTGATATTTGTGATTAGAATTGGCAACGGCACGTCCATCACCATAGATGTCAGTGGGAATATCCGCAAAGGTGTGCGATGTCGCATAGCCCAAGACATCAAAGCCAGGCGCATAATCCAACAGGGGTTTGATCGTAGATCCGGTTTGATGACGCTCTGTTACTTGATTTTTTGATGTTGGATCATCCAAACTGAAACTACGTCCACCGATCATAGCCATAATTTCGCCGTTTTTCGTATTGATGAGAGTGGTGCCGACATCGTAGTTCTCTTGCTTGGGGAAAGCATATACAGAACCATCCCCTTGAGGAATGCCATCATTACTGATGATATCATCAGCCACCTGTTGAATATCCTTATCTATTGAGGTATGAACCACTGCACTGGTGGTATAAATATCAATGCCGTATTTGTCCATGGCTTCCTTGCGAACCAGATCCAATATCGTATCATTGGAATCGCTGTGGAAGAAACGCTCACCGTTCAACTGGAATGCCAATTCGGTATTCTTTGCCAAACGATATTCTGTTTCACTGATATAGCCGTGATAATACATTTGATAAAGCGTTTCATCGCGTCGTTCCTTGGCGTATTCATAGAAGTTGATCCACTTCTTTGAGGCATCACTCCATTGAGTGCCTTTATAAGGGTTAAAAAGGTTAGGGGCATTTACCACACCGGCTAAAAAAGCACTTTCGGTTAAGTTTAATTGCGAAACATCCTTGCCAAAGTAATATTCAGCGCCTTTTTCAATCCCACGAGCTGTGTATCCAAAATTCACTTTATTCAAATAATTTACGAGAATTTCTTCCTTTTCCATTTTATTTTCTGCCTGCATACTGAGGAAAATCTCCTGAATTTTATATTCGATTTTTTCCCAAGTGCTCGCATTCATTTCATCAAAATCATTTTTTCTGACGTTATCCACCATCTGCATCGTCAAAGTAGATCCACCTTGTCCTAAATCGCCGTTGCGCAAGTTGTTAAAGGCAGATTTCATAAAGCGCGGAAAGTCAAAGCCGTTATGGGTGAAATAACGGGAATCCTCAATGGCTAAGAAAGCATCAATCGTTACCTGCGGCAGCTGATCATATGTGATGCTTTGACGATTTTCCATTCCGACCTCAACCAACACTTCACCATCACTGGATAAGATGGGGGTACTGTCCTGACTTTGGAATTTATCGGCGCTCAATGACTTTGCGTCTTTCATCACACTGGCGATGATAAAGAAGACACAAACACCGCCGATCGCGACAAGGGAGAGAAAGCATACCATAATGGAATTCATGATTTTACGTTTATCCATCTTGATTTCTTTTTTAGCCTTTGTATGAGTTTGACCTTTGTTTTTTATATTCTGCGTTTTCTTCGGCGCACTGCGCTTTGAAGTAGCATTTTTTTTCATCGGTTCTTTCATTTATGGGTTTCCTCCTTAAAGTAGAGCTCATCCACGTTATCCAAATAGCGCAACCGCGGAGTAAAGCCGCGGTGAATGAGCGAAGCATTTGCTTTTATCTGTGTGTAAGGGATGGATTTGGCTTCACAATTTTGATAGCGTTCAATCATATAAGCGGCATCGACAAGATAGGTTTCATCCAGGGTGGAAAAGCGAATGATCACAAACCCGATTCCACCATGATACAATACCCGCTCCAAATGCTTGATTTGATGGGGATGAATGTTTTTTAGCGGAAAGGATGTTTTGGATTTTGTTTCCTTTGCCTCAAAGTCAATGGCTCGGCCACGATAGATACCGTTATAATCCGTAGTGCTTGGTGTTTTATAATAAGCCTCCGTGATCTTTGCCGAACTGCGGCGAGGATAATCCACCTTTACAATCTGGACCGGTATTGGCTTTTTATGAATCAGCGCCCTTTGTGTCTCTAAATAATATTCATTGCTTTTGTTCAGATCATCTTCCAGCGACATTCCTCGGCCCATGTAATTGTCACGGACTTCATGATTAGTGGCTTTGCTTTTCTGATTTGGATAGCCAATCATTATTATCACCTTTTTATATTATATCATATCTGAAAAAAGATAGGTAGAAAAACGTCAAGGAAAAGCCACAGGACGTTGAATTTGTCGCATGAATGAAAAACCTGCGGTATTTTCTTATGAAAAAACATAAAATTAAGGGAATGGCGATCATTTCCTCTTGCTTTTTTTAGCTTTTTTTGAGAAACTATATGATAGAAGGTGAAACGAATGGAGAAACGGTTTAAGTTAACGGTGGAAGATGTTTTGGAAAAGCAGTTCAATATTGACTTTAAAGGCTATGCCTCCGGTGAAGTGGATGAATTCCTTGATCTGATTATTTCCGATTATCAGCACGGGAGTTTGACACCTAAAAAAGTTAGTGAATATCAATACAAGGCTTAAAT
>CANDJN010000049.1 GCA_947385085.1 uncultured Erysipelotrichaceae bacterium | reverse complement strand
ATGGCTTTGAGATATCGGTTTTATCCGCCGTGATTGACTTTATGATTCCTTTTTGCGGTAAATCAATTTGCATCAGTGCCCTTAACTCACAGGAAGCATCCATAGTAGTTATATAAACTAAATCTGTATATGCCTTATTGCCATCATTAAACTTAGGATATGGATTATTTTCAGGACCATAATAAAGAATTCTCGTGCCTTGATAAATTTCATCTATCCATAATTCCGATAAATTGATTTGTTTGAAAAGGCTAAAGTTTGTTTCCCCATTGGTAATCATATTATAATCGTTAACTGTTGGTATTGCTATTGATCCTTTCCCACTCCTTTTCTCAATCAATTTTCCAGTTTCATCTACATTTGTGCTACTCGTATATATTGAGCTTGCATTTGCAAAACATGAAGGAATACCTCCTTGTGTAATGAATCTGGTTCCACAAGCTGCATATGGTACAAGATTATCTGAAAGAACCAGGGCCTTGCCAGCCTGCTGATCAGCATACGCGATTGACCAATTTAATCCACCTATCTGAAAAGTATTTTTGCTTGTTCGTTCAAATACATCTCCTACATCGTAATAATCTGTGCTTGCCGGGGCTGCCTTTAGGTTCATGTCTGAGAATGCAAGTCCCACTGAAATGATTCCAATAATTGTGATAATGCAAATTAATACTTTCTTTCTCATGTCTATATATCCTCCCTTAAGTGTCTATTTAAGTAGACATTTATAAACACAGGAAAAAGATATTAAAATATACGTTTCAGCGTAGAAAAACAGGGAAAATCATAATGATTTGCCCTGTCTCAATAAGTCTACTTTGATATCCATTTTGATATTAAAATGTATCTTTCAGTATCCTTAATTCGCTTGTCTTCTTTTGTATAAAATGAACAACATCATTCCGATCGACATACAACCTAGCCCCATGTACATCATCATATTTGTGCTATCTCCCGTTAAAGCACCGCCCATGTTTGCCCCCGGATAATAGGCACCTTTTACATCGGTGTCCGGTTCTTGATCATCCATATCACCGATAATGGTAAACTGTCCTAACTGATCTGTTTCATAAATCAGATAGCCGTCTTCAAAGGTTGTGTCCACCTTTTCATATTCCCCATCTTCATTTAAAACCAGTAAGCTTGGATTTTTGATGTTGGCTTTCACTGGTATTTTCACCTTGATCATTCCATCAGGTTGTATCTCTTTACCATTTTCCAATAGCTTCACATCGAACACTTGAATAACACTTTGTTCACCAATTAAATCCTTTGCCTTTTCCGCAACTTCTGATCGCTTATCTTTCGTAATATCCGTTACCTTTAATGTGACGTTCGCCGCAAATGTTCCATCCGGTTTTTCCACCTTTACCCCGTTATCTTCCAATTCCTTCTTTTCTTCAAATGTCATCGTATCATATGGGAATGCACCATCGACATTATGTTCCGGTTTCCATTCGGTTATCTGAATGATATTTTCATCCGGTTTGCCATCGCCATCATTATCAATATTTATATCCGGTTGGCCATCACCCGTACTGTCAATATCAATATCCGGTATTCTATCCCCATCGGTATCAATATTAATATCTGCCGTTCCATCATCATCCAAATCAATATTCACATCAGGTCTGCCATCACCATCTGTATCAATATTGAGGTATGGCTTTACGTCTTTCATGGTATCATAGGCAAACTTCTGATAAGTGTAGTTCTTATCCGGCTTCCATGTTTCCAATGTGTTAATATTGAAATCCGCTTTTCCATCATCATTGGTGTCTATATTCACATCGGCTTTCATGTCACCGTTGTTATCAATGTTTATGTCAGGAATCAAATCACCATCTAAATCAATATTAATTTGGGGCTTTACACTCGTTCCCGTACAGTATTCTTCCTTGATTCCTTTATCATCATCCACATTCACACATGTCTTTGGCTTCCAATCGCTTTTCTTTAAAATGACCAAGTTCAAATCAGGATTTCCATCATGATCCGTATCCACATTCAGATCAGGCTTACCATCTCCATCACTGTCAATATTCAAATCCGGTATTTTATCGTAATTGCGATCACCATTGATGGTCACCCATTTCCCATCGTCACCTTTCCATTTGATGTTGAGATCAGGACATCCATCGCCATCCGGATCATTAAAGTCCGGTTTGCCGTCTCCATCTTCATCCACATCAATCTTCTTCAATGTGACTTCATGGCAGCTTTCCGTTCCTTCGTTTCCTGCCTGATCGGTAGATGTAACACAAACCTTGTACGTACCGGTTGTTTCGCTGATGGTAACATTGGCTTTTTCATTTGTAACCGTTAATATATCTTGCTTGATCGCACTGCCATAGCTCTTATCGCTGTCTTGCTTATAAATCTTATAAGCAATGCTTCCCGTTCCCGATACCTCTAAATCAGCGTTTTTATCATCCGTTGTTATCTCAAACGATGTGCCCGGTTTGAAGAAAATACCGCCGCTTAATTTGTTGATAATATCCTGTAGCTTACTGTTTGAATCCTTTGCCTTGATGTTCTTTACCTTCGGCGCTGTCTTATCAATCTTGATGCGTTCCTTCTTTTCACTGGTAATCGCTCCGCTATCCTTTTTCATCCAGAAGCTTTGTTCGTAATTGCCTTCTTGTACTACCGATACAAAACCTCTATTCCAGCTGCTCTGATCCTTTGATATGTTCACGTATTCACTATGGTCTGATACGATGTTCACATCTTGATTTGTCCATTCACCTTGATAGGGTTTGCCATCGTCCGTTTCCACGTGATACCAGTCATCCTCGATGTTTTCTTCCGTTATCGTTAGTGTTCCATCCTCAAAAGTAAATGTGTAATTCGGATAGGTTTTGTTTAAATAATTCACATCCCCTTTGATTGGATAGCTGCCTGCCAAACTCGTTTGGTTAGCTGTTGTACTTAGCTTGACATCACTTGACTGTATCACATCTTGTGTGCCATTCCAAGTTACCAGTTGTGATGTGAAGTCTTCCACCGTTAATGGTGGATTCGCTTCCCCTTTTAGCTTTTCTTTATCTTCAATCGTAATTTGAACTGGCTTCGGTAATACTTTTACTTTCACCTTTTTGCTTAATGGCACTTCTCCGTCCGCAGTTCTTGTCACAGTGATTGTAATGTCTGTATTTCCACTATACTTCAACGCATCGAATTCTGCTTCATTGCCATTCACTGTCGGTGAACTCACATATGTGTTATTGTCCACCATGAATGCATACTGTACGTTGTTACTTGCGGAATCATCTTGAGTTGATCGAACTGAGAAACGATCACCGTAAATGATCTTGCCCGGTGAAGACACCGTTAACATCGCTTCATCGGTACCCAAAATGTGTAGAATACCATTTCCTAATGCATTTTCATAATTGCGATTACCAGGTAAGCTAACGCTTAGCTTAATGTCTTTTCCCGTGTCGCCGTTATAGCTGTATTGAATATCCGTACCATTGTTTGTCCATGCGATGGATGATTCATTGGGATCCACTTCAAATGTTGCCGTTCCTGTCGTATCCGAAACACCATCAACTAATACAACCGGCGTTACCGATCCTGTACCATTCACCACATAAACCGGATCATCCGCAAACGATACTGTCCTATTCCCTTTTTTGATGGTAATTGGTAGTTCAATTACTTTATCGACATATGTTCCACTAGGATCATGACTGATTGCTTCAACTGTCACATGACCGATATCGGAATTGCTTGAAGCATTTAAGATATGAACTGTTCCATCAGTATCAACAGAGATTACATCACTGGAGCTTCCGTCTTTTAGCTGATACGTGACGCTGCTTCCAACCGGATTACCGCTTGTATATAATTGAAATTGCTTATCGGGGGCATAGGTTTCCTGATAAGGGCTGTATTTGTTGCCTGTTTTCGACAGTTCTTTCCCTCCTATATCGGTATAGATAAAGTTTTGTTCCTTGGCATCTACCGTAATAGTAAAATCGGTATACAATTCATCGCCATATTCATCCGTTACCTTACATTGAATGTAATAGGTTCCCGGTGCTAATGCGGTACTTGTCTTTAACTCTGCTTTTTGATTACTGCCTAGCGGTGTACTGGATAACATAAAGCTGTTATTATCCTTTGCCTTATTGACATCATAGCCATTATTAGAAGGAGAAGTCAACTCATAAGTGAATTTTGGCAGGCCGTTCTTCACTTCCAACTGTCCTATCACCTTATTGCTTAGTACTTCTGCCGATAAATAACTGCCTGCTTTTGTAGGCGTCCATTTAAAATCACTGATTTCTTGAAAAACATGGATCGTTTTGCTTGCCGTTGCTTTTGTACTGAGCGTTGTTTCCAGCTCTGCCTTTAAAGTGAAATCTGTTGGCAAGTTTGGACTTAAGGTATTACCAATGGAAATGGTAAAGCCTTTTGGATCAACGGTGTCATTCGTTACGCTCAACCCTGTACCGGAAATACCACCGCTTAATGTATACTTCACTGCGTTACTGCCGCTTGTGGTAATTTCCGTATTATCGGTTGTGATTGTTTCTTTCACATCCGCACTGCCGATTTTGATATTAGTAGTTTTTTGATTAGTAAACGCAAACGATGAATCGCTTTTGATAAATTTTACCGTTATGGGTGTTCCAAGACTGCGATAAGCGGTATTCTTGCTTCCTTCATCCTCTAAATATAATGTAACTTGGAAAGAATCACCGCCATCCGGCAATAAATTTGAAAAATCAATATCGACACTATCAGTATTTCCGCTGCTCACTGCCTGTAACACACCATATACAGTATTGCCGTCTTTATCCGTTGCCTCTGCGAAAACATAACGATTCCCTTCAATTGGGCCGGTGAATGAAAGCGGCAAAGTAACCGTCGTACCTGTAGATGGTTTCTTTACTTCATAACGAGATCCGGAAACGCCGCTGGCACCGCTTTGTAAAGCAACATTGATCGTACTGGTTTGTAAGGTCAAATATTCACCGCTGTTATCTGACTGAGGCGAATTATCCGTACTCAATGTAGATGAAGGGGAATAAGTGCGTTTGCCATTGTTTCTCATCAATATATCATTCGTCGCTATTTTTAAATACGGACGAATCAGCGCACTACCCGCATTATTCGTTAGCGTAGAACAATACGTATTCGTGACCGTGGGGGTTCCGGATACCGAGGCTGTTACTGTGAAAGTCCTAGTTCCCCATTTTATCCCTTTGGGACTTGTAAAAGTTGAATTTGACGAAATGTGGAGCGTTGGACTATCATACCACCTTGCATAACAGGTCCCTGTTGAACTAGTCCCTCCAGTAAAATTTGTCGTTATCGTGTTTGAAGTAAGCGATACGTTTCCATTATTATCTAAAAATATTTTCGGACGCCAATTATGAGTAGGGCTTAACATCAGCGACGTAATCAATGCACCTCCTTGTCCGGCTGGCGTTTCCCATGATTCTTTGCCAGAAGTTTTTGTGTAGATCAAATCATTTGAATTCTTATTTAAAGCTTCTGTTGCCATTGTTCCGCCACCAGAAGTACAACTCGCATTGGCATATGATATATAACTCATTCCCATAGCATCAGGATAAACAAAATGAATTGTCGCTTTTGATATATATTTGCCTTTTATCACCTGAGGTTCATTATAGGATGTAATCAGCATAACACCATTTTCTCCGGCTGATTCTACACTGCAGGAGCCTGTTGCATTGGGATCGTTATATACAAGATTAGAAACCGTCGTTTTCTTAATACCGCCATCTGCATTCAATGAATTATCTTTACTGACAAAGCTTGCTCTATTTGTACTCGTATTCGCATCACGCAGCCACCATTTATCAGTGATTTGTGATACAGTGCCATTCAAATTATCACCTGATACGACACCCAGATTTTGTAATTCTGTTTTTGATATAAGACTTACTGTGTTTCCAGATAAGGAAAAGTGAGCATTTCCTATTGATCCTAATTGTGCTTTATACGTATCGTTCGCATAAGTTAATGCATTGTTATAATTACTTAAAGTCCCGTTATTGGCACTGTCTGTTCTTAATAAATATACATAACCATCTTTTACTCCTAATACTGTATGCATATCATCGTTCATAGCACTGCCGCCCAAATGTACGCTATCGCCCGAGCGCAAGGAATCAGCGGCACCATAATTCGCGGTACCCCGCGCAGTATTAAAAGCGCTGATCTGATCATTGATGAAAACGGCACAGAAAAAGCCAACAATGGTAAATGATACAGTACCAAGTAATGATTTTTTCCACATATAGGTTCCTCTTTTCCCTCATTCATAAATAAGCGATTCCAAAAAGAGAACTCCAATCGAGTCCCTCCCTGTTTTACTACTTTGACGACAGTTAACTTTTCAATGTTCAAAATTTCTTTAAATATTTTTTATCATCAAATCACGATCATGTTTTCAACACAATCAAGATTAAATTTTGTTATGTTTTTTTAGTTTCATTATACACTACATCGTCTATAAAATCATCAAGTAAATATTACCAAAATAAAAAAAATGTTGTATTTATCATTTGGAATAATAAAAATGCAACATTTTTTGAATGTTTATCGATTTAATTCCTTTTCATACATACTGATCCATCCTTGATCCTTCAGTAATTGGAAATAGGCATTGTCACTGTTTTTCAGTTTCATATAATCATCATATACGGACATTAATTCTTCCTTGGTTTTATTTTCCATATCGGACTTGATTGCCGCAAAATCCATCAAATGGAAATATGCGTCACGATATTCACTGTTGCGTTTGGTTGGCAAAGATTGTTCATGGGTCGGATCGTGATTTTGTGTTTGCGTATAAACGTAAACGCCACTGCCAATTAAGACCGATAACGACAAAGCCAATGCCGCAATATGCTGACCTTTGGGTCGAAAGCGCAGTGGCTTTACCGGGACTATGCTTGGTTTACATCGCTGATAGGCATACAGAAAGGCTGCCATCACTGCCGCATCGATACTCTCAAAATTCAACGGCTGATTTTTTTCTTTCAGATTGTAATTTTCCACCATGCCCCTGAGCATATCCTTCGCATAATGAAGCCGGCTTTTTACCGTACCTTCTGATATTTGCATCACCTCAGCGATTTCCTGCAACGATAAATCGCCAAAATACTTTAACAGCAGCACTTCTCTTTGTGATGAAGGCAACGCCTCAATAAAAGAATGCAAAAGCGCTTTATCATTATTAAAATGCATCTGCTTCTCCGGCAACATATACCTTCGCATTTCAATTTGATTATTCTTTACATAGGAGCTGTCACCATCATAATTATCATATTTATTCTTTTTAAACAAGTCCTTGCATTTGGAGATGGTAACGGCATTCAGCCATGCTTTAAAACGGCTTTTATCGCGTATGTCCTTAGCGCCTCTTTTCACCTTAAGAAACGTTTCCTGCATGACATCCTTGGCATCGGCATCATTATGACACATTTCATAGGCAATATAATAAACAAGCTTATAATAACGATTGTAAAGCTCATTAAATGCTTCTTCTTCCTGTTCTAAGTGGATGAGTAGTTGCGCATCATCCATCGCAGTGTATGGATTGTTCATGTTTGATCACAGCCTTTAATTTTATGTTACTTTATTATTGTAAAATAGTCAACATAAAAAAGCTTTTTTTATCATATAAGGAAAATTTTGGATTAAAAAAACGTGATCATACTTGTTTTGGTTCCTTATGGTATTATCATTTCTCAATTCAGATGTTTCTACATAAAAAGTTGTTGATGTTTTCTTTGATAATGCGTATAATAATAGTGTTGGGAATTGGTGGTGACACCAATGGAAAAGCGAGGATGGCACTCCTCGCTTTTTTTGTACCACCATCGAAGCAGCTATACTACTTCTTTAACTCCCTTACAATCATATAAAGCATCACCATGGTGATAATTGCGTTTATATCGAGTGTCATATATTGGGAATTGATGGTGGTACATCAGGATAGTATTATTCATGACTAATACCTCCAAGGCCATTCTAACAAATAATATAACCATATTCAATCGTTTTGTTTGTGTTTCCTCATTTTTCTTAGTTATGTACTTAGTAAACTTATAAAGCACTCAAGGACATAATTTAGTCAACATAAAAATTAAAATTTTACTAGATAAAGCAAGATTAACAATGATCCTTCAAAACATGTGAATTCCATTAACAGGAATAAGCCATTGCGCGGAAAATAGGAAAAATTTTTTTCAACGCTTAGTGATGATTGCGAAGAAATAAATAGAGATAATACAGAAAATGAGCCAGCGCACAGATTCCCAATACAATAAAAATCAGCCACATAAAGATTCCTCCTGTTCATTCCATATACTGATTGGAAGGTAAGCCGTATTCTGCGATTATCTTATGATATACAGGAAATATAGCTTGTGCGTATATCCTGATCAAGAGGCAAATAAATCCTTACAAAAACAGTGCCTCTTTCAGGCACTGCTTGTCTTTAAGTTTCTTTACTGCTTTTTGATTCATTCACAGACGGATTGCGATCCTCACCCAAGCCGATGAAATAAGTCGCCACCGCAGCTACCACAAAGCCGATTACACCCGATGCGACACCGTTGACAATATTCATCACACTGCCGCCGGTATAGCTGAACAAGCACAAAAAACTGGCTACCGGAACGATGCTGTAAGCGGTAAGCCCTGATACCGCCGCATAGAGCGATCCTGCAAAGCCACCTATCATCATTCCAAATAATGGTTTTTTATAACGGAACCCAATGCCGTACAAACCCGGTTCCGTCACACCGCCTACAACCTGCGCAATGACATAGCTCAGCGCAAGTGAGCGATCTTCCTTTTGTTTCAATCTTAACAGCGCCCCCAAACTCATGCCCCCAACCGCAAAGCTGGCTGCAGCGATGATCGGAACCATTACCATTTCACTGCCCGAAGTGGAAATGACAACGGTTACAGTAGCAATTAACAGCCAATGCAGACCACACATCACCACAAACTGCCATAATGTCCCAAGAACAGCCACCGTCACGATTCTTATGATGCCGCCGGCATTACCTAAGGTTAAGATCATATCAGTCATATAATTGCCGATGAAATTACCTGCCGGTCCAAACACACAAAGCGCTAATGGCAACATGGCCAACAAGGTCAACAATGGCGTAAATACAATATCTAATGATGAAGGAATGTACTTGTGGAAGAACTTTTCAATATAAGACATGACCCAAACTGATAAAATGATTGGAAGAATCGTTCCTGAATAATTCTGTACTGCACAGGGAATGCCAAATACCGTAAATGGCGTATTGGCAGTAGCCATTTCGATCATCATCGGATGGATCATAATTCCACCTAAGAACATTCCCAAAACCGGGGTAACGCCGAATTCCTTGGACGCACAATAGCCGAGCACAACCGGGAAAAAGTAGAATCCTGCATCTCCGGCAAAGATAAACAGCTGATACAAATCACTCTGCGCATCAATGATACCAAGCATGTCGGGTCCCAATACCGCCGCTAATGTTTTTAACATCGCCGCAGTGATTAACATGGGGATCATCGGAATCAAGCAACCTCCCAAGGCGTTTAGAATTCCATTGCCGATCCGTTTCCACATTGCATCCTGCTTTTGCTTTTCATTTACATTTTCGCTCATAATGTCATCCTTCCCTTTCGCTCTATGAAAAAAACGCAGCTAGTACCATAACCGCATTTCATCCATCCTTATCCATATTAGTTGATTGCTTTGCCTATATAGGGAAACCGTATATTCAGGCAACACAAAAACATCGTTCACCTTCCCGCGTTTTCCCCTTATGGTTTGATTCCACATAGGCAAAGCCTCATCTTTCATTTACCTTCATCGCAATCATACCATAATTTACATTAAAATGCAATTTGTGAATACTTAGCCGGATATTTTATGGAAAGCATTGCGTTAAATGGGACAAAGTCATTGACAATGCCCAGTAGAGTGCTTACAATGTTCATGACGAAATACTTCCTGTCAATCATAAAGAGGAGGCAGCTTATGTTTCAGTTTTTAAAGAAAAAGTCATATAGTCTATTGGCTCCCATAGATGGTACTGTCATGTCATTGGATGAGGTAAAGGATCCGATTTTTTCCCAAAGAATGATGGGTGATGGCATTGCGATTGCGGCAACCGGAGACCTTGTTTGTGCTCCTGCCGATGGATTGATCACCGTCACAATTGAAGCACGTCACGCATTTGGTATGAGCTTGGATAATGGGATGGAGCTGCTGATCCATGTCGGCATCAATACTCCCATGAATCATCAAGACGCTTTTGAAATATTGATTGATGAAAACAAGCGTGTTACAGCAGGAACACCCATCATCCGTATTGATCACAGCCGCTTGGATGAGGATATTTTAATTACTCCAATCATTATTACCAATCCCGAATGCTTTCAAATCATCCATTCGCACCTCGATGAACAGGCAACCGCGAGTGAAACTACCATCATAGATTACATTCCACATTAACAAAGAGCATCTTTTTACGAAAAAGGTAATCTATAAAATCGCAGATTGACAAGAAGCGGGGATAAAAAACAGTAAAGAAAATGAAATGCATCAATCTAACATGGGCTAGAAGGCAACAAGGTTAAGCTGCCTTCATCCTGATTTGCTTTTATCCACGATAGGATGCTTAATAATGCCATGGTGTGCTTCAAAACCGATAGAAATGAACCTGTAGTCAGGACAATTTCTATCTTTTTTTAGCTTTCGTGCAGAAATATAACACATAATATTCAGCTTCATTTCTATCTTAAACCATGACAAGATAAGATTTTATAAAAAAATAATAAAATTTTTGGGATTCGCATGGTTTCCGTGTATAAGAATATGAGGGGGATAAATGAGCATAGCATTCGTATGAATATGACAAGGTATTCATGTAAAGCAAAGCCTTCTGGTAATATGTCAAGAGAAAATTGAAATAAATCAGAGGGAACGTGATAGGAAGTGATAAAAGAATGCGCACTTAAAAAGAACTCAAAGGAGAACAATTTTTGAAACTATTCAGTTAAGGTTTTAACTTCACCTGTTTCGGGGTTCACGTACAGCTTGTTATCACGTAGCAGGCAATAGACAAGCCTAATGAATTTTCTTGTAGTTAGTACGAGTGCTCTTTTGTATTTATGTGTAGCAACCTCATTGTATTTGCGTGAGTAAAAGGCATGAAGAACAGAATCTTTCTGCCTCATGAGGTTACACGCTTCCTCAAGGTAATATTTGAGGAACATATTCCCACTGTCAATCAACTGATTGTCTACGGAAATGAATTTACCACTGGAATTGTCTTTCCACGCGATACCTGCATATTTCGCCAGAGCGGCATCATTCTTGAAGCAGCTGATCTGTCCAATCTCAGCTAGGATACCAGCCGCATAGACCGGCCCGACGCCCGGCAGTGAGCGAAGAACAGTGACCGCATGGTTATCAATGCCTTTGACAAAATCAAGGATCTGCTTGTCAAGTGATTTCAGTTCTTTTTCAAGCATGGAGATCATCCTGAGGTTAGATGCGATCGTAATATTCAGGGCATCATAAGAGATCTTGTCAAGCCGGTAGGAGTCACTGGCACATCTTTTCAGAAGCTTAGCAACTTCTTCAGGATCAGCGAAATGCTTCTTGGACTTCTCATGAAGATAAGCCACGAGATTCTCTAATGGTTCATTGACAATATGATCCACTGAAATGAAATCAGTAAGAACAGCTATTGAAGTAGCGCCGAACAGATTCGAAAAAGGATTGTCAGCGTCATTCTTCCCCTGCTTCTTTCGCAACTGTGAGAATTTCAGATAGATGTTATTTAAGGCATAGTTCTTCTCTTTGGAGAGATTCTGAGAAAGATGATAGCGATAGCGTGTAAGACGCTGCAAGGCCACATAGGAAGCGCCACGCCATTCACTCAGATTCTTACAGCGTCCAACTCTTGCGAAATCAGCAATGAGCCAGGCATCTTTAGGATCATTCTTGGAGTTTCTGAAAGACTGATTGAAAAAGACTTTCTGATCAAAATTCATGGCACAGATCTGGTTTGTATCAAGACTAACATCAATACCGACATACAGTGTGGAAGTTACGGTCATTGATACCACCTCCTTTCATTTGGGTCAAGAAATAAAACAATGATGAATCCCACTGGATCGCTGTAAAAAACAACCTCGCAATGAGAGCACACATACATCACGCAATGTGCTACCGGATGTATGGGAACAACTTCTGAGTTAGAAATTGACAACGACCATGGGTAACTGGCTTTACACGAACAATGCATCACACGTGCATGAACAAGGAGGGGGCAGAAAATACCATTGGATCATTTCTCTGTGATAATGATACCACAGTGGGGATTCATAGGGTAGATATAGATGGTGTAAGAATTGCCCCATCTATAGCATTTATATAAAGGCGAAATACCTTTACAAAAACTATTATACGAGGAGGTGCCTTATGATGAATAGCAGCTGATTAAATATGATATGACAATCTTTTA
>CANDJN010000048.1 GCA_947385085.1 uncultured Erysipelotrichaceae bacterium | reverse complement strand
TATGCGTGAAGATAGCACATTGCCGGTCTCTTGACTCACTTATGTGAGTCTTTTTCTTATTTAAAATAACACTATGACGATGTACATCTGCGATTGTTTAATATTATATATGGTGAAATGATAGAAAATAGTATTATGAAAAGAAAGGTGGGCATATTGTTATTGATATGATGGACTTATGTAAAGAAGCATTGGAACATACCCTTCAAGATACAATAGCGATGTTGCCGCTATTATTTTTTACTTACCTTTTTCTGGCTTATTGGGAACAAAAAAAACCAGTCGATCATCAGGGACGGCTATTGCAGATGCGCCACTTAGGACCGCTGTTTGGTGCTTTATTGGGACTGATACCACAATGTGGATTTTCGTTAATTACTGCGGGACTTTATGTGAATCGCGCAGTAACCTTAGGGACTTTACTTGCTACTCTGATCGCAACGAGTGATGAAGCGATTCCTATGCTGATCGCATCTCTGGATTCTGCGTCTGTCCTTTGGCAGGTGATTATCATTAAATTATTGCTCGCCGTCGTGGTCGGCTATGGTGTTGACTTTTTTGCCTCCAAAAGAGCTACGAGCATTTCATCCACAATCGCAGCACCATCGCATTCCTGTAGCCATGAGGATCATTCGCTATGGCGCGAGGCATGGATTCGCACATTTAAAATATATGCGTTTATTTTCATATTGAGTTTTGGTTTCCATATGATCATTCACGCAATCGGCATGGATCAGCTTCGTATTCTGTTGTTAAATCAAAGCTTATTACAGCCCTTGTTTGCGGCATTGTTCGGCTTTATTCCAAATTGTGCAGCCAGTGTTTTACTGACCTCACTGTTTATGAATGAAGCGCTATCCTTTGGCTCGTTGATTGCCGGATTGGTTTCGAATGCCGGCATGGGATTCATGATATTGTTAAGAAGTGAAAAGGATAAGAAGGTCATTATTAAGGTGGCTATCATTCTTTTTATCAGCGCCTGGATCAGCGGTTCGCTTTTGCAGATTCTTGAGGTCGCAGGGTTGTAATATGTGCTTTTTCTTTATCATAATTCAAGAAAAGCTATAAAGAAAAAGACATTATTAAGGTCATTGACAAGCGATTGCAAAGGGTCGAGAATAACGTTTTGAATCTAATATATTTGTGATCAGGGTCATGAAGGCAGCAATACTGTCACATGGCTTTTATTTTCATTTCCGGCTATTTATTGTATAATAAGAAAGTAGGTAACAATATCGTAAAGGGAAACTGCGGTGATTATTTCGTCATAGGGCAGATAATAGGAGAACTTCATGAACTATAAAGAGAAATTCAATGAGCTAGTTGAAGATCAACGCTTTGAAGAAGCACGGGCATTATTAGAAGAAAATAAAACGATGGCGTATGAAGATAGCTTTTACTTTGCCAATATGGGCTGGGTATTGAATCATATTGGTCGACATCAGGAGGCAGTTGCTTATCTACAGAAGGGGATTCAAACATTTCCTGATGATGCATGGATTTATTCTCAGCTTGGCTATGCATATAACCATTCCAATCAATTTGAGGACGCATGCAAGTATTTGGAAAAAGGCTTAAGCATGGGGCATGATGAGCCATGGATTCACGGTGAGCTTGGCTGGGCATATCGCCAACAAGGCAACAATAAAAAAGCGATTGAATATTTTGAGAATGCTTTGCTAGATGATCCGGACAGTGTTTGGATTTTAGCACAGGCAGCGTTTACTTATCGCGATTTGGGGGATGATAAAAGTGCTGAGGAATATTTGTTAAAGGTTTATCGTCTTGCTCCGGATGAGGATTCCATTTTTGATCTTGCCATGTTTTATAAGCAGAAAAAACGGTTTGAACAAGAAGTGGAATATCTGAAAAAGGTGAATAATGAAATTTATGCGGATTGGCGTGACTTTGAAATCGCGTATGCCTATAATCGCATGGACAAGGAAAAGGAAGCCATTATCTTACTGAAACGCTGTTTGGAACGAGGACGAGATGATACGGGAATTCGTGAGGAATTGGCTGACGCCTATTGGAATATCGGCGATCATGAGAATGCTTGCCAACAATATGATATTGCCTTGTCCTATTATGAAAAGGCATTGGAGAAGAATACGGAGGATGCCTATTGGATTTTACAGGATATGGCTTGGATTGCGCATAAGCAAGATGATATGACGCGCAAACTTCAGTATTTGGATCAAATGAAAAAGATAAAGGAGAATGATCCGTGGGTGCTGTATCATTATGCAAAGACGTATGCCAATCTGGGTGAATATGAAAAGGCGTTGCCGTATTGCGATCGCTGTGAACAGGCGGAGGGTCCCAGCATCGAGCTGTATTCATTAAAGGCATGGGTTTTGGGCAAGCAGCGTTTATGGAAGAAAGCGATTGCCCTGTTAGGTGAAACGGAACAATTAGGTCGCCATGATGCATGGCTGTATAATGAGATGGCTTGGGATTATTCCGAATTGGAAAATTATGAAACAGCGCTATCCTATTATTACAAATCGTTGGAGCTTTGTGATGATGATCCCTTAGTTTACTCGCAGGTGGCTTGGCACGAAAGTGCGCTCGGAAATTATCAAAAGGCATTAGATTATTTGTTTAAGGCACAGGAATTAGGACGTAACGATGGATGGCTTATTGCGAATATCGGATGGAATTATGAGAAGCAGGGGGATGATGAGCGGGCAATGGAGTTTTATGAGCAGGCCGCGGCTATAGGGTATCAAGAGGAATGGTTTTTAAAGCTTTATCGAAAACGACAAGAGAATCAGAGTACTGATTCAAGTGAGGAGGATCAAAAGCATTAATAAACATTTTAATGGCTGAAAATGAGGTGATAGGATGTGTGGCCGTTATTTTTTCCAGCTTGATGAGAGTGTTTCGCAATGGCGTGAACAAATCGCACAGCTGGATCTGTTTGACTTTCGACAGGGTGAGGTTTTCCCCGGTCAAAAGATTCTTGCCTTGTCTTTAGGGGAAAAGGAGCAGATACAGCCGCATGTTTTTCAGTGGGGAATGCCGGGATATCAAGGACGTCTGCTCATCAATGCGCGCAGTGAGGGCATTGAACAAAAGGTAACGTTTCGTCCCTGGCTGCATCAACGCTGTGTTGTTTTGGCTAACGGTTTTTATGAGTGGGCGAAGCAGGGCAGTGAAAAAAAGAAAATATATATTCGTAAAGCGGATTCCAAGCTCATTTACTTAGCCGGTATTTATAATGATAAAGGGGAATGCGTCATCGTAACAGGAGCGGCAGAACAGGAAATGGTCAAGATTCATCATCGCACTCCGATTATTTTGAAAGAATCCGCAATGCATTCCTATTTATCACTGCGAACGGATTTTATCATTGATAACGAGCATTTGCTTTTTGAAGCAGTTTAGGAGGTAATTTATATGAAAATAGCAGTAGCGTATGAGAATGGTATGGTGTTTCAGCATTTTGGTAAGTGCCCAAGCTTTTTGATTGTGGTTAGTGAAGCGGCTAAGGTGGTTGAAAAAAGCTTGCTTGAGACGCATGGTCAAGGGCATGGTGCACTGGTTACTTTATTGAAGGAAGCTGATGTGGATGTATTAATTTGCGGCGGCTGCGGCATGGGAGCTCGCAATGCGCTAAGGGAGGCAAATATCACGCTGATCAGCGGAGCAGCAGGCAATGCGGAAATGGCGGTAGATGCTTATTTGGATGGTACATTATACGATAATCCAGCGGGGCAATGCCACCATCATCATGATGGCGAGCACAATTGTTCTGCTCATGAGCATTGTCATAACGAATAAGGAACGACGCGCTTCACCGCGCTTTTTTATGGGATAGCGGAATTTCTTGAAAAACTTTTAGCAATCCTATTGCCAAAGTGCTAAAAATGAGTATAATATACAGTGTTAGCAGTTAAAACAAAAGAGTGCTAAAGGAGGATTAACAGATGCTAAGACCATTAAACAAAAATGTAGTTTTAAAAAAAGAAGCGGAAGAAAAGAAAACCGCAAGTGGTATTATCTTAACGGAAAGTACAAAAGATAAGCCAAGCGTAGCGGTGGTAGTGGCAGTCGGTAAGGACTGTGAGGCTAAGATCAAAGAAAATGATCGAGTGGTATACAAGGAGTATTCCGGTACTAAGGTAAAGATGGATGAAGTAGAGTATATTATTATTGAAGACGAAGATATTTTAGCAGTCGTAGAATAAAAAAAAGGAGGATGCAAATATGAGTAAAGAAATACGTTTTGGGGCTGATGCAAGATCAGCTATGGTAGATGGAGTTAATCAATTGGCCGATGCCGTTCGAGTTACATTAGGACCTAAGGGACGCAATGTCGTATTGGAAAAGGAATACGGCTCTCCGCTGATTACCAATGATGGTGTAACCATCGCTAAGGAAGTGGAGCTGGAAGACAAGTTTGAAAATATGGGCGCTAAGCTTGTGTATGAGGTAGCCAATAAAACCAATGATACCGCCGGTGATGGTACGACGACCGCTACCATTTTAGCCGCTTCAATGATTAACAGTGGTATGAAAGCAGTCAATAAGGGTGCCAATCCCGTATTGATGCGGGAAGGAATTGAAACCGCAAGCAAAAAGGTTGCGGAGAGTATTTTGGCAAAATCACGTAAGGTGGAAACGAGTGAGGATATTGCCAATGTTGCGACAATTTCTGCCGGCAGTAAAGAGGTCGGGGACATCATTGCGGAAGCGATGGATAAGGTAGGCCGTGACGGTGTGATCAGCGTGGATGAGTCCAAGGGCTTTGATACGGAGCTGGAAGTCGTTGAAGGTATGCAGTACGATAAAGGATATGTATCTCCTTATATGGTATCGGATCGTGAAAAGATGCAGGTGGAATTGGAAAATGCCTATGTATTGGTAACGGATCAGAAAATTAACACAATTCAGGAGATCCTGCCTTTGCTGGAAAAGATCGTTCAGTCAGCGAAGCCGTTATTGATCATCGCCGATGATATTGACAATGAGGTAACCTCTACATTGATCGTAAACAAGCTGCGTGGAACCTTCAATGTGGTTGCGACAAAAGCACCTGGTTTCGGTGACAACCAAAAAGAAATGTTACAGGATATCGCGGTGTTGACCAATGCGAAATTCTATTCCAAGGATTTGGCAATGGAATTGAAGGATATGGATATTGTGGATTTGGGTATGGTGAAGAAAGCCGTTGTGACCAAGGATAACACAACGTTGATCGGCGGTGCCGGTGAAAAGAGCGCCATTGAAGAACGCGTGAAGGAAATCTCAGCACAACGT
The DNA here is from genome assembly GCA_947385085.1 of uncultured Erysipelotrichaceae bacterium. Classification (GTDB taxonomy): domain Bacteria; phylum Bacillota_I; class Bacilli_A; order Erysipelotrichales; family Erysipelotrichaceae; genus C-19. The sequence goes on along the minus strand of CANDJN010000048.1, from coordinate 7,353 downwards.
GACAACTGCACAAGCGATTATGATAAGAAGCGTTATCAGGAGCGCTTAGGTAAATTAAGCAACGGTGTTGCGATTATCAAGGTTGGCGCAACGACAGAAGCAGAATTGAAGGAAAAGAAGCTGCGGATTGAAGATGCGTTGAATGCGACTCGGGCAGCGGTAGCGGAAGGTATCGTGATCGGTGGCGGTGCTGCCTTTGTTCACACCTACATGGAATTGAAGGATAGCGTAAAATCAGATGTTGTGGATGTGCAAAAGGGCATTAAGGTTGTGATGGATGCGCTGCTGGCTCCGATTTCTCAGATTGCGGAGAATGCCGGATACAATGCTGATGATATTTTGGAGCATCAGAAGAAGGCTAAAGAAAATGAAGGCTTTGATGCTAAGCTAGGCGTTTGGTGCGATATGTTTGAAAAAGGCATTATCGATCCGACCAAGGTAACAAGAAGCGCCCTGTTGAATGCCGCAAGCATTTCAGCACTGTTCTTGACAACGGAAGCAGGAGTGGCTGCCATCAAAGAGGATACACCGGCTGCACCGATGATGCCCCAAGGACCGATGTATTAATCATTAAGAATTCAAGATATAGAACATCATGGATTGTCATGGTGTTCTTTTTTCGTTCAAAGCGTAAAGAAAACACGCTTATGCGTGTTCCTGTAAGTATTTTAAAATGTCTTGTGCATGAGTGGCAGGGCTCACCTTTTCAAAGCATTTTATGATCTGAAAGCTTTCATCAATGATATAGGTAGAGCGCACAGTACCCATGTAGGTTCTGCCGTATAGCTTTTTCTCTTTCCATACATCGTAGGCTTGAATGGCGATGAGATCAGGATCGGATAGTAAGAGAAAGGGGAGTTCATATTTATCCACAAATTTTTTGTGCGAGGCAACGCTGTCTTTACTGATGCCGATCACTACAATATCTTGATTTTTAAAGTTTTCATAGGCCGCTGCCATAGCGCACGCCTGTTTTGTGCATCCGCTGGTCATATCCTTAGGGTAAAAATACAATACGATTTTCTTGCCTTTAAAGCTGCTTAGTGTTACTTCACTACCATTAGCATCAAATAAGGTGAAATCAATAGCTTTCATTCCGGCTTTTAGCATATAATCATCCTCCTGTATGGCTTTTATTATAGCACAATGTGATACGGTGAGGGGAAATCAATGGAAGAAAAATATGGTAACTTTTGTTTTTTATAAGATAAAAGTGAGAGTGGCAGTGATAAAAAGTAGCTTTTTTTCTTATCAGTTTCTGGTATAATGATGACGTTGGAATAAAGTGAGGGATGGCTAATGAGGCACAAGGTCACCATTGAGGATGTAGCGAAGCATTGTCATGTATCCAAAAGCAGTGTATCCCGTTATTTAAATCATGGGTATGTATCACAGGAACATAAGGAGAAGATTGCTCAGGCGATAGAGGAATTGGGGTTTGAACGAGATTATCATGCCAGCCGCTTGCGTTCTGGACGTTCGCGAATGATTGGCATAATTGTGAATCGATATCATGGGGCAGATCAGGAAAATATCTTAATCGGGATGCAGCATCACTTAGATTCGCTGAAGTATCAGGGAAGTATTCTGTTTCATGATGAAAGCGATGAAGCGGAGGTGTGCTGTTTACGTCAGCTGTTAAAGCAAGGCGCTGATGGAGTGGTATTGTTGGATAGTGCCAATCCCAAGCAATTACAGAAGATCGTTATGGAGCTTCACGCAAAGGTATTGTTCGCGCGCAGCATCTGTGATTATGCGCCGTATTTAGAACCTGATGAACGTATGGCAGGAAATCTGTTAGGTCGTCATTTTCAAGAACGACAGTATCATTGTTTCGTATATTTGCATAAGCCGGGACATACAAGTGAAAAACGCAGCTCCGGTTTTTTGCAGGCATATCCAAAGAGAGATTGTGAATGGGATATGCGGGTGGTGAATGATACTGAAGGTGCCTATGAAGTGATGAAGGAATTGATAAACAAGGAATATGAGGGAGTGATTTGCGATCGTGCAGAGTGGGCGATGGCGGCAATGAAATATTGTCATGATGTGCACATTCATATTCCACAGAACCTTTCTTTTGCCTGCTTTGGCGGGACAGAGCTGGGACGTTATTGTTATCCGGCATTGACGAGTATTGTCTATCCTAATGAGGCATTTGGTATCAATTTGATAGAGGAAATGGTTGCCATTCAAGAAGGACGCCCACCGCAGTGGGAAACGATGCCGCTGTTTCTCATGGAAGGTGAGAGTGTCGGCTATTACCAATAAGGAGATGAGTGGCTTTGTAGTGAGGATAAGAAAAGAGTTGCAAGAAAGATTATAATGGTACATCTGGGAAGCAGGATGTAACCCGTGTTATCATAATACGTTTTATATTACCTCATTATTGTATGCCCTTTCTTTCCATATCGCTCATGGACAATCTCTGTATAATGTATTATAATTAGCATAACGTTGAAACAGAGGAGAAGGATTATTATGACGATGCGTAGGGATAAGGTAAATTATTATTTGGATATTGCATGTAGCGTCGCAAAGCGCAGCACGTGTTTACGGCGCTTGTATGGGGCTGTTATTGTCAAGGATGATGAGATCATTTCTACAGGTTATGTGGGTGCACCGCGAGGAAGACAAAATTGTAGTGATTTACAACGCTGCATCCGTCAGGAGCTGCATATCAATCGGGGGGAGCGCTATGAACTATGCCGCAGTGTTCATGCGGAGGCCAATGCGATTATTTCTGCATCACGGCGCGATATGCTGGGGGCAACAATTTATTTAGCAGGATTTGAAGCCATAAGCGGAGAATTAATCGCTCAGGCAAACAGCTGTTCTATGTGCAAGCGAATGATTATCAATGCCGGTATTCAAACCGTGGTGGTAAGGGATACAATGGATTCTTATCGTGTGATTGATGTGGCAAAAGAATGGATTGAGCAAGACGAATCACTGCTGGGAAAATTTGGCTATTGAGTTTCTGTTGTGATTAAAATGGAAGTAGATATATAAGTGTTATGGAATGTCCCTTTCAAGCTATGGTCCAAATGCGTAGAAAGGTCTTTTGCGGAAGATGCTTTCTTTATAAGCGTCATCTCATAAAATCACAAAAAAGATAAAAAAAACGTTGACAGATAATGGCTGAAATGTTATCATAATAAAGCGCCAAGGATGGGAAGTACCCTGAATTAGGATGAAACGCATATCGGCCAAGATGGAGGTTTAGCTCAGTTGGGAGAGCGTCTGCCTTACAAGCAGAGGGTCGGGGGTTCGAGTCCCTCAACCTCCACCATTTTTTATGCCGACTTAGCTCAATTGGTAGAGCAACTGACTTGTAATCAGTAGGTTGTGGGTTCAATTCCTATAGTCGGCACCATCGTTGATTTGCATATGTGGAGGGATAGCGAAGAGGCTAAACGCGGATGACTGTAACTCATCTCCTTCGGGTTCGGCAGTTCGAATCTGTCTCCCTCCACCATCTTATCATTTGTGAAATTGGGGTATAGCCAAGTGGTAAGGCACCAGACTTTGACTCTGGCATTTCACTGGTTCGAATCCAGTTACCCCAGCCAATTTTTTTCATCAACTGACCCGTTAGCTCAGTTGGTAGAGCATTTGACTTTTAATCAAAGGGTCTGGCGTTCGAATCGCCAACGGGTCACCAAAAATATGCGAGTGTAGTTCAATGGTAGAACTTCAGCCTTCCAAGCTGACTACGTGAGTTCGATTCTCATCACTCGCTCCAAATGCAATTTGAGCCTTTATTTAAAGGCTTTTTTAATGTTTTCAAATATGAAACCCCGAAAAAAACCCGAAAAGTTGTTGTTGATTTATGTTTTTAGTGCCTTTATAATTTAAAATATAGGAGGTGTTAGATATGGCTGTTGTATATCATAACAAGGGGCGCTATTTTACATTAAAGGGAAAGTATAAAAATGAATATGGGGAATGGATTGATTATGAGCGATCATCGGTAGAATATCAGTTTAAAAGTAAAAAAGAGGCAACCGATGCTGATAAGCTGCTTAGAAAAGAATTAAGTAAGAAAGCCAATCTTAAAGCAAAGCCTGATATGACTTTCGCGGAAGTCCGGGAGCTTTCTTTTAAGGATCAGAAAGGACAGAAAAAGAGTTCAACCATCAATACTGATATGGTTGCATTAAAAAGAGCAGTGCTGCTCGATAATATGAAGATTGGCTTAATCACAACTGATACCATCCAACGAATACTTGATGACATGAACGATAAGGAATATTCATTAAATTACATAAATAAAGTATATGTAGCGATTAGAAAAGTGTTTAAGTATGCTTTAGCCAATCGGATTATAGATAGCAATCCCATGGACGAGATAAAGAGTATTAAACGGCCAGATGTAGTTAAGGATGATTCATTAAAATTTTGGACACCTCATGAGTTTAATGTTTTTATAGAAAATGTGGATGACTTACAAGATTATACGGTATTTAATTTTTTATATCGTACAGGATGCAGAAAAGGCGAGATGTTGGCACTTACTTGGAACGATATAGATTTTGAGAAAAAAACGTTTCACATCAATAAAACATGCAGCCAACAAATAAGAGGAATTCCGTTTTTGATTACACCTCCCAAAACGCCTAATTCAAATCGAACGAAACGAATGGATGATGATCTAACCAAAATTATGAAGTATTGGTATAATCAAAGAAGTAAGTTATATGGTTTTAAAGACGACTGCTTTGTGTTTGGTTCATTAGACAAACCCATGCCTAAGGCAAATTTAGACAGGCATTTCAAGAAATATAAGAATTATGCCAGCGGATGGGTGTCTGCGGATAATTTGATTCATGCAGAAAAATGCGATTATGATGATTTTCATATTGGGGATATGGTGCGAGTGAAAAATGGTGAGATCAAGGCCAAGCCAGGCGGATCGAAAACTTCATATCGATATTTCAAAGATGTAGTCATCACGCAGTTAGCAGAGGATCCCAAAGCAGAAAATCTATATTATGTCAGACTGCCTTTAGCAGACATTCCTATCCACGGTTTACGCCACTCTCATGCAACTTTACTCATAAACAATATAAGTAATGGGGCAAACATAAAAGCCATCGCAGACAGGCTCGGAGATACCGTGGATCAACTATTAAAAACCTATGCGCATCTATTTCAAGAAACAGAGGATGAATTGATTGATATTATTGACAAGCAAATATAAAAGAATCCTTTCGGATTCTTTACCTCGGTATTGGTGTACCGGGGAGTTTTTTTATTCTGTGAAATTTCACGGAATTAAATAAAATGGGGCTAGCCATAAATGACAAGCCCTCAGTGACACCCGGTTAAACCGTTGCCAAGATCAAAGATCAATGGTACCCAGTTTTCTATTCTGTTACCAAGATAAAGAGCAATGACATCCAGATAAATCCGTTGTCAGCGCTAATGACTAGTGACAACAACATTACATCATTGCCTGCGTACTGTTATTTTATACTAATTTTCATTGTGCGTCAAGATTGCGGGGCTGGTCTCTTTATTGATCCCCTTTATATAAAAAATGTGCCCTGCCAAGATTGTCAGGACACCAATAGCTTCATGACTTTTTACTTTTGCTTTTAATAATCTCTTTCTTTTTTTCTTCTTAAGGAAACTACTGCTAATACCGAGTTAACTAAACACCAAGTAGCCCAAATATACAAGTCGCTATAATTTCCAGCTAACAAGTAACCAAATACAACAGCGATCCCAAACAGCACTATAAGAGCAATGTCGCCGCCCTTTTTGTCACTACTGCGAGTAGCGATCGATGTAATTCCTCCTGACAGCATCATAATGGCAACAATTAAGCCAGCACTGCCACTTACTTGTCCGTTTTCTTCAATAGCGTTTACTGCTCCAGCTGCACACGACTGCAACATTACCAATAAACACAACACAATAGATAGAATACCAGCCACTAATTTCCAAGTTTTCATTCTTTTCTCCTCCTCTTAATACTCTACATAAACGTTATATTAGGACGAATATGTATTAACTAGATTAGCACTAGTGTATTGATACTATAGCATAATGTATTATTAATTACCAATATTTACCAGTAGATTTTTAAAAAAGTTACTTGTAATATATTTAATAGGTACATTTTATTCTTACATTTTAAGGGGACCGCAATAGGAGTAGAATTGAATGATTATAATAAAAACATGGCAAGCCCGAAAAGAACGTAAAATGACATTGGAAGATTTGGCTAAATTGACAGGGATCAGCAAAACAACACTTAATGATATTGAAAATAGTAAAACCTGCCCTACATTAAATCAGCTTGAAACAATTTCAAAGGCTTTAGGGGTTAGAATGTCAGACCTATATGATTCAAAATACAAATAAATTTCCGGATATCCGGAAATCGTACCCGAAAGTATTGATTTATAATCGCGCTGCCGTATAATTACCTCAAAGAAAGGAAGACAGGGAGATACATGAAAAGAGAAGATATAGTAAAAGCCATCTGCGCCATGGTTATGTGCATCCACGATGAATATTCGCTGAAACGCATATATAATTTAGCCTTTTATCTATTCCGAAATAAAAAAGTCGATATTTAGTCGGCTTTTTTATTTTCTATGTACTTTTCAATAAATCGATCTAAGGCATTCAAAGTATCTTCATCCATATCAAGCAATGTTTTTAAAATAATTTTATGTGTATCTTTTTCTCCGAACATTATTGAATCAAACTTCGCCATAACTTCATCATCAGAAGGTGGTAGCATTTCACCTTTACCAGTTGTCAGCCAAAGATAATCTACGCCAAACTCTTTACAGATTAACATTAGCGTTTGTTCTGAAGGATTATTTTTTCCACTTTCAATAAGGCTTACTGATGATTTTTTTATGCCTATTTTATCGCCGAAAGTATCCATTGTTAAATCAAAATGTTTTCTTACCAATTTTATTCTATTATTGATAGTATCGTCCATTCAAATCACCTCAATTACATTATAAATCAAAAGAAAAATGATTGCAATAAAAAAAGTTTGTTAAATAAACAAAAATGTATTGACATAGTTTGTCAAACTAATTATAATGTTAGTGTAACAAACAAAGGAGGTGTCAATTATGAATGATACATCAAGACACGCTTTATCCGTTTTATCTGATTTTAAAAATTGGAGTGAATCAGATAAGGATAAATTTGTCCATTACATAATGGGTGAACTTGATGGTGAAGAGAAAGCAAGAAAAGAGATCATGTCTAAGTTAAAAGAATTGGGCATTTCTGTACCTGATAACTTGTTTTCTAAAAACGCATCGGCAGTAACGTAGGAAGGAACATCGCGCATGAACCTAAAAGAATTTCGCATATCTC
>CANDJN010000047.1 GCA_947385085.1 uncultured Erysipelotrichaceae bacterium | reverse complement strand
TATTATTTTTGGTTTTCCACTTGACAGCTTTTTTCTCGTCGGTGAATAGTAACAAATGTCTCTTACTATATCGGCGAATCTTCTGATTATACATACTGTTTTTTATTGATTACATAGGCGATTACATATTACATCAGTAATACAAACCACCTTTTCATTCATTTCCTCAAACCTTTTCCACTTAAAGAACGGAATCGAATGTAAAATTCCATAGCGAGCATAGAAAATGGATACCCTTTCCGTAAAAATCACTTGTTTTTGTCTGCGATAAAAAAGATTTTTTTTGCTTGCTGGGAATACCCCAAGCCGCCATACCACTTTTGGTTAGTCTCTCCAGTCAATATCCCAACCATCAAGTTTTTTCCACTCAAACATTTCCTTGAAATCATTAAAACAATCTTCGCAGATACAACATGATAAATCAATCGGAATAAACCACCATTGATGCGGGGTGTTATGTACCGGAGCGAAGCAAAATACACATTTCTTTAACTGTGGTGCATATTTGTAAATTTCCTCACCATCTGTTGGATTTACGCAGGCTTTTCTCAAAGACTCGCCATTATTAACCAATAATCTCCAATCATCCTTTTCGACCATAGCAGAACCCCATTTCTCTTGTTTTATCAGAAATTTTCTTGATTCACTAACTTCTTAAATAAATACCTTAATATTTATCCATGACAAGAATTTGAAGCATTCATGTTTTATCAAAGATATTGTCTTTTTGCGATTTTTCGCTGTAAGGAACTATTTCCCCAAACAAATTCCCGATTCTTTAATGATGTCAAACAGCCGCAATCACCCTGAAACGCAAAGCGTACTTTATAGGCACAGAGCGCCTGATAGGAAAACGCTTTATTGACTTTCGCGCCGTACTTTCGATCACCGACGAGCGGATGATGAAGCTGCGCAAAGCTGGCACGAATCTGATGGCTTTTGCCCGTATGCAAAAGCACCTCCACCAAGCAATCGTGTTCATATGTATTCAATACCCGATAAGAGGTATGAATCAAAGTGCTGCCGGCAGTGGGTGTTTTTGAAAGCACTGCCCGATTGCGTTGCGCATCCTTTTGATGATAAAAAAACATTTCTCCCTGTTCCTGTGAAAGTCTTCCCTCTACTAACGCTAAATAATACTTCATCACTTCATGATCGCGCAGCTTTTCATTGAGAATGCGAAGCGCCTCTGCATTCTTGGCGCCGATTAACAATCCCTCGGTATTGCGGTCAAGACGATGCGCAAAAACCGGTGTAAAGCTTTGTTCCTTCATTGGATCATACGTTCCCTTATCATATAAGTAATGAAGCAGGCGTTCATTCATCGTATCCTGAATTCCTGCACGATCCTTCTGAACCAGAAGATTCAGCGGCTTTGCGGCGATTAAAATATTTTCATCCTCATAAACCACTTCCAGCTGCTTGGGTACCTGCAAAAAGCCATAAGCGCTCTTTTGCGTTAAAAAGAATTCCTCACTGATATAGCACTGTATGCAATCTCCCACCTGTAAGCGCTGTGCTATCTCACAGCGCTTGCGATTCACCTTAATTTTTTTATTGCGAATATATTTATACATTAAGCTTTTCGGCAGTGTCGGCAATGCCTTCATCAAAAATTTATCCACACGCTGATTCGCATCATTTTCGGCAATGATCATTTCCCGCATCGAACACCTCATTTCTTAAGCTTCTTCTGCATTATACTACATCAATTCATGAATTACCATATGATGAAACAAAGGAAAATTAGCGTTGTCAAAAAGATAGGCAAGCGAGGATGCTTGTGATAAACTATAAAGGAAATGAGGTGAAGTCGTTGATCCAAATCAAGCTATCGGTGAAAAATTTAGCGGAATTCTGTTATCGGCGAGGTGATCTTACCTCGGCTTATTTAAGTCCGCAGCGCGCCAATATCGGATCAAAGATTCACCGCATGATCCAAAAAAAAGGCGGTGATTCTTATCAAAGCGAAGTCTATTTGAAAGAAACTACAGATCAAAAGGAAGTGCGCTTTATTATTGATGGCCGTGCTGATGGAATCATCAATGAATCGGATCATGTCATCCTTGATGAAATCAAAACCACCACTTGTGATTATGAGGATATTCACGAAGACCAAAATCCCGCTCATTGGGCGCAGGCTTATGCTTATGCCTACATCTATACCAAGCAAAATGATCTTGCACAAATCATCATACAATTAACCTATTATCAGATTGATACCGATCAAATCAAACAGTTTCGCCAAGCCAAATCCTTTCAGCAGCTGGAGCAGTTTTATATGGAAATGCTGGAAGAATATCGAGAGTGGGCGATGCGGCGACAAAACTTTGCCGTAATTCGCGATCAAAGCATCGAAAATCTCAATTTTCCCTTTCCACAATACCGCCCCGGCCAGCGCGAGCTAGCGATTGCCGTATATAAAACCATCCTTGATGAAGATGTGCTGTTTGCCCAAGCCCCCACCGGAATCGGAAAAACAATTTCTACCCTATTTCCGGCTTTAAAAGCCTTGAAAGAACAAAAAATTGAACGTATTTTTTATCTCTGTGCTAAAAATTTGACTGCCAAAGCCGCGCAGGACAGCGTCCGCCTCATGATGGATCAAGGACTGCGCATCAAGAGCGTCAGTATCGTTGCCAAGGATAAAATGTGTCTGTTGGAGGAAAGAAACTGTGATCCGAAGGTATGCCCTTATGCCAAGGGCTATTACAATCGGTTGAAGGCGGCGTTGTCGCAGCTCTTAAATGAATACGATGATATGAACAAGGAGTGCTTTCAGACAATCGGACAGGAACATACGATCTGTCCCTTTGAGCTATCACTGGATGCCAGTTTGTATGCGGATCTTATCATTTGCGATTATAATTATGTATTTGATCCCCGCGTGTATTTAAAACGCTTTTTCAGCGAACCGCAGGATCATTTCCTGTTAATTGACGAAGCACATAATATGGTAGATCGTGCCCGCTCCATGTATTCGGCACAGCTTTCGCAATCCCTGTTTCGCAATTTATACAAGCTGATTGAGAAAGATGCCAAGCCCTTGCGTAAAATGATTCGCAGTGTTATCAAAACATTTAATGCGTTGGCGCAGCCATGTGAAGAAAATGGCTTTTATGCCACTCATGAGTCATGCGATGAGTTGCTTAACGAACTGAACCCACTGGTGAAAGCCATTGATCGCTATATGCAAAAAATGGAAGAGCCGAATGAAGAAATCACCGCAATCTATTTTGAAATACTGGCCTATTTGCGAATCGCGGATGTGTATGATGATCATTTTATCACTTGGATTAAGCAGGCAGGAAAAGAAGTAACGATCAAACAATTCTGCATGAATCCAAACCGTGCCATTCACCAAATGCTCAACATAGGAAAGGGCGCCGTCTTTTTCTCCGCTACCTTGACGCCGGTGCGCTATTTCAATGATTTATTATTGACCCAGCCTTGTAAAAAGAAGATCGCTTTACCCTCTCCCTTTGATCCGCGCAAAGCTAAGCTGCTTATTCACAACGGCATCAATACTCGCTATCGAATGCGTGACGCCAGCATTCTTCCCATCTGTGATACGATTGCCCAAACCGTAAGCCAAAAAGCCGGCAATTACATTGTGTTTTTTCCCAGCTATGCCTATTTGAACCAAGTGGCAGATGCTTTTCAGAAACGCTATGATAATATTGCGGTCATGATTCAGGAAAGCGATATGGACGACATTCAACGCAAAGAATTTCTGGCACAGTTTGAAAGTCATGAGGAAACCATGGTGTGCTTCTGTGTATTGGGCGGCCTATTCGCCGAGGGCATTGATTTTAAAGGAGATCGTTTGATTGGAGTCATCATCATCGGTGTTGGCCTGCCCCAGATCAACGAAGAAACCGACTTGTTGCGGGACTTTTTTGAACAGTGCTATGGAAAAGGCTATGCTTATGCATACATGATTCCCGGTATGAACAAGGTGTTACAGGCTGCCGGAAGAGTCATTCGGGATGATCAGGATACCGGCGTGATCCTGCTTTTGGACGAGCGCTATACCAGCAGCGCTTACCGTTCCTTACTGCCACGTCATATGTCCCATTATGAAGTCATTTATGATGAGACTGAATTGCAAAAACAGCTTCATACGTTCTGGCAAACGCAGGAGGAAGAACATGAAGAGCTTTAACAAGGCACGCTATCTATTTTTAGGAATCGGCATTATCAGCCTGTGCTATTGGACTTTAATTCATATCTTATACGGTTCTATCACATTCATTCATTGTTTTTTACTGCTTGGCATTTTAAGTATCGGCATATTCCTATTATGGAATCACATTGCCTTTCATAAAAAGCTGCCAAAAGCAGTGCGCCGGATTCTCATTGTCGTTTGTACACTAGGGGTAATCTTGTTTGGCTGGGAGGAAATCACGATCATTTCCGTAGGTTTTAAAGAGGACAGCGGCAGCGGGGATACGATATTGATCTTGGGCGCTGGGTTGATTCACGGAGAAGAAATCTCCCTTTCCTTACAATATCGGTTGGAAAAAGGCTTGTCAGAGCATCAAAAAAATCCCGATGCGCTGATTATCGTATCGGGTGGAAAAGGCGTTGATGAAGCGATCAGTGAAGCAGCCGCAATGAAAAAGTGGCTGATCAAACACCATGTGGATTCCAATCAAATACTCATGGAGGATCAATCACATAACACCTATGAAAATTTTTACTATACCCGTAAGCTCATGTTCTCTCATCACATCACTTCTTCACACGTCACCTTGATTACCAATCGTTTTCATATGCGCCGGGCGCGCTATTTAGGTGAAGCACAGGGCTTTACCATTACGCAAAAGCCGGCAGCGGATCTTTTATTCAGCGAACCGTGCATGTATACAAGAGAATTCTTTGCGATGATCAAAGCGTATTTCTTTCAATGATGGACAAGCTTGGGTAATTCCTCTATACGATCAATGACCGTAGCGCCGCAAGCTAAAAGCTTATCCTTATGCTCGTGACCATTCGCAATCAGCACGCATCGGGCATTCGCTGACTTTGCGACCTCATAATCATGGACACTGTCTCCGATAAACCACACATCGCCCATATGATCCCCTTTTTTGGCAATATAGTTTTGTGCCAGGGCGATTTTTGACTTTGCATAAATATCGTCCAAGCCGAGAATATCCTTAAAAAAAGGCATGATTGAATACTGTTGCAGCTGTTCCAAAAGCAGATCTTTTCGCGATGCAGATAATAACACCTGATCATAGCCCTGATCACGATAATAAGTCAATGTATCCAAAACGTGTTCATGAAGAGAGCACGATAAACTGCGCGGCTGATAATAGTCCATATAATCCTTAGCCAATTCATCAAAGGGCCGCTTGGAAAAATCAAATCCCACCGCCTCATAATAAGCATAAATAGGGAATTGAAAAACGCGCTGATACTCTGCTTTATCCTTTAACAGCGGCAGTGATGCGTTTGCCAGCAGCGAATTGATCGCCGCTACGCATAAATCCACATCATCCAATAAAGTTCCGTTCCAATCCCATATGATCGTATTCTTTTTCATTCTCATCACCCTTTAAGTAAAGTCATTATAACATAAATTCTTATTGTCTGCCTATGGCAAAGCTTAGAATCACTCACCTTGAAACCGGACGAAAAAGTAACATTGCCAAAGCCGTTTGACTCCAAATGTCAGCGATGCAATATATGAAAAATCTCCCATGTCTGCACAGGAGATTTTTATCGTGATAACGGAATGAAACAATCAATCGCATTGGCTTCGCAGGGTTCCATCGTAACGGCACTCATTGTAAGCATCGTTTTTTATCCTTGCCGTATGATGATACCCGCTATGCTTGCACACGGTATGGAATGGCAAATTTTGGGTGCCGCACGAAGCATTTTCATGAGCCATTCGATTCAATGTCATCCGACCGTGCGATTTTTTTTAACGATTATCACACGTATCGCAATCATCCTTACCATGAGGGCGACGGCGATCACAACCGCAATCATAGCGAGGGCGGCAATCATAACCATAACCGTTTCCGCAACGACGATCATCACAGCACCAATTATCTGCGCAATCATCATACCAATCATCGTCACAACCATCACACATATTACCATCGTAACGATAGGGATTCCCCATGGCTTGGTAATAAGATGCTTCAAAATCACTTCTACAACGCATAGGTCGATCATTACAGTGAGGAGTGCACGGTCTGGGTCGGCATACCTTCTCACAAGGGCGCGGTGCACAGGGCTTGGGCTGACAGCGATTTTGACACGTATAGGAATTTCTGCCGCAGCTGCTGGTGGCATTGACACGGATTCGTTCTCCGGCTACCGCATGAGCGGATTGTTGGAAAGAACAGCCGCATCGTTTTGCTTGACGCATATCTCATCCTCCTTTATCTGAGATTTCATGATCTCAATGTATCGTATGCGTTTGTACCGACAGCATCTAGGCGATTGAATTGTAAATGGCGTAATTCTTTTAATTATTTGCTTTCTAACATCGTGCGAAACATATCCATGCTCGTATAGGCATTCACAGAAAAGCGCGGCAGCTGATAGCGATCATCCTTTCGCGTTGCCTTGCGGTTTTCATGGTAACCAAATGCCAGCTTCACATCATTTTCCTTTAGCACTTCAGTCATCAACGCATTGGCATGACCGTAAGGATAAGCCACATAGGAACAATCTACAATTTGTTTCTGAACATCAAAATCTGCCTGCAAGTCAGCTTTGCTTTTACGGTCGATGGCAAATTGCCCTGCGTTTTTATCATGAAGCTGATACGTATGGGAATAGTATTGCATATTGGCAGAGCTTGTCATATCCTCTTTGCTTACAAAGCGCTGTAAGGAAGCATCCGCCGGCTTTTGATCCTCCACCATTGACCCGATCACAAAGGTAGCGCCCTGAAAGCCATATTCCCGTAACAGCGGCTCGATGAGTGTGGCGCTGGACGCATAGCCGTCATCAAAGGTCAAAACAACGACCTTACCGTCTATTTCCTTTTCTCCCTCATACCACGCATTCAAATCATCCAAAGACCAAGTCTTGTAGCCCTGTTCTTTTAAATATGCCAGCTGCTTTCGCAAGGAGCTTTCACTCGCTATCCACATTGAAAAGCGCGCCTCGCTGTCCTTAACCTCATCACGAACAATATCGTGCAAGCCCAATATCGCAATGCTTTCGCTTTCCTCTTTATGATCTACAGCACACCATCCTAAATACAATCCAAATATGACCATCATGATCATCCATGGTGTTATCTTATCTTTTAAATTCATGGCTCTATAATAGCATAAAACCTTGTAATGCAAAAGCCTTCCCCTTTATTTGATATAAAGTAAACAGCCTACTCTTTCATTATTTTTTCATATCCATTTGAATTTACATAAAGTAATTTTTCAAATGTACTTGCTTGCTTCCTTTATCCTCAAACGGTTCATTCTATTATGATTGAAAGATTAGACTGCCTTTGTCCAATATTCCTTAAACTAGTATTCTTTCTTTAACACTATTTTTTCTGATACTTTATATGAAATAAACAATAAGAACAGCGAAACAAGTGGGATAATGATATAGAAATATTCTGCCGTTAGCCGAAAGAACTGTTTCAATAATGAGAAATCCAAATAACCCCATAAAGCGCCCATGAGTGCCGCCCCTCCAAAAGTTAATAAAAATATCCAGATACGCCCTTTTTCTATACCAAATTTAAATATTAAAGGATACATTATTGATATAACCAGCAGTATTCCAAATACTGATCCGAATAATGATGATATAGTGTTTATAAAATCGATGTTATTATTTTTATATGAAGTCATCATTGCTATGATTATAGCTATGATTCCGCACATTAAAATGATTAAAACGGATGATAAATATTTTGATCGGACAATATTTTTTCTTCCTGATGGTAAAGTAGAAGCATAAGCATTAAAACCGCTTTGTTCATCATAGGAAAATGTTGATATGAGCACAATCATTCCTAAAAGTGGCACCATCAAAGTGAAATCAAATATACCGATTATTGTAAAAATGATATAAGCAGCAAGCATGACAGCCATAGCCTTTAAACTTGATTTCATGACCAAGAAATCTTTTTTTATGAATCCAAGCATTATCTTTCACTTCCTTTAATTGTTAATACCATCAAATCTTCTAAAGTTATATTATCTACTACATAATCTTTATATTTTTTCTTAATCTGCTCTTTTTCTTTAATAAGGATTTGATAATCATATTTATTCTTCTTATATGACACAATATCTTTTTTATCTATGTTTTTAAAATCATCCACTCCACATTTTAAGATACCGTAATTATCAAAAATATTATCTCTTGATTCCTCCATTAACAGCTTTCCTTGATTGATAAAAATGATTTCATCGGCTATATGCTCTAAATCACTTGTGATATGAGTGGATAATAAAATCGTATTGTCTTCATCCTGAATATAATCTAAAAATATGTCTAAAACTTCATTTCTTACAACAGGATCTAAGCCGCTTGTAGGCTCATCTAATATCAACAATTTTGGTTTATGAGACAATGCCGTAGCAATTTCTAATTTTTTATTCATACCCTTTGATAATTCTTTTATCTGCTTATTCACTGGAATATTAAACCATTTAAGATATTGATAAAACAATTCACTGTCCCAATTCTTAAACACACTTTTCATCGTCGTATTGATACCATTCGCATTTAATATATTAGGTAAAAATATATCATCTAAAACGACTCCAACATCCTCTTTAATCAAAACTTCTTCTTTAGCTAAATCTTTATCAAAGATTCTAATATTCCCGCGATCCTTTTTAATAATATTCAATATTGTCTTAATTAAGGTCGTTTTACCAGCGCCGTTTTCACCGATTAATCCTACGATTGTTCCTTTCGGTATTGCAAAAGAAATGTTATCTAGTTTAAAGCCGGAATATTCTTTGGTTAAATTTTCGATTTCGATCGCATGTTTCATTCTTTATCACTCCCATATAATATATCAATGATTTCATTGATTTCTTGTTTTTCTATATCAAATTTTAAAGCGATATCAATTGCTTTTCCAATATGCTCCTCTATTTCTTTTTTTGCTTGTTCCAATGCCAGTCCCGTGTTCTTTGGGGCTACAAAAGTTCCTTTTCCTGTAATGGAAACAATGAACCCTTCTTCCTCTAATTGATCATATGCTTTTTTAATCGTCATCAAACTAATTTTAATATCTTTTGATAAATTCCTGATCGACGGAAGCATTTCATCTTCATGCAATTCATCATTAATAATTTGCTCGATAATTTGTATTTTAATTTGTTCATATATCGGCACAGAACTACTATTACTGATAATGATTTTCATTGAGCTACCTCTCTCGTATAACAGTATATAACACTATATAACATTTGTCAACTGGCAACCAAAATCAATTGACTTAAATATGTGATTACTGATTCCTATAAAAAGAATCATATTGTGTTTTGTGTAAGACAGATATAAAAAAAATGTGATTCTGACACACCAAATTATCAATAAAAATGTGAGGAACTGCTCTATGGAACGTTTTATTTTGAAAAAGTTATTGGATTGGAAGAAGAATATAAGCAATTTTTTGAAACTGCCAAGGATGTTCATCGCATTTACAAAATCTAATTCTGGCAAGCGGTCAAAAGATCAAACCGGAAAACACCCTAATTATTTTTATGAGGTACAGAATTGTCCCAAGTCATCAATTCTTTGCCACATTGTCAAGTGGTAAATTCATTTTGAGCGGTATCTTGTAAATGTGATATAAATGTGCTAGAGTAAATACAACGATAAATCTGGAGATGATATATTTTTTCATAAAATCTTATATAATAATTGGAAATATCATTCTGTTATTGTGGTATTTTCTTTCTATGACAGGGTTGAAAATTGGAGATAAATACTTAGTAACAAGTGCATTTAAGGAAGAATGGATATTCATGCTTGTTCCAACTGTTACATTTATTTTATTTTTAATCACAGGAAAAATCGGAAAATATATACATTTGGCGTGGTTAGGAATGTGGTTTATAACCCAGTTTTTAAGTCACGAATGGTATACTATATTTGGTAGCGGACTTATGGGAGATATGGACAAGAAGATTACCTACTTTTCAGACTGTATTCAACTGATAGATGTAGACGGAAGATATGTTCCTGATGTATATCATATAGTATTACATATATTGATAATTGTCGCGTTTGTTATGACATCACTTTATAAAAAAGATAAGAATACATTAAACATTGAAGCATGAAATTCCAGTTTATCAACCTCAAAAAAGGCAGCCGCCCCATCAAAGCGTCTGCCTTTTCCTGTCCTCGTCTTACAATAGCATCATTCGCATTTGTATATGGGCGCTGAAACAGCTTACTAAAGCTGTTCTTATAATCGAATTTCATACCACAATACGAATCATAGCACACGCTATATATTAAGCTAAGCTGTGCTATTTTTCATTGCGCCTGCGCAAAAAAAGCCCGGGTTTATCCCGAGCGATGAAGTCCTCTGATTAATAATTTTCTTCGTGTACGGCGAAATATGCCTGCGCATGATCACAAACCGGGCATACCTCAGGAGCTTGTTTGCCTTTATGCAAATGACCGCAGTTCAAGCATTCCCATACCGTTTCCTCTTCTTTTTCAAATACGGTGCCATCTTCCAAATTGGCAAGCAACGCCGCATAACGCTTTTCATGCATCGCTTCGATCTTCGCGACACCTTCCATTTTTTCGGCAATATCATCAAATCCTTCTTCACGCGCTTCCTTTGCCATACGAGCGTACATGTCCGTCCACTCATAATTCTCACCGGCAGCCGCATCCTTCAAATTCTGCGTCGTTGTCGGAACACCGTTGTTTAAATACTTAAACCATAATTTAGCGTGTTCCTTCTCATTGTCAGCGGTTTTTTGAAAAATATCGGCAACCTGTACATAGCCTTCCTTCTTTGCTTTGGAAGCATAGAATGTGTACTTATTGCGTGCTTGTGATTCTCCGGCGAACGCCTCCATCAAATTCTGTTCTGTCTTTGTTCCTTTTAAATTCATCTTGTTATCCTCCTAATATTTTCCTTTTGCGATATGACCGGCTAATTCTGCCTTTGCCATCTGTTTAATCTCCCATGCACATTCCTTGGCATACTGGAACACCTTCACGCAGCCGGGATCCAAATCATCTTCAATGCCTGCTTTGGCAAGGGCATCCATCTTCATAGCCAGATGAATGAGCTGCATATGCAAATCATTCGTTTTATCACTGCGATAAATCTTTGCCGCATCTGCTTCACTCAGTTCTACGAACTGCATTTGAGGAACACCGCATTTCGGACATTTTTCCGGGGCGCTTTCCCCCTCGGCAACATAGCCGCAAACTTCACATTTCCATAATTTCACAACCAATACCTCCATTCTATATGGTTATTCTTATTGTACCCCGAAATCATGAAAATTGCACGCGTTTTTATCATAAAATTTTCCAGCTTTCAGGCACCTTATAAAATTCTTCGTTTTGCGATAAAAACACAAAAAATACACCTCTTTTCCCATTTCAATTTTGATATTTATGATGAAATATGGTTTTAAGGCAAGAAATACTATACTTTTTTTGTAAAATAACGTAGAATATAGATAATTTGGAGGTAATGATGATGAATGATAAACATCCTTTTGAAGATTTTGGGATCAACTTGTTTGATGAACGGGTGATGAAGGAAGAACTTCCCCATCCGGTATATGAAAAATGGCGCACAGCGGCACATAAAGAAGATGCGTTGGATCGGGCAACTGCCGATGCGATCGCTCATGCGATGAAGACGTGGGCAATGGCGAAGGGAGCGACTCATTTTACCCATTGGTTTCAGCCAATGACCGGTTCTACCGCAGAAAAGCATGACAGCTTTATTGAACCGGGGGATCACAATCAGCCCCTTTCCCGCTTCAGCGGCAAGAGCTTGATCAAGGGTGAGGGCGATGCGTCCAGCTTCCCCAGCGGAGGATTGCGCGCTACCTTTGAAGCACGCGGCTATACGTATTGGGATTGCACATCACCGGCTTTTATCCGTGATCACGTCCTGTGTATACCGACGATCTTTGTCTCCTATAACGGGGAAACGCTGGATAAAAAAGCTCCGCTGCTTAAATCCATTGAAGCCGTATCCAAACAGGCAACCCGCATTGTCAATGCCTTCAAAGACAAGGATGTAAAGCGGGTCATGCCAATGGTTGGCTTAGAACAGGAGTATTTTCTTGTCGATAAGACCTTGTATCGGAAGCGGATGGATTTGATGCATGCCGGACGTACGCTGTTTGGAGCGATGTCACCAAAGGGCGAGGGCATATCCAAGCATTACTTTGGTGCGATCCCCACCCGTGTGGCTGCCTTTATGCAGGAAGTGGATATTGAACTGTGGAAGCTTGGCATCTATGCCAAAACCGAGCATAATGAAGCCGCTCCTTGTCAATTTGAAATCGCACCGTTATATGCGGATGCCAATGTCGCAGTCGATCAAAACCAGCTGATCATGGACATTCTGAAAAAGGTAGCGGATCGCCATAACTTTGCCTGTCTGTTAAATGAAAAGCCGTTTGATCATGTGAATGGCAGCGGTAAGCACAACAACTGGTCGCTTGTTAGTGATGACGGTCAAAATTTGCTGGAGCCGGGTGACCGCCCGCATGAAAATATTCGCTTTCTGTTATTTGTCTGCGCTGTCATTCAGGCGGTGGATCGCTTCCCCGAATTACTGCGCATGGCGAGCTCCTGTTATGGCAACGATTATCGCCTTGGCGCCAATGAAGCGCCTCCGGCCATTCTCAGCATCTGCATGGGCTCCTATTTAGAGGAAATCTTAAGCCGCTTGGAAAAAGGCGACACGCTGTCGTTTGAAGTCAACACCAAATCCTTTGAAATTGCCAATCTGGCTTATGTGCCTAAGGATACGAGCGATCGCAATCGCACTTCCCCCTTTGCCTTTACCGGCAATAAATTTGAATTCCGCATGGTAGGATCTTCCCGCTCTGCCGCTACGACCAACATCGTTCTCAATACCATTGTTGCCGATTCATTGCGCGAAATCGCCGATGAGTTAGCGCCGCTAAAATACATTGAGGACATTCGCAAAACCGCCCTGTCGATCTGCCAAAGGATACTCAAGCAGCACAAGCGGATTCTCTTTTCCAGGGATGGCTACAGCGAGGATTGGATCAGCGAGGCAAAGCGGCGCGGCCTTCCCAACCTGCACAGCTATGTCGACTCCATTGACGCATTAATCGCCGATAAAGCAGTCGCCATGTTTGAGCGCAACAACGTATTCCACCTCAATGAATTAGAAGCCCGGGCTAATATCTTATATGATGAAGTGGTCAAGGATATTAAAATCGAAGCGATGGTACTGCTCGATCAAACTAAGAAGGTACTGCTTCCATCACTCGTAGAGGAAATCAAGTTTTACAGCGATGCCCGAAATTCTTTAGGACAGCCGTTCGCTTTCTACGATGATAAAATCGTTCAGCTCAGCGAATTACTACAAATGCTCGATCAGCGTTACCATAAGCTAAAGGATACGTTTATTGCCCGGCGCACTTGTCAAAACCATCGTGAAAAAGCCTTTTATATGAATGAACAGGTGGTACCGCTCATGAAGGAACTGCGCGATATAATCGATGCGATTGAAGAAAACATCAGCGCTAAGCACTATCCTTTGCCCACCTATGAGCAGTTGTTTACTTCTTTAACATGATAAATAAACATCCACCAGCGTAGCTGGTGGTTTTTACGTAATCGCCCACTAGGG
>CANDJN010000046.1 GCA_947385085.1 uncultured Erysipelotrichaceae bacterium | reverse complement strand
ACCATCCATCCGGTACTGTGTTTGTCGTGCACGACATCATTGCGCCGATCGGCACGGTGTCACCGCCTAATTCGCCATCCTTGCCGTCTTTGCCATCTGCGCCATCTTGACCATCATGGCCATCTCGTCCGTTCAATTCTCCGGCCTCTAACTTCCGGCGGACTTCATCAGCTATATCGTTCGCTGAATCGGCTGCGGTGTTAGCGTTATCAATGGCATTTGATGAATCGACTTGTCTCTTTGCCTCGGCGCTCTTTCGAGCCAGTTCCGCATTGATACGTTCCATTTCTGCATTTGCTCGCGCATTTTCATTCGTAACTCGTGCTCGCTCTGCCGCTGCTCTCGCCTCCTCATCTGAAACACGAGTATTTTCGTTTTCGACTCTTCCTTGTTCGGCCTCATTTAAAGCGGTGCTCATTTTTTCAACATCGTCAATTGTCTTATCTACACGTTGAAAAAGGTCATCTAAAGGTGCTTTGTAGTCGTTGGCAAAGATCTGTTCAAAAAGCCCTTTAGCAATTTCTTCCCATCCCGGTTCATGTGGACTGTTATCAGCATTAGGATTTCCTGATGGCTTTATTAAAAAGCCAACCGGAGTACACGGAATTGTTTCTATGCCTTTCATTACCCGCAGAGTTATATAGATATGCCCTGCTTTTTTCAAAGCCTTTGCTGGTATCGTCAAAATCTGATTTTCCGCATCATACGCGAGATAATCAGTCTTTTTCATATCCCGGTCATATGCGATCAACCAAGCAAATGAATATCCATCAAACGTCCCATCGAACGTGACAGAAAGCGAAATGTTCTCGCCCCATTGGCATACAAATTGCGGATTATCCGTAAATAGATGTGTATGCTCTTGTTTAATGTTTCCTAGAATCATTTTCATCACCCTTTTCTATAAATTCTTCAAGACGAACGTTGTCATAATCTTTCTGCAAGGCTGATATATGCCAATTCACCTTTGTGTTTGGTTTTCCGGCAATAACACAATGATCTGCATATTCTTCTACAATCCAAGGGCAAACCTCGCAATAAGGTGTTAACTGAATATGATAAGGCTTATCTGTGGATACAGTTTCAAGCCATATTGGATCAAATTTGATGTCTGCCTTACCATCGTCATCAAAAACCGCTTGACCTTCATCAGTGAAGTAGCATTCTGCTGATTCAACAGCATTTAACTTCCGCATTCCATAATGTTCTGTTTTTACAATACGGTTTTTTTTACCTTGGACAAACAAATTTCCATTGACACTCAAATCTTTATACGCATATATTTCTCCATACGCACTCAAATCTCCAAACGTGAGCAAGTTTCCGCCCATGTGAGCTTCGTCAGATACATACATATGTCCAGTTACATCTAAACCCATAGCCCTTACTTCTTTAGAAACATCCAAAAACCCAGATACATTTAAATCCCCACTTATAAGACTATCTTTAGTTTCTTTGTCAGCAAAAAAAGGTATATAATCACCAATTTTGACAAAAAATCTTTTTTCAGTTAGAAGAAGCTCAGCCGTGCCTACTTCAACTACAAAACCGGATTCACTGGAACCTTCAAAATCATAAAGTCCAATATAGATTTTTTCGTTCAAAAATACACGTTTAGAATTGTTTCTTTTTTGATCTCCAAGATAAATATTATCGCCGACATACAGATCAGTACCTACTTTTATCGTAGTATTGCCTTCGATTTTTCCACCTTTTATGGTATTTCCTATCAATTCAATCCCCTGTATTGTACCCGCTGTAATAAAATCAGCGTTGAATTTGCCATCAATTGTCCAGGCGGATAGATACGGCCCTTGCCATCCGTTGCTGCTAAAGCCAAGACCACCCATATTGAATCGCCATACATTTTTTGCTTTTTCTTTGGGGAGTTCATCCAAAATGAATATTTCATTGTCATCAACATATACATATCCGTTTTTGAATTGAGAATTAATCAAATCAGTTTGGTGTTGTATCATCGCCTCTTGAGTGGTTATTCTCTTGTTAGTTTTATCAATCTCATTCCGGATGCTTGCCACTGCCCTTCGGGCGGTTGGTTTATAGTTTCCGAATGAGATTTCGGTCACTTTCTTTGCAATCGTATCATACGTATATGAATATACTTCCGCGCTTAGGGTACACAAAGGATGCTTGATGTGTACAATATCGCCGATACACAATTCATCATCCGGTGATGCCTTTGCGACATAACTGATCTTTGGATATATGTGCTCATCAAGGTAAGCTTGCGCCAACTTTCTCAATTCTACGATCTGTTCTTTTTCACTGATCTTCGAGCCGTCATTGTTTTCTGTTTCGGTGTCAAACTTAACAGTACGGGTGAAGGGCTGCTCATACTGCACATCAGCTAATAAATACTTTTCCGGCAGAAGGATACCGTTTGTCCCCTCCGGTAAAATCTTGGTACAGACATCGTTCCAATCTTCGTTAACGTTCATGTCCTCAATGTTTTTTCCATAGATCACACAAACACCGTTATCATTGCCTACATGGTTTTTTAAAGCGATGTTAAAGCCATCTATATCGTATACCCCGCCAAAGATTTCCTCGGCTGTCATAAAGGCATCAAGTAAAGTTTTTCTAACAAAATAGCTTGTTCCTCTATCTGATATATCAGACGTTACATAATATGGACTGTGTGTGTCAGTGCGTTCGTTAACATAATTAAGAAACGATAATGCCGTTTGATCAGTAGGTCGTACATCATCAAGTAGATACCTTTCTGAATCAAATACAATATGATTCGCAGTAAAGGCAATGATCCTGTTTTTTAGTGAAATATTGTTGATCCGGAACGGCTGCCCGCTTTTTTCTTTTGTTTCTACAAAAGCAATATAGTCTTGTTTAATCATATCTTGGTATTCGATAGAAACCGTAACTTCGATACACCATCCATCAAGTGAACGATCTTTTTTCTCTATGCACTTAAGTGGTTTGATAGTCCCAAGACCGTTATTGTTAAATTGTTTTTCTCTTGGCTCGTATATTTTCATCTCCAGCAGTCCTTTCTCTTGATAAATAAGTCGCACGCACCACTATGCACGACAACCTTATTTCTTCCGGCTTTTAAAAAAGGATAATTAAATCCGATTGATAATTGTTTTGATTTGCTAAAACCTTCTGCGATCTCGGTTTTATCATAGCAATCAATTTCAACATATCCTGCATCATCAAAGGTGTATGTGAATCTAACTTCTCCAATTGTCATATCAACGGTGATACCTTTATGACCCACTAGCTTTATAATAGGACACGATGATACATTTCCGATGTTTACAACAAAATCATCCGTTATCCTCTGAAAGCTATCAGCTGCGTCATACCAGAAAGGCGATCTGATCACGGTTGTTTCCATTGTTTTTATACTGCTTGCTCGGATTGGATGCAATTCATTAAAAAAACAGGCATTAGTTACGCGCCCGTTATATTCGAGAACACCTTGGCCAGTCAACCAGTTAAAAATATCATCTAATCTATCAGGATGAAGAATATACAGCTTTAACGCAATGGAAACGTTTTCGTATCCTAAAATATCGAATCCACTACCATCTACACCATCGATCACATTCTCTTGAACGCGCAGCGCTGCTCTTGCAAGGAAGTCTTCTTCCTCGGCAATCACGCCCATTTCTTTGCTGTTTATACCATTGAAATAAAACATCTTATCCCACCGCCTTTATGATTCGATCATCCATGATCTCGCCTATCTTCTCATCCCAGATTTTAACCGTCATTCCTTTGAACGCTCTGATCATCGCAAGCGCCATTTTATCATAGTCAATAATATCAACAGGTGTTGCACCTCCACCGTTAGTCAAAGGGGCAACGGTTGTCCGATTTCCTTGTTGTAACAATAATTCGGGCCCAGCCTCGGCAATCATCGCCATGCCGCTTAACAGTTGACCGCCTTTAGCCAAATAAGGAATGCGACCAAAACCAACCATACCTAAATCAAATCCCCAATGCTGCCCACCAATCAGCGGTATCCAATCGGGAACATCGAATGACAAAGAATTTAAAGCACGTATACACGCATTTACACCTTGCTCAACACCACTAATCATTCCGTTAATAAATCCAATGATCATATTTATAGGCGCTTTGGCAATTCCGATTATTCCGTTAAAAATATTACTGAAAATCGACACAACACTGTTCCATGCGCCACTCCAATTTCCGGTGAATACATTTACTAGGAAATCAATAACACCCTTAAATACACCTATAATACTTGAAACGACTATTCCGATATTGCTTAAGAGAGCCCCCGCAACTCCTAAAATAGTGGTTACGCTACCACCAAAAGCAGAGGCCACAAGATCAAAAACATAGGTAAGCATGGGGCCGAAAATGTCAATGAACCAATTCAGTATAGGCTCTATGCTCTCGAGTAGTCCCATCATTTGAA
Source organism: uncultured Erysipelotrichaceae bacterium (assembly GCA_947385085.1). Lineage (GTDB taxonomy): Bacteria > Bacillota_I > Bacilli_A > Erysipelotrichales > Erysipelotrichaceae > C-19. The sequence goes on along the minus strand of CANDJN010000046.1, from coordinate 9,825 downwards.
TGGTAATATCACCCACGAAGTTTACCCAATTATCCCAAAGCGGCTTTACTCCATTTTCCCAGACATCCATGATAATTTCTTTGATACTTGTAAATATAGGTTGAAGAATGGTTATCCATAGATTACTAAAAACGCTTTGAATACTTTCTAGTGCGCTCTGGACGGAATTTCTAAAATCTTCATTAGTGTTCCACAATTGCACCAAGGCTGCAACGACAGCGCCTATAACTGCGATAATAGCAATTATTGGTGGAGACAAAGCCCCCATTACTTTTGTTAATAGTGAGGTTGACCCCTGTACTCCGGCAGATGCCTTTTTATATTCTGTATACATCAAAATGATTTTGCTTACCGATCCGGCAAGTGTACCAATGATAACTAATAAGGGGCCGATTGCCGCCACAATTCCGGCGATAATAACGATGATTGTTTTCGTGGTATCATTCAAACTTTTGAACCAATTTGTAACGGCGCTTAAAATGCTTGCCAGTGCCTCAAAGATAGGGCTCAATGCCTGTTGAATAACATCGCCAAGTTCAGCTCCTGCTAAAGTTAAATCGTTCATCGCAACCTTTGCTTTATCGGAAGGGCTGAGCATTGCGTTATATGTATTTTCTAATGCACCCCCGCTTTGTTCAAGCGTCTTTGTCATTTCTTCGATAGAAAAGCGCCCGCCTTGAATAGCATCTGCTAAATCGGGGCCAGCTTTTGCTCCAAATGTTTCGATGGCTAAAGATGTCGCGCTGGCTATATCGGGGCACTCCGCGATTTCGGTTAGCATTTTTTTAAATTCGACACGTGCATCTTTTCCTTCTGCGCTCCAGTTGGAAATAGCCTTTTTCATACCGGAAAAAGCAATTTCAGTATTGACACCGGCCTTTTCCCACTGTGCAAAGATGGCTATACTCTCTTGCGTGGTATACCCCAACGCACGCATGGGCGCACCATACTTGGTGAGATTCTCAGTAAGTTTATCAATTGATAAACCGCTTGCCTGGCTTGCAGAAGTCAAAGAATCCAAGATACCGGCATATTCATCTGCAGGGATACTCGCATCGCCCATTGCCCTAGAAACTAATTGAATAGCTGATGATACATCCGTATTGCTGACTCTCGAAAATTTTAAAAACTCCTTAGATGCCTTTGATAACGCATCCCCTGTAAAGCCAAAGCGGGTATTTAAGCCTGCGACTGCAGCACTTGCATCCTCCGCGGTAACCGGCATACTGCCGTAAACTTCATCAAACACATCTTGCAATGCTAAAAGATCATCACCAAGTGCTCCTGTGCCAGCCGCAATGTTGTCATATGCCTCATCAATTTTAACCCATGCCGCTGTTGCCGCCACGCCTGTCGCTATGATAGGGGCAGTAACATTTTTAGACAATGCACCTCCAGCGTTCTTCGCCTTATCCCCGGTCGCTTGTAATTTTTTAGCATATTCTTCGAGATCAGCAACACCAGCCTTCAACTTTGCATTGGTATCATCAAGTCCTTTTTTGTAGTTGTTCATTGCCGCTTGAGCAGAGGCAAGCGCAGATTTCTTTTTATTGATAGCTGCTTCATCTCGCTTTTCGGCATTTTCAAGTTCTTCTATTTCGACTTTTAATACATTTACTTTTTTAGCAGAATCCTCATATTGCTTCGCTAAATACTCGTTTGTAGCTCTCAATTTTTCCGATGCTTTTGTATTTTCATCCCATGTTGACTTTGTCAGTTTAAATTGAGCACGGTTATCATTAAGGGCAGTATTGACCGATTTTAAAGATGCTTTAAAATCAGCGACTCCTTGCGCATCAAATATAAGACCAACTTTTTTTAAATCATCAGCCACCGTGTTTCACCCTTTCCAACTCGATATAATAACCGACCATATCGTAAAAAAGAAAAGGGTCAAGCTGCCAGAAGGCTTCTTCGCTCAACCCCATAGAAAGGGCAGTATATAATGCCGATGCCCATTCTATTTCTTCTTTTTCTTCGTATTCATAGTTGGTTTTTTTTTGAATTTTTCTGCTGTTTCAGCGAATTCATACAGAACGTCCACAACAGTATCAATTTCCTTGAATGGAAGTAGCATCATAGCTTCTTCTTCATCAACCTTTCGACCACTGGAACGTATTAACGCATAAGCAATTTTTGAAAAATATTTCATTTGAATATTGGGGTTATTGGGCATTTTATTCAATGCTTTATCCAATTTCGAAATGCCAGCTTCTTGCAATAGTTTTATCGTCAAAAAATTAACTTGAGGCTCAAGCAGCGTTCCGTCCGTCAATCTTATGCTTTTCATGCCTCTGTGCCGCTTTCGTTTGTTTCACCGGTATCGGTTGTCCCGCCAAGTAATTTTTTGAGGTCTTCCTCGCTCAAAATAGGAGTACTGAAAAACATATCTTCCGTCAATCCTTCCGGCGCTTTGAAGTCTTCTTTAATGTTTACTGCAATCTCGCCGTTTTCGTTGAACGGCATTGCAGAAATCGTCAACGTGTCGTTCTGTTCTTTATAACTTCCCTCTGATGTTTCAATATCATCCGTGTTTGCGCTTAACTGGCAATTGGGATACCAGTCATAACGTCGTTGTCCTCCGTGCATGATTACGACCTTGCCGTATGCAAAACGTGGTCTTATTTTATTGCCGCCGGATAAAATCAAGCCGGAATCTGTAACCGTGTCACCGCGCATGCGGGAAATGGTTTCCGCCGGAAACGCAATAACCTCGACGCTAATATCGGTACTACTTGTTGAAGATGCATTCATGTACGTCTCGCCCGAAGCATATACTGGAGTCGAATCACCATTTTCCGTTACACTTACTTTTTTAACTGTTTTTGTTTTCTCAACAACGTCCTCGTACTGTGCAGTAAATTCGCTTGGATCATCACCCTTTGTAAAACATATATATTGTGCGCCAACCGTTTCTTTCACCGGCGGTCGCTTGACTGTTTGCTTTTTTGTCATTTTTATTCCTCCTTAAAAGCCTATGGCTTGTGTCATTAAATTGTAATACTTATCCTTGTTTTGATCGAAGGTCGGCGTCATATGCTTTTGTGACCTCATTTTCACTGTGCCGTCTTCGACCATACGTCCGTAATACTTTCCCCATCCTGCCTCAATTTGCCCCTTATTTTTTCGATAAGTGAAGGTGTTGATCATGTGCGTATACCCGGCTTTTTTGATTTTTGATATTGGCTTAGGTAATTTCATTAAATCACCTACATAAGCCGAAGCTCCGACTTCTAATACCTTTATTACATTTTCGGTATCCACTTTATCAATACATTCGTTAAGATATTTCATCAAGTCGTCAAAGCCATCGAAACTATGGAATCCATCGTAGCCTTTGTATTTTTCGCCTTTTTTCACTCTTCAATCACGCCTTCTATCAGATCAACTGAAAAGAAAGAATGCCATACACGTTCTTCCTCGATATATTCATGATTGATTCTCGGAATCAAATGATGATTCAACATCTTCTGCCTCAATTCTTGCAATTTTGGCTCATCAATAGTCTTGGACATTAGCGATACTTGATATGTCTTAATATCATTGTATGCCCCACCGCTTGCGGCTTGATATTCCGAAATATACGGCCATATTACAATCCGAGGATAATTACCTTTTACTTTCTCAGGCGTAATGCCTTCGTTGATCTGAATTCCTAACTCTTTCAATAATTCAATGAATTCATTTTTTTGTTTCATTCTTTGCCTCCGTACTTCCCGTCCACTTTTCTAAAGTGATGTCTGATTGTCGGTATCCATCTTTATTTGTGAAATGTGCGGCATTATACACGCGGTGATATTCATCATCAATTTTAAGCACACAATCGGAAGTGATTTCTTTCATTTGCGGAATCCTGATTTTTTTGGTGATTTCCGCACTGACCGATGATAATTCATATTTCAATTTATCAAAGACACTCAACTCTTGAAAACAAATATCCATACACTCATCAACCAACACTTGATTGGGATATAAATCATCCGTATCATTAATACGATACAAATGAAAAATGCCGTCTATATAGACAGGCAACTTACTCCGCTTTGACATATTGTAACTGCCACCTCACGATATCGTTAGCATAGTTTTCCGAAAACTCATCAAGGCGCTTATTGAAAGCATAGAAAACCCTCGCTTTTAATAATTCCCTTGCACTTCGATCTTCATCGAAATCGACACCATCAAACAGTTTCGAGAAATAATACATAGAATCGGATACAAGTGTGTTTAACTGATCGTCAGAGAAAAACGGGGGAATCTGATATTCCCCTCGTATCTCATCGATTAATTGCTTGTGTTCCATTATTTTGCAGCCTTAGCGGATGCGGCAGAAGTGGTGGCAACAGGCTCAATTTTTGGCATGTACTCTTGCAACTTCGTTACATCGATCGCAACGGCACAGTTATCATCATCGGCACGACCGTTGGCATATGTTTTGGCAATGAGCAGATCAGCATCTTCAATTGCTTTAGTCTCCTTGTATTCAGTCACTTGCATGCCATAGTTACCCATGGTGTAGACACCCGGAATGGTGAACAATGCTTTCCCTTGCGGGTTGTTTGCGCTCTCGATGATTTCGATCGGCATAAACGCTTTGGAAACGTAACCACTGTTGAGTGTTTCGCCGTATAAAGCCGGATTGACATACTCGTAACGATCCAGCGGATTACACACAAGATATAACTTGTTGATTGCACGTTTGCCATCATTGCTCAATGTCTTCAACACCGGCGCTAATGCTTTGGGGGAAAAGCCTGTCACTTCCAACAAATCCTTTGCAGTATGAACGTTGTCAGTGGATTTATCAATCTGATAATAAACACCGATCGGTTCGTTTTCCTTACAACCGCAAAGATAACCGTATTCCAAGCCATCATTAAATACTTCTTTCAACACCGCCATGAAGTATTTATCAACAAATGGCAAAGACAGATCACGGATTGCTTTCGGGATGATCAACATAACGTGCAGCTTTGCTAATTCAATATTTAAGCTCTTGATTTCACCGGATACTTCTTGCTTCAAGGCATCGGTCAAGTTACCCCATCCATATGTACCACTATGTGAAGCCGTAATCCATTTTTTCACATTTGCCGGGGTGAATGTTACAAGGCTTAACAGATTGGATTGTTTTTTGATGTCCTCCATTGTTTTATCAACGATTGATGTCGGAAAGATATCCAACTGATCAGCTGTAATTGCTTGACTCGGTTTCACGATTTTCTCGTAAAAATCTTTTTCCTCTTTACTCAGATGACGCAGATTCAAAGTTTCACGATACGCTTTATCAGATTCTGCGCGTTCCTGTTGCTCACGCAGCTGCGCAATCATATCTTCATAGCGCTCATGAGCAATGCGGTCGGCAACTTCTAAAATTGCCTCGGACTTGTCTTCACTTTTTTCAAGCAAGTCTTTCAATTCTTCTTTCACTTCGTTTTTGATACCTTTTTTTGTTTCATCCATAAACATTTTAATGTCCTCCTTTAAAGTATTGTTCCCATGGATTTTTAGCGGTCGTTTGTTCCGCTTTTAATTTCTCGTTTTCTTTTTCCAAACGCTTTGCATATAGAATAGTGCGTTGAAGCATCTGTTGTGAAATACTTTGTTTTGCAGATTCTTCCTCACTGATTTTGGTCGCAAAGCCATATGATAATGCTTCCTCTGCTGTGATCCATTCCTGTTTGTTCATCATCTGTTGAATCTCTTCTTCCGAAAGATTGCTGACAGACTTATACACTTCAAGGGATGGCATTGTGATTTTTTCCAAGTCATCGGCTTGCTTGCGTAGTTCGTTGAAGTCACCACTGGCATGTGTCCATGCATTGTGAATCAACAGTAAAGATGATTTCGGCATGATACGTTCTTGCCCCGCCATAAAGATCACACTGGCAGCACTGCACGCAAAGCCATCGCAATATGTGGTAACTTTATGCTTTTCACCAAACGCTTTTAAAAGGTTGTAAATAGCAAGACCACCCGAAACCTCGCCGCCATATGAATTGATACGTACATGAATATCGTTTTCAATTTCTGACAACTCTTTTGCCATATCGAAAGCAGTAACATCCGATTCAAACCACTTATAAGACGCAATATCACCGAAGATATATAATTCCTTTGTGCCATCTTAGCTTTGCTTCCACTCATAGAATTTCTTCATCACTTTCACCCCCTTTCTTGATTGGCGCATAGTTCTTCGTCACGTTATGCTCGTCTGCCCAATCCTCATCTAATCGTGGTAAACCAACAAAACTGCGTAAGTCGTTGTGACTGAACCCATTTGAATATAATTTATCCAAGTTCGTTGCCACATCCAATATATCCACGTGTTTAAACGATGATTGGTCAATTTCAATTTTCTCACCCCGTAGATATTCATCTCTTGATACCCATTTTGCATTGAGGGAATCATTGATGATCTCGGCAATATCCGATACCGCAAACGTGATAAAGTCATTCATCGCGTTTGATTTTTCTGTTGTCTTTCCCATGAATACGTCAATTGGGATGTCAAAAACAAAAGCCACCATTTCAAATATGTGGCTTGTTATAGTTTGCAGATCTGTCGTACTTTTCGGATTACCGGTATCGATTCTATCCATTTGCATTTGTTGAGGGCTGAATATCACTTCTAATTCCTCGCTTGCAATTCTATCCGCAATTTGCTTTGTGTATTCATTCGCAGTGATCACTTTACCTTCTTTGGTTTTTAATTGAAAACTGCCACCATTCGTATCCATCTTATATTTAGAAACGTTTGACATTTTGTAAGAGCGAAATGCTGTTGTCAAAAGATCACCATACGCCTTATTGAATTGATTCATGCAAGCAACGATCTTGCGATTGCGATTTTTCAAATGCAACACATGATCTCCGTTAAATGTTTTTCTCATCAAATAATTATCAATGATTACATTCGTATATTTTCGTTGATACAACACTTCATCGCTTTCTGTGAAACTGTCCGCGATATACAATTTCGCATCATTGCCGCCAAAAGAAAAAGTGTCCGCTATGATCAGACTCTCACCTTCTTTTAACAACTTTTTAATTGCTTTCTTCCAAAAATCAGTACCGGTCTGATTATCATTCGGTCGTACATTCAAACGATAATATAAGTCGTTTTTGGTTTCAACAATACGATCATCTTCATTTAGTCGGTATACTTTGATCTCACTTTTGGCAATCATTTTGGCAATCATTTCTATTGCCTTGTCAATGGCAAGCTCGCATATAAACAGATAGTTCGCTTTGCTTTCCATAACAAGGGCAGACAAATCAACTATCGTTGTATCATTCTTTTTATGTAACCAATTAAACATATCATCGCATCCTTTCTACACATAAATTGTAACCACATCAAGCAATTCCTCAACACTCATCGCCGCTACAAAAGCCATGAAACCGTCATTTTTCCTCAAAATCGGTTCAATTTTTCCGTACTGCTTATTGCCGTAATGATCAACCTTAACCGATGTATTGTTGATATACCATCTCATGATGGCACTATCGCCAATGTTAATGATGCCATCGCTGAATGCTTTTTCAATAAGTGGCGCTGTCAACGTATTGATCGATCCTTGCCGGCGTATCATTCTCACAATGCCGTATGGGTTGCTTCTTGTCTCTATCGCCAGATAATTCCGTTCAAAAGCAATACGAAATAACTTGAAACGATATGTATCCATTACGATTTTTTTTACATCGTATCGCTCAATATAATTTTGAAACACCCAATCGACAACCATATCAGGTGACAAGCTGTTGCTATCGATGATTTCAAAATCTTCAAATCCTGCTGTACTAATTCTATTGAACGGAAACTTTATCGCCTCAAACGTCGGAGAGTTTCTGCAAATCCACGTATGTTGACGCCATATATACTCACCGTCTTTCTTGAACAATATACCGGCACTGACAAAATCACGTATATCCGCATAGTCGATACCGACAATTGCACAATCGCCGCCATCGACATCAAAAGTACGTGGTTTCTTTTCGTCACCATCTACATAGGATGCACGCAAGATATTTTCCCACGATGCAACTGTTACCTCATCGTTGCGCTCAGGTAAATTCATTCTCTTTGTGATAAATTCCGGGCGCTTGCTTGGGAATTTCTTCATCTCAATGTATGCCTGCTCAATTTCTCTTTTTAATACAGGCATATACGCGATGGATGGATTGGCTTTTATCCAGCTATTAGGATCATCGACTTCTTCCTTGCTATCAATACGGCAAATAAACGGAAAATAACCAATATCATTTATTCCCGTTTTAAGAATATCGACACAAACGCTTTCCATTTCATCCAATGGACCGCCTCTAACGTATCCATTAGTAGTGATAATAAAAGTCCTTGGGTGACGAATCTTTCCTCGTTGTGACGTAAACACATTGATCTGATCGTTGGTTTCATACGCATGATATTCATTAAAAAGCAATGCTCCGCCTTTCTTACCATCTTTTGTACTTGCATTGGATGTATTGTAACGTAGTCTCGCATTGGTTTTTAGATTTTTGATGATCTCACGGGAAACATAAAACTTGCTTTTAAATTTCGGATTATCATGCAACATATCGTAAACCACGTCAAAACTATCAATCGCTTGTTTCTCGTTATTTGCGATAATGTCAATATGATAATTTTCAATACCATATAGCGGCGTTTGTAAGAAATTCATCAGAGGCATCATGAAACCATCTTTGCCGTTGCCTCGCCCCATTTCGATAAAGAACGTACTAAATAGCGGTGTATCATCAACATACATAAACACAAAAGCGTATATAAATTTTTGATACAGGAATAGCGGATAGTAGTTCTTCTCACAATACGCCATGCAATTTGCAAACGTATCGTAGTCAAAAAAAACATCGCTCCGATTCAATAACGGTTTCACGATGTTCTTTATCAACAGTTTTCTGTCTTCGTTGATTAAATCAGAATGACTTTCGCAATACTCAATATAATCAGTGATTTCTCTACACGTATCCATCGGTGTCATCACCCACCGCTAATGGTTCTCTCAAACCTAGTTCAGACAGTATCTTGAGCATTTGTGCATTCACTTTCAAGATGTTCTGAACGTTCTCATTCGGCTTTTCCGTTTGTACGCCCGAACCGCTAACTGAACCATATCTCAACCCACGCTGATTGATGTCTTTTTGCATTTTTTTCTTCAAATCATACATGAAAATATAGTCATCTACCAGGTCAGTAAAGTACTTTCCGTTCTTGCCCTGACTTTGCAATTGTGCCATTAAATCGGCTTTAATTGCCACTTTCTTAGTCATCGCCATTTTATCACCTTCTTCACGCGCGTATGTACTGGTTTAAAAACCGCCACATTCCCGTTCTCCTATTTAACAAAATCCATTGAGAATTGATCGGGGGGGTCACCATCTTTCTTCTGTAAGCCTAGGCTTAGGTTTATTAAATTTATGTGTTGTTCTATCATGCACTATGTCATGGCATTCATGGCATAGGCTTATCAAATTGTCTTCTTCTAGCATCAGTTCCGGTCTGTCCTTTACCTCTTTGATGTGATGCACTGTGTTGGCTTTGGTTAGCCTTATTTTCTTGATAGGTATTCCTAGATCATTATGCCCGTTGCACCGCTGACATTCACAGTGATCTCTGGTCAATATTCTTTCCCTTAGTTCCTGCCATTCTTTTGTCTTGTATAGAACATCTGTATCACCTTGTGCAATTCGCTTTATCAATTCATTTGATAATTTCATTGGCATATCTGGTCACCATCCTTTACAAATTAAAAAGCACGCTTTACGTGCTCATGTTTTTAATGGTGTCGGCATATGGGCTTA
>CANDJN010000045.1 GCA_947385085.1 uncultured Erysipelotrichaceae bacterium | reverse complement strand
TTAGATTTGTTGCTTTCTTTCTAACTTACACACTTTATTTTACACTCCCCTTTTATTGATATTCTGACAGACCAATGATGCAAATGAAAGCAAAATCCAAAATAATGATTATTACATCCTCAGTCGTTTTATTTAAGCAATCATATCTTCCAAGGCAAAAAAAACAGCCTTCATTTTACGAAAGCCGTCATTTTAGTTCAAATTTCATGCTCCGGCAATTTCTCATCCAGCTTTTCTTCAAGCTCCTCCTCCAAGGACGGCTTTTTCAGCGCCCTTAAAACCATATCCACCGTGGATAAAATCGGATGATATTGCGGTGAAATCATATGAGAAATTTCCAAAAACAACTCAACCCCAATTGCCAAAACACATAGCGAGACCAACCCAATTGCTTTATTCACAATGTATAGATAAGCTGTCATGCCGAATAAGCCTGTCACGGAATACAAAATCAATACCGTATTACGATGACCGAAACGCCGCATCAATACATGATGCAAATGATTTTTATCCGCATCGGAAAAGCTTTTGCCGGAAAGCTTGCGGCGAATAATTGCGCTGATCGTATCGAGAATGGGAATCGCCAACAATAAAATCGGCACTCCCAAGGTGATAAACGTAGAGCTTTTGAACCCCAACAAAGATATTGCTGATATGACCAAGCCGAGAAACAGCGCACCGCAATCACCCATAAAAATACTGGCAGGATGAGAATTGTAGATCAAAAAGCCTAAGGTGCTGCCGGCTAAGATCAGTGACAGCATCATAATATCACTGCGCCCCTCAAGTACTGCCAAGGAAGCGATAACCACCAATATAATGACAGAGATACCACCGGCTAAGCCATCTAATCCATCAATGAGATTGACCGCATTGGTGATACCGATCACCCAGCCAAAGGTCACCAGCATTGAAATAATACCCAAATTAATAGTAATACCCAATGGTAAACGAATCGTATCAAGCGTGATACCGCCAAAGGAAATGAGTATGAATGCCGCAGCACACTGAAAAGCCAGCTTATACTTTGGCTTCAAATTTAACATATCATCGACAAGACCGCCGGTAAACATGATCGTAGCGGCTAACAGAATGCGATTGAGCGCATCATCGACCTTCACAAACATCGCCATACTCACAATAAAGGCGACATAGATGGCAACACCACCGATTCGTGCGATTTTTTTCGTATGTATCGTCCGCTCATTCATCTCGGCATAAATTTCCAAACGGTAAGCAATTTTTTTCAGCACCGGTGTGATGAGTGCGGAAATCAGAAAAGGAATGAGCAGGTATTTCAACCACTCCATTTCCTACACCTCCCTTAAATCACCTCAGCCCACCAGATGCAGATTCTCCAGCATGACTCCGGTTCCCTCCGCTACACAGCGAAGCGCATTATCTGCCACATAAACCGGAATGTGCAGCTCATTGCGCAGTAATTCATCAATACCGTGCAGCAGCGCACCGCCGCCGGTCAACACAATACCGCGCGTCACAATATCACTTGCCAATTCCGGGGGAGTCTGTTCCAGCACAGTTTTACAAGCCCGCACGATTTCCTGCAAAGATTCGCGGATACTTTCCTCTACCTGTTCGCTTGTCAGGGTGATAGTATGCGGCAAGCCCGTAACCAAATCGCGTCCGCTGACTTCTATCGAATCATGACGAGAACCCTTCCAAGCCGTTCCCACTTGTTTTTTAATATCCTCAGCTGTCCGATCACCGATCAACAGCTTCTTTTCTTCTTTGACAAATTTCAAAATATCCTTATCCAGCGTATCACCGGCTATTTTTAAGGATGTAGAGGAAACTATTTCCCCCAAGGATAACACGGCCACATCGGTCGTACCGCCGCCGATGTCCAAAACCATGCAGCCGCTGGGCTTGGAAATATCCAAACCGGCTCCTACTGCCGCAACCTTCGGTTCTTCCTCAATGTATACTTTTTTCGCTCCGGCGCGATACGCACTATCGCGAATCGCATTGCGCTCTACCGAAGTAATGTTGCTTGGACAACAAATTAAAATCGTAGGGCGCTTAAACATACCCTTTAATTCCAGTTTCTTCAAAAAGAAGTTTAACATGATTTCGGTCACTTCAAAATCCGCAATGACCCCGTCCTTCATCGGACGAATGGCCATGACACGTCCCGGAGTACGCCCCAACATATCCTTGGCTTCCTGTCCTGCCGCCAAACACTTTTTTGTACTCGCATCTATCGCTACAACGCTGGGCTCGTCAATGACAACGCCCTCGCCTTTTACATATATCAGTAAGTTCGCAGTACCCAGATCAATACCGACCTCTTTGGAAAAAAAACTCATACGCTATGTTACCTCCATTCGCACTTATTAGTATTATAACACACTTTCATAAAAGAATATAAAAAAAGTGAAAAGAACCAAGCTTTCAAGGCGATGCTTACGCCTTTTATGAAGTCTTGCCTGCGCAAAACTGGTATTAAATATTTCCCCGGTAATAAAAATAGTGCCGTATTCACAGCACTACTTTAATTCTGCTAAACTCTTGCCATAAATATCCTCGGGATCCATCCGCTTATCGTTGATTGATGTTACGATATGAACATGATTCCCCAGATCTTTATTATAAATATTTGTGGAAGCCAAGGATATCGCATCACCCTGTTTCACTTGATCCTTCACTTTAAAGCGGACATCCTTCAAGCTCTGATAGGTAATCTTCAAATCACCGCTTTGAATCGTACAGGAATGACCAAACAGCGGATCATCCTTAACATCGACTACCTCGCCGCTGAAAATTGCCAGCACATCAAACTCCTCATTGTTAAAGGAATAGTCAATACCCTGATTGGCACGATACGTTCCTTCAAATTTGGTCATACTCGCAATGTCTGATTCTTCGCCATCATAATAATCCAAAGCGATGGTTGCCTCCACTTGATAAGGACGCTTTGCCTTTTCTTCTGTAGCGGGCAGCGAAATCACGGGGATCGTCACGTTTTTCGTGCTGACCGGTGTATCACTTTGCTCTTTCGGCGCTAACAAGTAAGAAGTTCCAGCCGCAATGATCGCCAAAACAAAGGCCATCACACCGATCACAAGTGCTTTTCTATGATTTTTTTTCTTGGTATAGCTTACCATTTTCATCACCTCTATGATTGATTATGGACGAAAAGGCAAGGGTTTATACCTAAAGAGCGGTAATTTCAACGTCATGATAATAATGCTTTAAGATTTTTTGATAATCGCTGCCTTCCTTAGCCATCCCGGCCGCACCATATTGCGACATGCCAATACCATGACCAAATCCTTGAGTGGTGAAGCTCACCTGGTCTGTGTCGACGGTAATTGTGAATGCACTGGAACGCAGCAACAACGCCTCGCGTATTTCCCTGCCGCTGAACACGATACCGTCAATCAATACACTTTTGACATAGCCGTTATCATAACGCAAAGGCTTTTCAATGCTTTGAATTGGCTGTTGAAAGCCTAGAGCTTGCGCCAGTTGAGCATTAGTAAAGCTCACCGTCTGTGCATAACCGTCAATTTTTTGATCCCAGGGACTGTCCACGCTGCGCAAATAAGGCAAAGCATTAGCCCAATAGTCCTCTGAATTATTAGTGGCACCGGCACAGGAAGAAAAAAACGCCGCAGTGATTAATTCCCCCTGATAACGCAGAACTTCCCCCTTGGTCGCTTCTACTGCCTGCGCAATTTTGGCGTGCTTTTCATCATAATTGGTTCCCCATACTGCCAATAGCTGATCATCATCTTGATAGACCTGAGAGGCTACCGTATCATCCACCTGAAATTGCCGCTGTGCCACAAAGGTGCGTGCCGCCACCGCCTGTGCTTTTAGCGCCTCTAAGGGAAAATCTGCGCTCATTTCACTTGCCACCACGCCGATCAGATACGTTTCCAGATCCACATCAATGGTGCTGCCATTCTCGCGTTTGATATGTACCATCTGCCTTGTATTCTTTTCTTCCGCCTGGGCAGGATCTTTATCCGTCGGCGGCTTCACCGCAGCACTATTGTGATGATCCAAATTCAGCCACATGAAAAAGGATCCCAGCATCAGCGCCAATAAAAAGCATATACGAGCTGTATCTTTCAAAGCATATCACCTTCTCCAAATTATATGAAGCAGTAATTGTTTCTATGTATGGAACTTTGATCCCTTTTGCTAAAAACACGTTAGACGTGAGTGCCTGATGATATCAAATCGTCACAACCCTTCAGAAATGATGAACAAAACAACGGAAATACTAAAATTAAAGTAAATATAATAACTTAAAGCTTCCTGCTATTGCTATAAGCTTTTAAATCAATAAAGCTTTAAAGGATGAAATTACGCTTACCAATGAAATCCTATTATGATGCCTATTGAAATTGCAAAAAGTCCCATAAAAAAGACGCATTTGGGTCTATTTATAGGTTATAAATCAGCCGGCTGTTTTTTCACGCTGAAACCGCCGACGATATTCCGTCGGAGAAACTCCGAAAAATCGCTTAAATAGCTTATTGAAATAAAATTGATCATCATATCCCACCGCAAAGGCAGCTTCCTTGACCATCATGTCCGGATCCTTTAACAATTCACGTGCCTTATTCATTTTCTTTTCGTTGATAAAGTAAATCAAATTCTTGCCGGTCTGATTTTTAAACATCCGGCTCAAATAACTTTCATTCATCCCAAAAACATCCGCCACCATTCTTAATGTGAGCTTTTGGGTATAATTCGCCTCAACATAATTGATGATTTCGACAATGTCCTTGCCATAGCGATTACTGCTATCCTCTTGATACCAAGTTGCCATGCGTTCAAATCCCTGTCGCATTAGACGATCCAGTTCATCCATATCCTCACAATCGCATAGAGAATGCATAATCTCACGAAAAGGAAATGGAGTCTTGACGCCCTTACCGCGTTCAATCCCCTCCATATTATTTAAAATGAACACTTCATATTCCAATAGCTCCCGGGGATGAATAGGGTTGTTTGAAACATCCGCAATGAATTCATGATGAATCCGCAACAGCTCTTTGAAATCGCGTATTTTCAGCGCTTCCCACATGCGATTGTGATAATTCATCGTATCCTTGATTGTGACAAACGCCTTACTTTCCCACTCCTTCACAACACTTCCCAAGCCCGTATAAAAATGATAAGCATGAGCACGGTAAACATTATTGAATGCTTCGATCAAAGCGTTGAAATCTCTGTATATGCTGCTGAGGGTGAAAGATAGAATCATATTCAGCGTATGCTTCACTTCCTCACTTATTTGTTCCAATAATGACAGAAGCACATGCTCTGCCCCTTCTTTCATCAATAAAACACCGGCATGATGGTCGAGCGCCAAATATTCATAATCCATGGTTGGATGAACTTTGTCTTGGATCAATGCGCGCAGCTGTTCCTCCAGCTGCTTGTGTGAATCCTTAAACGAGGCATACACAGACGCAATATGATCGATTTGGAAATAGGCGATGCAATAACCGTCTTTCAGCGACTTTTTAAGCGGTGCCTCACCAATCACATCTTTATAATCCCGCCGCAGCGCATATCTTTCACGCTGGGATCGCAATAGTTCTGCCAATGGTTGAAGTGCACGGCGATGAAGGCTTTTTCCCGCCTGCTTCGCTTCCTTAAGCGTTAATAGAAAATCCTTAGCACTGAGCGTAGCTTTACATAAATAATCCCATGCCCCGGCCTTCATCATACAACGTATCGTCGCATAATCGTTTTCACGGCTAAGCACTATCACTGGTGTCGTTCTTGCCATTTTTTTTATTTGGGTCAAAAATTCATCTTGATCCCATCCCGGTAATGCCGTTTCCGTAATGATAATATCGGACGCTGCTTCTTCCCATTGCCTTTGTGCCGCATCGCGATGACACGCAATGGCTGTAATATAAAATTCCCCACCTTGCTTTTGTAATAAATTGTTAAGGTTAACTCCCACCTGCTCCTCCTCATCCATGACCATTACACGAATCATTGTAATACCTCCGATCTTTGCCATGTAGGGTAGATGGAATCGAACGTATTGTGGAAAGTTCGATTCACAAGTGTCTCAAGACAACTTTGTTTTATACTTATTTCAATGGGAATCGGCACATAATGATGAAGGCAGGATCCTAACGGGTGATTTCGCCACACCATGTCCATCCGAATGTTTATCATCAATTACAATTCATATAATCTTTTACATTATCTTTTCTTACACTATGATTCATTTCATAAGAAAAACCGAATCATTGGTTTTAGTACAATTCGCAAAAAAAGAAATTAGATTGTGCATCTTCAATGGAAACACATTGTTCCGCCAAGAGAATCCCATTGATTTATAAGCCGTTAAAAACCGTCAAGGCCAATAACAGCTGGGCGACCAGGTAACCCAGCGCCATAGAGAGTAGAATAAGCAACATTTGAACCTTCATGGGCTTGCGAACATCACAAAATAAATCAAAGCGAATCGCACTCAGCGCAAAAAAGCTCAACACAACGCAGAACAAATGAAGACTGATCTGTAATATGCCATAGCTCATGTCATCTCTCCTTATTCAAAAAGTATTATACGTTGTTTTATAAAAAAGTGCAATTTTTATGTGCTCATTTCATCGCTGTAGCGGCATGAAATATGCCATGAGTATAATTCCCATCAATTCTTGATCATAAACTCATACAAAAATATACTATTAACAACCTTTATCATGTTCATATTTCCAGTCTTAATCTAAATACCATAAGCAAAAAAAGATAGACGTTTTCATCTATCTTCATTCGCAAATGCCGCCTGATATTCCAGATCTTCTCCTTGTGTTTCAATCGCATGACGATACCAGTAAAAGCTGTCTTTTCGAATCCGCTTCATGGTACGCAAATCAAATTCATCACGATCCACGTAAATAAAGCCGTAGCGTTTACTGATGCCGTTATGAGTGGAGATTAAATCGATCGCACTCCATGGTAAATATCCGATCACTTGACAGCCTTCCTCCATCGCCTGCTTCATCGCTTCAATGTGCTGTTTTAAATATTCAATGCGATAGGGGTCATGAACGCTGCCATCCGCCTCCAAAACATCAACAGAGCCAAATCCATTCTCGGTTACCATAATCGGCAGATGATAACGAGAATCCAATTCACGAATGGTCAAGCGAAAACCAATCGGATCAATTTCCCATCCATACTCACTTTTCGTCAAGTACTCATTACGCACCGATTCATACATATCCTTTTCTAACATACCGTTTTGTTGATCCAAGGCGATGGTATCATGCCCTTGCGTATATTGCTTTGCCGTTGCACTAACATAGTAATTTAAGCCAATATAGTCCGGTCTGCCTTTTTCCAACGTCTGTAAATCTTCCTCACTGATTTCAAATAAAGCGTGGTTCTTTTTCAAAAACGCCAATACAATCGTATTGTATGTCCCATACACCGCCGCATCCAAATACAGCCAATTCCGAATTGCGTTCATATTTTGCGCTGCCATTACATCCTTTGGATCGCACGTTGCCGGATAAACAAGTGCGATATTGGGTGCCGGTCCGATCTTAGCATGCGGACACATCTTGTGACATAATTGAATCACCTTTGCCTGTGCCACCAGCATATGATGATTTTGCCGATATTGTTCCTTTAGCGGATTCTCACAGGAGTCCTCCATCGCTGATGTGCCAATGATTGATCCGGCCAAAGCCATTGTATTCTGTTCGGCAATCGTTTGCCAATACGTTACAGAAGTGCCAAAGTTTTCAAATAATATGCGGGCATAATTCACAAACCAGTCAATGCTTTCCCGCTTTGACCATCCCCCCAGTTCAATCAAATGCGCCGGCATATCAAATTGCATCATAGAAATCACAGGCTCAATGTGGTACTTTAAGCATTCCTGTATGACTTGATGATAATGATCAATGCCCTTTTGATTGATTTCGCCAATTCCCTGGGGGATGATTCGTGTCCAGGCAATGGTAAAGCGATATGCCTTAAAGCCCATCTCTGCCATCAGCGCAATATCCTCTTTAAAACGATGATAATGATCAGCACAAACATCCAAACGGCTTGTTCCTTTGGGGACTTCTTTAATATCCTGGCAGGAAAGTCCCTTGCCATCCGCTAACGATGCGCCTTCCACCTGATAGGCAGAAGTACTCGCTCCCCACAAAAAATCCTTTGAAAATACCGATTCTTTTTTCTCGCTCATAGCCGTATTCCTCCGCTACTGAAATTATAAAGAAAACCCATCGAAAAAGCTACTTCTTTTCATACTTTTCTGAATATGCAATTTATCCTTTTGACAGATCTTATGGATTTATGCGATTTCTAATAACGCAAAGTATAATCAGTGATGCATTTATCATTTACGCCACTACAAAAAAACTTCATTTCATGTTATGATAATAGGCAAGGAGGAATGTTCTATGAATCGTATATTCCATATCGCTGATGAAATATCCAAAGATGTGAATGCCTATAAGGTGATGACCACCAAAATTGAATATCATTGTGAAAGTGATGATGATGCGATAAAAATCCAGCAGAATATTACTAAGATCATGCAGAAGCATCTAGAGGAAGTTCCGCTGGCTAAGATCACGTATGATTATCATGCGGCAGATAAGGTCGTTGAAGTGGTCATTGATGAGCATATTAAGCAGAAAAAAGATATGTCCTTTTAACAGCTGTGCAGGCTGTTTTTTTATTTTAATCATTAAAGCTAATATTCATGCGTAAAAAAAACGCAATGACTGCGTTTAGTTATAATCATCAATGACGACCTCTTTGATCGGTTCTTCATCCTCATAATCACTATCGTCATCCGCTTCTTCGATAATCAGATCATCGGTATCGACAACAACCTCGTTAAAGGTATGACGACTGCGCAGATCCCATTCATTATTGCCGACACAGACAAAGCGATCATCTAATGAAATATCGCTGTAAAACTGAGCGATATTGTCCTCCTCCTGTTGGGATGTAAATCCCATCATCGTTGCGACATCTTCCCATAGCTTTAAAAATGTTACCGACTTGCGTTTTTTTGCCATCAATTCAAACGCAACATTGATCATTGATTTACTGCTCATTTTCCATACCTCCTACATTTTTTCAATCGCTTCGACACCAATCAGCGCCAAGGCGTTTTTTAAAGTGATTTTGGTTGCCTTCAATAAAGCAAGCCGCTGTACGCTCAATTCCTCGTCGTTGTGATCGATCACCTTGCATGCATTATAGAAACTGTGGAAATAGGCCGCCAGTTTCTGAATATAATTGCACACCTTATTGGGAGATCGCAGCTTTGCCGCATCCTGAACCACGCTGGGGAATTCATTCATATATTTTAATAGCTGAAGCTCTTTCGCATCAATCAAACGATCATAGCCGCAGCATGGCTTCACATCGCCTACCTGACGCAATATCGAACAAATGCGCGCATGAGCGTATTGGGCATAATAAACCGGGTTGTCATTGCTTTGCTTTCGCGCCAGCGATAAATCAAAGTCAAGATGAGTATCCAATGCCCGCTGAACGAAGAAATAACGCACGGCATCCACACCGACCTCATCGCATAGCTCACGCAGGGTGACGGCATTTCCCGTCCGCTTGCTCATTTTAACTTCTTCGCCGTTTTCCACCAGGCGCACCATTTGAATAATATCCACTTCCAGCTGATCGGGATTTTTACCCAATGCCTTCATGGAAGCCTTCATTCGCGGAATATAGCCGTGATGATCAGCGCCCCATAAATTGACCAGCAGATCAAAGCCGCGTTCAAACTTCGTTATATGGTATGCGATATCCGGCACCAGATATGTGTAGGAACCATCACTTTTACGTAATACCCGATCTTTATCATCCCCAAAAGCGGAGGATCGAAACCACAATGCGCCATCCTGTTCATACGTATGACCCAATTCACTCAATTTTTCCAGCACCGCCGCAACCTTACCGGATTCATGAAGATCCAATTCGCTCGACCATACATCAAAGTGAACGCGGAATAAATCCAAATCACGGCGCAGCTTATCAAGTTCTGCCT
The DNA here is from genome assembly GCA_947385085.1 of uncultured Erysipelotrichaceae bacterium. Taxonomy (GTDB): domain Bacteria; phylum Bacillota_I; class Bacilli_A; order Erysipelotrichales; family Erysipelotrichaceae; genus C-19. The sequence goes on along the minus strand of CANDJN010000045.1, from coordinate 4,299 downwards.
TGATGCCCTGTTCTCTGAAAAACGCATAGGCTTCCGCTTCGCTTTGCTTCACATATGCATCACCATACTGCGCTTTGATGGCTTTGGCAATTTCAATGACATCCTTGCCATAATAGCCGTCTTCCGGTAATTCCTTTTCGACGCCAAATTCCTGCAAATAGCGAGCCATCAGTGAAAGTGCTAAATTATGAATCTGATTGCCGGCATCATTGACATAATATTCACGGCACACGTCATAGCCGCTTGCCTTCATGATGCGGGTAACGCTATCGCCCCAAGCCGCGCCACGCGCATGACCCAGATGCAGATCACCGGTGGGATTGGCAGAGACATATTCTACATTGACCTTCTGGCGCATGCCGCTGTCATTCTTGCCATAATCATCACCGGCCGCTAAAATTACATCAATCACATCATGCAATGCGTTTTGATTCATCGTAAAGTTGATAAAGCCCGGTCCTGCGATCGCACATTGCGCAATCTTGGGACAATCCAGTGCCGCTACCAGCGCTTCGGCAATCGCACGGGGATTTTGACGTAGCGCCTTTGCGGATTTCATCGCAATGTTGCTCGCATAGTCACCATGACTTTGATCCTTGGGAATTTCAATTACGATATCATTTACAGACAATTCAGCATTAAACGCTTTTTCATATGCCTGTGCAATCGCTTCCTTTAATATGCTTTCCAATTCATTCATATGATTATGACGCCTCCTTGAGCTTCCAAATGATCTGATAACCGCCGCTTAACACGTCGCCATGGTAAATATCATATACCAAAGTGATCATTTGATCCCGACAAATATATTTTATTGTATCCAAATCGATATCAATGGTTCCATAATCGGACGTGAGCCATCCCTTCGTTCGCTCCCCTGCTTCAAAAACCAGCATACTCTCCGTCTCTCCCTGACTATGGATTTTCATCGTTGTTTTTGTGGCAATGATCCTTATTTGAACCGTTGTTTCTTTGGATTCCTGTACATATTGACACGTCCATCCATCGTCATTCTTTTCCACATCGCAAATCCCTTGATAAAGAATATCCCGTTCCTGTGTATAGCGATGTTTTCGCTTCACTAAAACCTGCCTTTTCATGTCATCACCACTTTACCCTGTTGCATTATAACAGAATTTTTATAACGTGCAAGTGGTTCTTTTAAAAAATCATTTTTTTCTGCACTTTTCCTCTTATGATTCAGGGAAAAATGCAAAATGGAACGTACTTGTCATATGAGTTTTTCTATCATTTTATCTTATTTACTTTTCTATTTGTCGGTTTCACTGCTATTTTAAGTCATAACACGCTGATCAGATTTTATAAAAAATTTATAGAAATTTTTGAGAATCACTGTTTTAGCGTATATAAAAGCAGGCCATCTTTAATCTTTTTATATAAGAATAACAAGGTATTAGACAGTGTCTTTACGATTTATTTCAAGATAAGAAGTATATGCTTGAATTATATAAGACGCTTCATCATGAAGTGAAGACGAAATCGCCAACGTCACATCGAAGCGTATTCTGATGAAGGGAAATCATAACGATTTGGGCTTTATGCTTGGAGATTGCTTGTTCATACTGGTGAAGAGTCAATCCAAATGGATTGTCAATATCATTTTTTAAGTATTCTTGAAAGCAGAGAACAGGAGGTCAGGATATTATGATGACATTGTACGACGATGATGAGGATATAGCCGACTGCGTTCCTGCATTATCACCGGATGAATTAAGAGAGTTAGAAACACAGGTTTTGAAATAAGCAAACATAAGACACACGGTTTTCTAAAAGAGCCATGTGCTTTTTTATTACTTGCACAGCCTTTTTCTGTTTCAAGTTTCTTTTTTCATAATTGTGATGAATGATCATGTTTATCGTTGATTCAAACGAGCATACTAACACATAAGGGGTGTGAGCAATGAAACATTGGAAAAAGATTCTCTTCATCATTGTCTTTTTGTGCTTAAGTGCTTTGCTTACGATATATACGTATGCATACTTTGATACTTTGGACATCAGTGAAACAAGAAAAAGCATCACCATTTATGATTCAGAAGGCAATATATTATATGAATCCAATTTCAAAAAGAATATGGAATGGACACCGCTATCGCAAATACCTGAGCGGATTCAGGAAGCGTTTGTCAGTGTCGAGGATAAGCGTTTTTATCTTCATGCCGGCTTTGATCCGATTCGCATCGCCAAAGCGATGAAAAATAATATGAGTCAAGGAGAAGTCGTGGAAGGCGGCTCTACCATCACGCAACAGTATGCGAAAAATTTATTTCTCACCAATGAACAGACGATGTCACGTAAGATTCAGGAGTTTTTCTATGCGACGCGCTTGGAAATGCAATACAGTAAAGGTGAAATACTGGAAGGCTATTTGAATACCTTGTATTACGGACATGGAATTTACGGTATTAACAGCGCAGCGCATTTCTTTTTCGACCGCGAATTGAGCGAACTGGATATGGCCCAAATCGCCATGTTAATCGGGATTCCTAATGGACCCTCGCTATATTCTCCCTACCTTCACCCAGATTATGCCAAGAGCCGTCAGGAATTGATTCTTTCCATTTTGCTTCATAATGATGTGATCAGCGAAAATGAATATGAAAACGCTATGAAAGAAGAATTGACTTATGCCGATCATGAGAATCAGCCGGCAGTTTACGGTAATGAGGAGTATTTCATCACCGCGGTATTGAATCAGTTGGATCAGGAAGGACTCCTGGATAAAAGCAACACGCTTCATGTGATGACCGACTACGATCCCAACGTCCAAAGCGCACTGATTAAAGCCATCCAGCAAAGCATGGATAACATGGATGAATTGGAATGCGCTGCCATCGTATTGGAGCCGTATACCTCGCATGTTTTGGCAATTGCCGGCGGCAAAGATTATACTCTCTCTCAATACAACCGCGCCCTCTATTCTCAGCGACAGGTCGCAAGCACGATCAAGCCGTTGCTTTATTACAACGCGCTGCGTCAAGGCTTTACCCCTGCGACAACATTTATCTCCCAGCCAACGACATTTCAAGTCGGAACGACAGAATATGAGCCGCAGAATTATGAAAACCGTTATCCCTATCGGGAAATATCTATGGTCAATGCCATTGCGATGTCAGATAATATTTACGCAGTGAAAACTCATTTGTTTCTAGGTACGGGGACGCTGCATCAGTCGCTGTTGGATTTTGGCATCAAACAATCCGAAGAAAACCCCAGTGAAGCATTGGGAACCGTGAATATGTCCGTGTATGAATTAGGGAACATATACAATACCTTTGCCTCGGAAGGTTTATATCATGAGCCTTCCTTCATTCAGCGCGTTGATGATGGCAATGGCAAGATATTGTATGAAGAAGACACACAGAATAAACGACTGTTAGATCGTGATACCACATTGATATTGAATCAAATGTTAACGGCAACATATGATTTACGTAACCGTACAACATCCTATCCTACTATGTCAGGCTATGCGCCTAACACCAAGGTTGCGGTCAAGTCGGGTACCAGTGAATGGGACGGCTGGGTTGCCGGATTCAATCCCCAATACACTGTTGCGGTATGGACAGGCTTTGATGATAACCGACCATTGGAAAAGGCTTATTATGCCCCTGCCAAGGATATTTTTAAGAAAACCTTTGATTCCTTATATCCCGATGGCGATGGTCCCTGGTATGCGTTAAGCGATGGTTTGGAAGAGCGACTCATTGAGCCAATCAGCGGACAAAGCAGCAGCTATGGCAGCGCCTATTGGTTTAAAAAAGAACCGTAAGTTTAAAAATGCAATAGTAATATGTGAAATAAATTTATATATAGATAACATTTTCATATTTTATTATAAGACCAAAAAAGATAGAAACCACTTTAACAAATATAGATTTCTATCCGTTTATCAAAATTAGGAAATCATTTATTATCCAATAAGATGATATAAAATCATGTTATTTGAGAGCTAGATATTTATCTCTTGTCCTCAATAAACTTCATAACGGTAGGTCGAATATCCTCTGTGATATTTAAAGCGTCCAATGCCTTTTCCATGCTTAAATCCATGTTATGCATTAATGACATAACTGCTTCGGATAGACCTTCAGCCTTACCTTCAACTTTTCCTTTCGCAAGTCCTTCTTCGCGTCCTTCAGCGCGTCCGGCAATTAAACCTTCCATGCGTCCTTCATTCCTAATACCTTGACTTAGATTACACATGTTATCAACCTCCTTTGCCAATTCCCTTGTCATTAGTATACCATAGTTTTCACTTAATTGGTACTTCTTATC
>CANDJN010000044.1 GCA_947385085.1 uncultured Erysipelotrichaceae bacterium | reverse complement strand
TTCAAATCTTGGAACAATGAGCGTGCTATTTATTATCGCAAGATGAACGATATTCCATCCAGTTGGGGCACAGCTGTCAATGTACAGATGATGGTGTTCGGCAACATGGGTGAAGACTGTGGTACCGGCGTTGCATTTACCCGTAATCCGGCAACCGGTGAAAATAAGCTGTACGGTGAGTTCTTGATGAATGCACAAGGCGAGGATGTTGTTGCCGGTGTGCGTACTCCGAAGAAAATTGATCAATTAAAGGAAGTTTCTCCAAGTGCTTATGAACAGTTCGTAGATATTTGCAGCAAGCTGGAAAAGCATTACAAGAATATGCAGGATATGGAATTTACAATTGAAAACGGCAAATTGTTTATGCTGCAGACAAGAAATGGCAAGCGTACGGCACAGGCAGCCTTGAAGGTTGCTTGTGATATGGTAGATGAAGGCTTAATCACAACCGATGAAGCATTGATGATGGTGGAACCGCAGCAGTTGGATTCCTTACTTCATCCGATGTTTGACCCTACTGCCTTGAAAGCCGCACAGGTGATTACCAATGCGCTTCCGGCTTCTCCGGGCGCAGGCAGCGGACAGATCGTATTCTCTGCTGATGAAGCGAAAAAGGAAGCAGCAGAAGGCAAAAAAGTCATCTTAGTACGTTTAGAGACCTCTCCTGAGGATATCGAAGGTATGGCAGTATCACAAGGTATTTTAACCGTACGCGGCGGTATGACTTCTCATGCGGCAGTCGTAGCTCGCGGTATGGGCGCATGCTGCGTATCCGGTGCCGGTGATATTGTGATGCATGATGAGGAAGGCTATTTCAGTGTTGGCGGCAAGGACTATCATCGTGGCGATTGGATTTCCATTGACGGCTCTACCGGTAATGTTTACGGTGAAGCCATTAAAACCGTTCCCGCAGAGATTTCCGGTGATTTTGAGCGTTTCATGACTTGGGCGGACGCACGCAGAAACCTAAAGATTCGCACCAATGCAGATACACCGAAGGATGCGGCTCAGGCAGTGAAATTCGGCGCTGAGGGTATCGGCTTGGTACGTACCGAGCATATGTTCTTTGAAGGTGATAAAATCAAAGCCATTCGTCAGATGATTTTGGCTAAAAATGATGATCAAATGAAGCAGGCGTTGGATAAATTGGAACCGATGCAGCAGAAGGACTTTGAAGGTATCTATGAGGCAATGGAAGGCAGACCGGTGACCATCCGTTACTTGGATCCGCCATTGCATGAATTTGTACCAACCAATGCGGAAGATATTAGAACAATGAGTGAGGAAATGAATATTTCCGTAGCAGAGATTGAGCAGGTTATCGCTGATCTTCATGAGGTAAACCCGATGATGGGACATCGTGGATCACGTTTGGCCGTTTCCAACAGCGGTATTGCAAAGATGCAGACAGCAGCTGTCATCAAGGCAGCAATCGCTACGAATAAAAAGCATACCGATTGGAATGTAGAGCCGGAGATCATGTTACCGCTGATCGGTGATTTGGCTGAATTAAAATATGTTAAGAAGATCGTTACCGATACTGCAGATCGCATTTTGGCTGAAGAAGGCATTACGATGCATTACCATGTCGGTACGATGATCGAGGTACCTAGAGCTGCTCTATTGGCTGATGAAATTGCGGCTGAGGCAGAATTCTTCTCCTTTGGTACTAACGATTTAACACAGTTAACTTTCGGCTTCTCACGTGACGATGCCGGAAAATTCCTGCCGGAATATGCCAGCGCCAAAATCTATGAGAATGATCCGTTTGCGAGATTGGATCAGCATGGCGTTGGTAAGCTGGTGGAAATGGCAGCGACCCTGGGAAGAAAAACCCGCCCTGAAATTAAACTGGGCATTTGTGGTGAACATGGCGGCGATCCTGCATCTATCGCATTCTGTGATAAGCTGGGCTTAAGCTATGTATCCTGTTCACCATTCCGCGTACCGATTGCTCGACTTGCGGCAGCACAGGCAGCGATAACCAATTCATCACATTCATAATCGTAGATGTTTAAGGAATCAGACACAGGCTATTGACTCACGTCAACAGCCTGTTTTTTATGCTTTCAACCTTTCCAAGGTTAATTATTCATTATGACCCAAATGATTATGGAAATGACAGTCATAATATGAATAATTTTAAGAATGAAACGACAATAATATTTTTCGTTTTTTCATGTTTAAAAGATTGGAAAACTTCCATAATAACAATAAGGAGGCAGACAATGACACAGAAAGAATTACTTTACGTAGAAGATGCGATCGGTCATGAAAAAAACATGATCGCGATTTGTAAGGAGACAGTTCGATGCTTACAGGATGAAAAGCTGAAATCCTTTTTAGAGAAGGAAATAAAAAAGCATGAAAAAATGCAGGAAAAGCTCTTGAATATGCTGGAGGTGAAAGCAAATGAATGATCAACAATTAATGGAAAATTATTTGCTAATTCTGAAAAGCACCGTTGAAGTATATGTTCATGGCACGCTGGAAAGCTCCAATCAGGACATTCGCGATCTATTAAAAAACGGCTTGGATGAAACGATGGAACATCAGGCAAGAACTTATGATGAAATGACCAGACAAGGCTGGTATGTTGTTAAAAATGTGAAAGCATCAGAAGTAAAACAAACATTATCGAAAATTCAAAGCGGTAATTAATATACCTAATAAGCGGGATTTATAGCAGTCCCGTTTTTTTATAAGATGAATTTGTGCAGAAATGCGTGCTTTTTTTCTTTCCCTCATTTTCAACAAGAAAATTTTGTGGTAAAATATTGAGAGTGGATAGTAAGAGAGGGATCGTTCATGAATGAGGAAGCGCAAAAAGAACTGCGTCTGCTGGAGAGCAAAAATATGCGTGTTTTTCAGATTATGGGCTCGTTGAAGCTGCTGAATAATAAGGTTAAGTCATTTGTCATTAAACTAGAACGTACTCCTGCAGCGGAACAATCCGACCTGCGCTTGAATCAATCATTCGGTGAAATTATCAATGATGTGCGCTTTTTTAAAGAAGAACATCGTCATTTTATGGATTCTGATCTTTATATTCCCATTGTCGATAAATTTGCCAATAATGTGGATCGGCTATTTCATAGTAATGCACAGGAATTATACACACGCACGGAGATGCGAAGAATTTCGGTTTATCTCTATCGCATGTGCGACATGATTATTCAGGAGTTAACGCAAAGTAAAAGTGAAATTGAACAAAAGATTCATGCGATATATCAAGCCAATGGAAAGTATTATTTCAATCGTGAATAATACTTTTTTTATGGGATAATAAGCCTTTCTTTTATTGGTTTTCAGGAGACAAAGTTCTTTTCTATGCAATTATCATGTGCTTTTGGGCATACATACAACCTAATCGACTGTTTTACCATACAGTAGCCTAGGGGGTGGTAATATCGCTACAGGATATTTACAGGTTCAGACATCCTTGGGAGATCAGGCATATGCCATATCTCAGGCAATGGTACGAATCTATAAAGTAGAAAACGATGAAGTGGTATTTGAAGATTTTTTCATAACGGATGATACGGGGAAAACCGAGAATATTCCGCTGTATGCACCGGCAAGGTCGCTGAGTTTAAATGAAAACAATGAGGAGCGACCGTATGAGACGTACAATGTGCAAGTGCGTGCCAATGGCTTTGAATTGGAAGAGATACTTGGGGTACAGGTATTTGCCGGAGAATACAGTTTGCTTAATGTAGAACCGATTCCAACGCGGCTTCAACGCAGTTCACAGCGTAACATTGATGTGATTCCCGATCATCATCTTTTAACAGATGAAGGGGGAAATAACAGCGGTCAAACACCGCCGAATACGACCGCGCGGATATTGACGCAAATTGTGATTCCTACCAATATCACAGTTCATTTGGGACGTCCGGATCGCAATGCGGAAAATATCACCGTACCGTTTCTGTATTACTTGAAAAACTGCGCCAGTTCAGAGGTGTATCCGACATGGCCCTATGAAGCGATTAAGGCAAATGTATGGGCGCAAATGTCATTAGTCTTAAATCGTATTTATACCGAATGGTATCGCTCAAAGGGATATGATTTTGACATTACCAATTCAACAGCGTTTGATCAGGCATTTGTAAAAAATCGTAATATTTATGATTCCATTGCGGATGTTGTGGACGAAGTGTTCGGTCAATATATCCAGAAAAATAACTATATGGAACCGTATTATGCGGAATACTGTGATGGACGTATTGCCACATGTCCGGGCTTGAAGCAATGGGGAACCGTAGATTTAGCCAATCGCGGTTATTCTGCGATTCGCATTCTTCGTTATTATTATGGAAATGAGATTCAGATTCGAGAAACAAACAACATCCAGGATATTGTATCATCGTATCCGGGATCGCCTTTGCGCATGGGTTCTACCGGACAACAGGTGCGCCAGCTTCAGGAACAGTTAAATGCGATTGCGATTAATTATCCTAATATTACTCCGATTTTTCCAGTAGATGGAACCTTTGGCGCGGCTACCGAAAATGCTGTCCGTACCTTTCAGCGTCAGTTTAATTTAGGGGTAGATGGTGTTGTTGGTAAAGCGACATGGTATCGCATCAGTTACATTTATGCGGCGGTACGAAAATTGGCAGAATTGCAGTCAATTGGACAAATTCAAAACCTCTATAGCGGAGAGTGGCCGGGTACGACTTTGCGTGAAGGCAGTAAAGGCGTAGATGTTCAATTGCTTCAATACTATTTGGCTAGCATTGGTGTTTTCTATAATGAAATCGGTGAGGTTGCGATTGACGGTCGCTTCGGTCGCGGTTTAGAAGAGGCTGTCATTGCTTTCCAAAAGCGTTTTGGACTGATTCAGGATGGGATAGTAGGACGTTCTACTTGGGATCGGATTTATGCGGTCTTTTCTTCATTAGATCAGGAAATCGTCCCGGAAGACACGGCACCGCCATATCCTGGATCACCGCTTCGCATAGGTGCCAGCGGAGATCAAGTCCTAGCGGTTCAAAGTGCTTTGAATACGGTTTCCAGTCAATATAGCGCCATTCCGGTGATTGTAGAAGACGGCATCTTCGGAAATGCAACACGCAATGCGGTGCTGGCTTTTCAACGACAGTTTAATCTCACTGCCGATGGTATTGTAGGAGCCAACACTTGGAAACGTCTGTTTACTGAAGCCAATCAGATTGCGCAAGGAGATGCGCCATCAATAGGTCAGCCGCCATTTCCCGGTACATTGTTGCGGCTTGGTTCACGGGGAAATGAAGTATCATTCATTCAACAGCGTTTGAAAAATATCTCTATTTATTATCCATCAATTCCCAATGTAGAAGTGGACGGTATCTATGGTTCTGCGACTGCCAATGCGGTTCAAGCTTTCCAACGCTTGATGGGTATTCCCGTAGATGGTATTGTCGGACAACAGACATGGAATTTGATCAATCAGATTTATCAGGAACTCATGTTTTAACAATAAGATATCGGTGATTGCCGATATCTTTTGTTATTTTATGCTATAATGATGGAAAGATTAGGAGTTGTTAATCATGCCGAATATTATTACCCATAAAATCTTCGCGGAAACGATAGCGAAACAGTGTATGAACCATGATGTGAAAGCCTTATTGGAAAAGCATATACAGTTGTTCGGAATTGGTGCTAACGGACCGGATTTTCTTTTTTTCTATCATATGCGACCATGGGAAATGATGCGGGAACATTCGTTAAATCATATTGGCAGCGCATTGCACAGTACGCATGTCAATGCTTTTTATTACCGTGCGATGATGGTGATACAGAAAGAAGCCAATGCGGCGATCCAAGAGCGTGAATTGGCTTATGTGATGGGACATTTATGTCATTGGGCTTTGGATATGACCAGTCATCCATATATTTTCTATCGCACCGGCAATGGACGCGGAATGAGTGCCGGCAGACACCATCGCTTTGAATCGGTATTGGATGCGGTTATGTTGAGGCTGTATCATCAAAAGAATATTCGTGAATATCGAACATATGAAATTTGTGAATTCGATCGAGATATGTTACAGGCGATTGCACGCATTTATATACCGGCAATAAAGGCTAGCTTGAATAAGACAATACATGTCTATCAACTGCGTCAAGCATTAGAATCCTGGAAGGATGTACAAAGAATGCTGTATGATCCGAAAGACATAAAAGTAAAAATCTTAAAGGGCATAGAAAAAATCATTCATCAGCCGTTGCTCATATCCGGTAATGTTGTTCCCTGCGAGATTGACGATACTCTTGATGTTTTAAATTTGCGGGGACAGCTATGGCTTCATCCCTGTGACAAGGAGGAATGCCATCATAATGGATTCCTTGATTTATTTGAACAGGCGCAGATTGTGGCATTACAGGCGGTAGAATGTCTCTATAATGTTGTTATGCATAAGCATGATCCGCTATCATTGCTTAATATCTTAAGGGATCGCGCATATGATAGCGGTAGAGAAGGAGGAGTCGAAATGAAATATTTCGATGCGATGGAATATGAAACTTTTTGATTTGCATGCGGATACCGGTTATGCGGTGATGAAACAGCGTAGGGAAGGGAAAGTGAATATTATCACACAGAATCAGTTGCCAAAGCGTAAGGAAGGCGGCTTTCAATGGGTCTGCATGGCTTCTTATTTTGAAGGAACAGAGAGCTGGGAAGAAATGCAGGAAATGATCCTAGCCCTGCATGAAGAAAATGATCGCTGTTTACAGGTTCATTCAGTAAAGACTAAGAAAGATTTACAACAAGAGGATGAGTTATACGCGATTTACACCGTAGAGGGGATGTGCGGCATTTGTGATGATGTTGAGGCAAAGATCGATTGGCTATATGAGCATGACATCAAAATTGCCTCCTTAGCGTGGAATGATGAAAACGCCTTGGCAACCGGTGTTCGAGGCAATCCTATGCGTGGATTGAGTGATCTGGGCCGCAAGGTGATTTCCCGAATGGGCGAGCATCATATGATTGTGGATGTATCTCATGCCAATAAGCAAACTTTTTGGGATATCATGGATTGTGCGACTGGTGCCGTAATGGCTACCCACTCCAATGCGCGTGCGTTGTGCGATCATCCCCGCAATCTAGATGATGAGCAGTGTAAGGCATTAGCTAAGCGTGACGGTATCATAGGCATGGTAGGCTGCGGTGCCTTTGTGGATCAAGATCCCAATAAACGCGATGTGAAGCATTTTATCCATCATATGAAATATTTACGTGATCTAATCGGCATCGAGCATATCGCATTAGGCCTGGATTTTATGGATGATTATGATGATGGAGAAAGCTTCATGTTAAATGATATGCGTACACCGGCTCAGGCACAACGCATCATCGAAGAGATGAAACATCATTTTTCCGAAGCGGAAATCAAAGCGATTGCCTATGAAAACGCCTATCGTTTTTTGAAACAGTCATGGCGATAATTTAAGTCTCGGTAATATAAAATATGATTTGACATAGTTTGGCACAAGTGAGGCAATAATAGAAAAAGGGCGTTTTTAAAAGATATAAATTTTATTTTAAGTGAGGTGTCTTTTATGTGTCAGAAAAAGACAAAATCCTATTCCATCATTGCCGTTGCGTTTTGGATGATCTTCTTTATTGGAATTGCGATAATGGGATGTTTAGAAAGAAACCATGTTCCTCATACAGATATTATTTATTATATATTATTTTTCAGTTCTATTATGATTGTCTTTCGCAAAGATAAAAGTGTTACGAATCTTGGCTTATGCGAGTGATTCTTTACAAAATGCATTGTAAAGAATCACTAAAATGCTTAAAAGCCCAATCAGCGTGAAGCTAATCGGCTCATCAAGTAATTTTATTTATTTCGTGTGTCCACTTGGCAGGAGCAGATCAAGTATGGTTTTCATTATTTTATGCTATACGAAAATCAATATGCATGTAATCATTCCATTTTACTAATGAAATTTATAAGATTTAACAGTTGTTTACACGATAAGCTCTATTAGTTAAAGTATTGTCGGTGACTTGGGTATTGTGTGGATCACAAAATCATTGTAAAATATGCAAGTGAAAAGAGGGATGTGCCATGAAACCGTTGATCGTGGGAATGTGTGCTCATGTCGATGCTGGGAAAACGACTTTATGCGAAGCCCTGCTATATCAAAGCGGGAAGGTAAAGACACAGGGAAGCGTGGATCACGACAGTACGGTTTTAGATTGTGATCCATTGGAGCGACAGCGGGGGATTACGATAACGGCAAAGGAAGCTTTTTTTACATGGCGAGATTATGATATCACATTATTGGATACACCGGGACATCGCGACTTCTCTGCATCACTGGAGCATACACTTACGGTTTTGGATGCGGCAGTATTGGTGATCAGTGCCACTGATCCTTATCATCCTTATGGCGAACAGCTTTTTCACCGCCTGCAAACAGAAAAGGTTCCTACGATCCTCTTTGTCAATAAAATGGATGTGGCAACACATTCACGCAGTGAATATATGGAAATGATTCAGTGTATGGTAGGAACTAGTTGCTTGAATTTCAGTCAAAAGGGCAGTGAATGGGAAGAAGAACTGGCTTTATGCAGTGATGCGCTGTTAGAGACATATATGAAGAAGGGAAATATAGATACCAATGATATTGCGGAAGCAGTAGGCAGACGAGAAGTAATTCCGGTGTTTTTCGGATCAGCATTAAAACAAACCGGAATTCATGAGTTTTTGGATGCCATGATCGAGCTTGTTCCACCACGTCATTATGGCGCTACGTTTGCGGCTCAGGTTTATAAAATCACCCATGATGAAAGCGAACAGCGCCTTACTCATTTAAAGATTATGGGCGGGGAGCTAAACGTCAAGCAGAAAATCGGTTCGGAAAAGGTTGATCAAATTCGTCGTTATCACGGTAACACATATGAAGTTTGTTCCTCCTTGCCGGCTGGTTATGTAGCTGCTGTTAAGGGTTTGTATCATCCCATGAGTGGATCTGCGTTAGGTATGGATGGAAAGGATTCACAGCCATTACTTAGCGGGGCTTTCACATATCGCGTTCTTTCTGTGGATGGCTTGGATGACTTTGCCTTGATGGAAAAACTGCGTCCGCTTAACGATGAGGATCCTTCATTGCGCCTGCATTATGATTCCCGCATGAAAGAGGTACAGCTGTCGTTACGAGGAAAGGTACAAGCGGAAGTGCTGGTGCGGCGGATTCAAGACCGTTTCGGGTTGAACATCACGTTTACCCCCGGACGCATCGCCTACCGTGAGACGATTCATAGTGCGGTGGAAGGAGTCGGACATATTGAACGACTTAAGCATTATGCAGAAGTACATGTGCTGTTAGAACCATTACAGCGAAACAGCGGTGTGCAGGTAATGTCACGATGTCCGATCTCAATGCTGGAAGAAGCACGCCAACAAATGCTGGTGATGCATTTGCGTGAACATATGCCGCCGGGAATATTGAGCGGCAGTGCCCTTAGCGATATCCGCATTACCTTGATCGGTGTAAAAACGCATGCGAAGCATACCGATGCCCAGGATTTGCGAGATGCGATTGAGCGTGCTGTCCGTCAAGGATTACAAATGACACAGTGTGAACTATTAGAGCCGTACATAAGCTATCAATTATATTGTCCTGAATCCTGTGTTGCACAGGCCATTTATGAACTGGAAAACCGCGGCGCAACCTATGAAATATCTGCGCTTACAGTGGATCAGCGTATGATACGCGGCAGTGGAGCTTATCGACTCTTATCCCATTATGGGCAGAATGTCCATATTTTAACAAAGGGACAAGGCACATTTATGATGAGTGATGATGGTTATCGCCGACTGGAAAATCCACAACCGATCATTGCGGAAATCGGGTATGATTTAGAACAGGATCACGATTATCCATGCGGCTCACTTTTCCTGAATCATGGAGTGGCTATGTCTGTTCCCTATGATCAAGTATATGAATATATGGATTTGTCTTTTCAAGCAAAGCTAACACAAGGTGAATCGACGCACCGTGTTCATCGCCAGGCCAAGATCAGTGATGAAGAATGGAAACGGGTAACAGCACGAATTCATTCCCCACGCAAGCAATGGCAGCCACGCCGCCGCAACAAGATCGAAAATGATGTGAAGCCTTCCGCTAAACCATCGAAGAAAAAAGCGCATTGTTTGATTGTCGATGGTTATAATATGATTTATGAATGGCCTGATCTCAAGGAACTGATGGCATCAGAACCCGACGCAGCCCGTAGGGGATTGGTGGCAATGCTAAGCAATTATCAAGGATATACCAAGCAGATGATTATAGTCGTTTTCGATGCGTATAAAACATCGGCGATAACGGAACACATTGTTCATGATCATCATCTTTCCATTGTATATACCAAGGAAGCGCAAACAGCCGATGCCTATATTGAAAAAGCAACCCATCATTTGGCAAAGGAACTGAACGTCAGTGTCGCTACTTCCGATGGGGCAGAACAAAACATCATCTTAGGACAGGGAGCTATGCGCATCTCGGCGCGTGAATTATACGAACGCGTCCAAAAGATACATAAACAAGCGATGAAGCATCAGAAATATCAACCGGAATTTCGTCACATGGCATTGGAAGATCTGCGTTTGCTTGATGTAATAGCAAATGATGATGAGAAAGCATAACAATCAATGTTATAGGTAATGATTTCATGATATTGGAAATAGAGCAAAAAAAAGCGAGAAAAACCTGATTATTGGTTTTTTTTGCTTTTATTGGCTAGGCAGAAACATTGAAATATCTTATAATGTAATTTAGGACGGAAAGGAGGATGTTCATGCAGGATGAATTAGAAGTGCAGGATGAGCTTCAGGAAATTACCATCGATATTATGAATGAAGATCGCTGGATTGCTTCTTTGGCTTGTGATTTTGAAACAACCTTCACAGAGCTTCATTATGAAATCTGTGATAAAATTCATCTGCATCCGGAATCCTTTTTTCGTTTTTATTTACCAAAGCTAAATCTTTCCCTGCGTGATCTTCCCCGCAGTAAGGACTTGAGCAGTGATGAACAATTGCTCATGTTTTTAACGGTAGGGGATGACTGTTACTATCAAAATCAGAATCAGCGTGTGCGCTTAAAGGTACGCAGTATCGGAGAGGCGATTGAGAAAATCAATATCGAACGTGATATGCGTAGAGCCTATGCGTCATTGGCGGAAACTGTGATTAAAAATACGTATATAAAGCGCAATCGCGTCCAGCGTGATAATTTAACTTTGTTATATGGTTTAGCCAGTGATCTGCTTCAAAATCAAGTACAGCGCGTTTTACCCGATCAGTCAACGCTGGTATTCAATTTAAAGGGTAATCATTTGATTTCCTTTTGCGTTGTAACGCAGGCACGGGATCAGATTGAATATTTCTTTTTCGCTGATCAGGCAAGTTTTTCCAGTTATGTGATGGCACGGCAGGATCCATACTTGCCCAATATGCATCGGGAGAAGTATAAGGATGGTATGACGATGGTATTTTCACGCAATCCCTTAAAGGAGAATGAAGTCACAAAGCCGTATAATTCACAGATGTATGTGGAACATTCCTGTTATGTTTATTTTTATGATGTGAAACGAGGTTATGATATCGATGTTGTGAATAATACCCAGGCCAAGGAATTGATGCGCTATCTAGTGGCATTACAAAAGGCATTGGTAAAGATTAAGGCTTTCCGTATGGACTTTATTGATGCGAACAGCTCACTGTTTATCGGATACAATCCTCATACGAAAAAGACACTGTTGCAGAAGGGGCCTAAGGCTGTCATCGCATTGCATGATTTCCCATATGAGAACGAAGAGAATATTACTAAGCTACAATCGTATCGCCATACGATAGAGACATTAGAATTGGATTATTTTCTGTTTGTCCGCCAGCCGATTAAGAATAAGGATGAACGGGGACGCTATCTGGTTGAGGGGGTGTGTGTTGGCAGTAAGGCACGGCGAGTGCGCAGCGCAGCCTTTGAAAACAATGAACAGATCGCCCATATGATGAATGATCTGTTGTTGGATATGATTGAAATTATCGGCTTGCCCCAGCGCATCCTTGTGCGTGATCGCTGTGTATATTCCTATATTCATGATTTCTGTGCTCAGCTAAGCATTGAAATCGCAATCTATGCACGTCTTCCCAAGGTTGATTCCTTCCATCAATCACGCGTAAAAAAATGATCACATGATAATGCGACCCTTCGATATTAGTCTATCACAAAACAAGGGAAAATGATAGTCTGTTTTGCGATGAAATTTATGGTTATAATATAGGTGTACATAAAGGAGGACTTCTTATGAAAGTTCAGATTTACGGTAAGAACATTACGGTGACACCGGCCATTGCGGAAAAGATTGAGGAAAAGCTGAACCTGTTGGAAAAGTATTTTATCATCGATGAAACGGTAGTGGCAAATGTCGTGGTTCGAGTATATCCGACCAAGCAGAAAATTGAGGTGACCATCCCAACCAAATATGCGGTATTGCGAGCTGAGGTTACCCACGATGATCTGTATGCGGCGATTGATCTGGCAGTGGATAAGCTGGAAGATCAGATTCGACGCCAGAAAACACGACTGAACCGCAAGCATAAAGAAAAACTGGCTATGGCATTCTTGGATCAGGAGTCGGAGTTAAATGAGGATTTGGGTGATGAAGATGACGAATTGGTTAGAACCAAGACGATCACACCAACCGAAATGGATTTAGACGAAGCGATCATGCGCATGGAGATGCTGAATCACTCCTTCTTTATTTATCGCGATCTGGAAACCAGGGAAATAGCGGTTGTATACAAACGTCATGATGGCGGCTATGGATTGATTGAAACGTAAAATGCAAATGCGCAGGATAAAATGTGTCGAGTGTCGGCACATTTTCTTTTTTTTATGCCTTGTTTCTTCGACAGTTTATCGTTGCTTGATTCACTATACTTAAGCACAGGAGGGAAATGGATGGAAAGCTATTTGGAGGTGAGTTGGTTAAGCAATTTTCTCATTTTATTAAACGCATCGACCTTAGCGTTTTATTTGGGTGCCAAGCCATGTTCCTTTCGTTACTTGATGCTTTACAGCACGTTAATCCCTTTGATCGCAGGATTTCTTTTTAGTTCCTATGAGTGGTTTTGGATGCTCATGCTGGAAGGTGGATTTTTCTACTTAATCTATCGCTATGCATGGAAGAATTGGCTCTGTATGATAGCACATCGCATTCTTTGCAGCATCAGTGCGTATTTGTGGTATGGCGGAAGCTTTCATTTGGGCATCTATTTTGTCCCGAGTGATCGTATACCAGTTTTGTTGTGGGTGATATTAGCCTTCACGTGGCTGGGAATGTTTTGGCATTGGAAATATGAATTGACGCAACAAAGCTTCCTTTATCCGCTGGAAATTCAAGCATCAAAGAAAGTGCTGCATATCAAAGGATATTTGGACAGCGCCAATTTTATGATGCAGGAGGGCTTGCCGGTATTACTGCTGGATGATCGTTATGAAACATATTTTGATCATATCGGCATAAAATGGGTAATGATGAATACGACGCAGGGCGATAGCCGCATTGCCTGTTATGAAGCAAGTGCCCGTGTTGGCAAGGGATCATATCATCGCGTATTGATTCACTTTCAGCCTCATATGAAACTGCCGCTGAAAGCGAATGCTTTGCTAAGTATACATATGATGACACAGGAGTGAGGACAATGAAAATCTGGAAACGAATTCAAGCATGGCTGCGTAATAAGCGCACTCAAGCGCAGTGCTATTATATGCATGGAAGTGACGCACTGCCTCAGCCTTTAAGCAAAGAGGAAGAAACGGCAGCGTTGATCGCTTTGGAAAATGGTGATGAAGCTGCTCGTAACTTATTGATTGAACATAATTTGCGTCTGGTGGTTTATATTGCCAAGCGCTATGAATCCAATCCAATCTTTATGGAGGATCTGATCAGTATCGGCTCAATTGGATTGATCAAGGCGGTGAATACATTTAAGCGGGACAAAAACATCCGCTTAGTAACTTATGCATCCCGCTGTATTGAAAATGAAATCTTGATGTTTTTGCGTAAAAAGAGCCGCCGCAAAGCAGAGGTATCGTTTGATGAACCGCTCAATGTAGATTATGACGGCAATGAATTGTTATTATCGGATATTATGGGAACCGATGATGATATTGTCACCAAGGAATTTGAACGCAAGGAAAACAAGCGTGAGCTGATGAAGGCGATGAAGACGTTAAAAGAGCGTGAACGTCTGATATTGCAAATGCGCTATGGTATTGAGCATGAGGAATTGACGCAAAAGGATATTGCTCAGCGCTTAGGGATTTCACAATCTTATATTTCTCGCCTCGAAAAGAAAATCATTGGTAGACTAAAAAAAGAAATGAATAAAATGATATAATTTGACAGTCTTGTTAAGAGAGCATATAATAAAAAGAGAATCCCATCAATGTTTTGCTATGAAGAAAGGAAAGAAGTATGATTTTAGAAAGAGTGACAGCAAACAAGGCAGCAGTAGCAGAAGATTTGATACTGATTTGGGAAGATTCTTGTTCTTTTTTTCCGGCAGAAAAAATTGCAAAGTTAAAGCCACTTGTAAAGTTAGCTATCAAAAATATGCAAACACTTTTAATTGCAAAAGAAAAAAATAGAATAATA
>CANDJN010000043.1 GCA_947385085.1 uncultured Erysipelotrichaceae bacterium | reverse complement strand
CATATTATTTTTGGTTTTCCACTTGACAGCTTTTTTCTCGTCGGTGAATAGTAACTTGTTTCTTATTTATAATACATACTCAGCGCGTAACAGTAGAGATCCTTATTCATGCCATTTCAATATCAACTTTAAGGAACTAGAGATCATAATTGAAATCCGGTTCTTGAGTAGTATCGAAAACGAACTTGGTAAAACGGTATATCCGTCATAGCATTTTTTCAAAAACATCGTATGATTTTTTCTCGCCTTAGCAAATACAAACCAATATCCTTTATCACTTCCGCCCGTTTATAAAAAAAACTGTTCTCCTAATTCTATTGGCGTAACCTCCAGAAATTTTTCATCGTTTATCTTGGCATGCCAATATCAAGATCGTCATCCCATAGGTAAATCTCTTATGCCAAATCACATCGATTAATGTTCCATATATTACCCACTGTTCTTAATCTACTTGGATTTACTCCATCGAAGTATTACCTTGGACACGACGCATTTAATCCAAACTATTCAGGATATGTATTCTTCCCAGACTACAGCTGGTATGATGGAAAAATACATTATACATCCGATTACGATGGGGAAATCACAGATTATATAAAACAGATGAATTTGGATATTTATGAACGTATCGATGTTAACAATAAAGTATTGGAAAGTGATTATATACACCATATATCCAATAAGTAACAATTTCATTGCCCGTGCATTTAAATATTTACTAACTATCATTTTATACTATAAAATTATATTTCTCACTGACTCATCGAAAGGATAATAAAAATGACGCTAGTTCGATTGTTATCGAATTGGCGTCCTCTTTTTTTTCCATTCTATTTTCAAAAATGTTTTTAATCTTAAAGTTGAATTTCATATGCCGTTGTTTACTCATGTGAAGGTAGCTTTGCTAAAAAAGCTTGAATTCTGGTCAAGGCCGCTTTGATTTCATCGATACTATAGGCATAGGAAACACGAATAAACCCTTCCCCTGCCTTGCCGAATGCCGTTCCAGGCACACAGGCAACCGATTGATCCTCCAACAGCGCCTCACAGAATTCATCACTGCTCATTTTAGTGCTTTTAATACAAGGAAAAATATAGAACGCACCTTGGGGCATATGTGTTTTCAGACCTAACTGATTAAAACCGTTAACGATGAAATTGCGGCGTGTTTGATAGGAATCATGCATTTCCTTAACGTGAGCCAAGCCATTGCGCAAGCCCTCAATCGCGCCGTACTGCGCCGCGGTTGGAGCTGACATAATAATATATTGATGAATTTTATTCATCGCCTGAATCAATATAGAATTAGCGCAAACATAGCCCAATCGCCAGCCAGTCATCGCAAACGCTTTGGAAAAGCCGGAAATCAGTATAACTTGATCCTTGATTTGCGGAAAATTTGCCAATGAGCAGTGCTTTTCACCATACGTTAATTCTGCATAGATTTCATCACTGATTACCAGTATTCCACTCTCTTCAATGATTGGAACGATTTCTTCATAGTCTGCTCGATTCATAACTCCACCAGTTGGATTGCTGGGGAAATTAATGAGCAGCGCCTTGGTTTTCTTACTGATTGCTTGCTTTAACTGTTCCGCCTTCAACTTGAATTGATTTTCCTCCGTTAATTCGATGACTACCGGTGTTGCGCCTGCCATTGTAACACTTGGTTCGTATGCGACATAGCCGGGACTTAAAACAATTACTTCATCACCCGGATTAATGATCGAGCGAATCGTAATATCAATTGCTTCACTTCCTCCCACCGTAACGATGACTTCCTGATTGGGGTCATAACTTATTGAGAAGCGGCGATCCAAATAACGGCAAATTTCCATGCGCAGCTCCAATAATCCTTTATTGGCAGTGTAAAAGGTTCTTCCTTGCTCAATGGAATAAATCGCTGCTTCACGAATATGCCATGGCGTATCAAAGTCCGGCTCACCAACGCCCAAAGAGATGACGCCTTCCTTCTCAGCGGCTAAGTTAAAAAACTTGCGGATTCCGCTTGGCTTTACTGCCTGAACACGTTTACTTAAATAGTTCTCATCAATCATGGTGTCACCAGAAGCCGTTCCTTGACTTCTTCTTCCTCTTCAAATACAATCCCTTCCGATTTATATTTCTTTAATACAAACAATGTACATGTACCCGTAACCTTATCAATGCAGGCAAGCTTACTACCGACAAACTGGGCAATTTCCTGCATGGTTTTGCCGTAAATAATCACAATGAATTCGCTTTTACCACTCATTAAATACATCGTATCAACTTCCGGATATCGATAAATAAGTTTAGCAATGCGATCGTAACCATATTCCCGTTCCGGCATCACATTGACCTCGATCAAAGCCATCACCCGATCAACATTGGTTTTATCCCAGTTGATTAACGTATGATGACCCAATAATACTTTATTTTGAATCAACTGATTCATTGTTTCCTTTACCGTATCTTCACTTTCATTCAGTGCCGCAGCCAGATCACAAGACTCCATACGGGCATTGTGCTCCAACAATTTTAACAGTGCTGTTTCATTCATATCCCTCGCTCCTTCCTTTTAACCTATATTTTAAGCCAAAGAAAGAATGGTGTAAACCGCTAATTTTCTTTTTTTTGCATTTTTGGCTCTACGCGTTGTTGTTATCACTTAGATATACTATGTATGCATATAAAAAAGATGAATCATTTCAACTCATCCTTTAAACGATTAAATACTGTTTCACCTTCACTGATACAGGCGCCGCAAACGGTACCAAGACCGGTCCGCTCCTGCATTGCCGCAAATGTCATATCGCCAGCTAATATAGCTTCACGAATATGATGCACAGTAACGTTGTTACATACACAAATTATCGTATCGTCATTCATTTTTTTACCTCCTGTTACCAGTATGGTCAAACATGATAAGTTTATGCGATGTGTGATTTATCTTCATGTTTGAGAGTTATCATGACAAGACAAATTCCGTTATATCTCACAATTGTTTCTACTCGTTAATCCACGTTTCCGACTTCATTTAAGACAAGATCTTTATTTTGATCTAATGCCCACTTAATTCCCCAATTATTGCGGAATATTAATAGATTTCTGCCCTTCAAATCCTTAACGCGCTTTGTATCACTGTTGAGATTAAGCGAATTGGGATCCAATGTCTGGTCCTCAATCCAGCGTACACATTCATATGGGAGAATATCCATCTTAATCTCCACATTATATTCACTTCTTAAACGCTGTTCCAATACATCAAACTGCAGTATACCAACACCCCCGACAATGATTTCCTCCATCCCTAAATTCAGCTCCTGAAAAACTTGGATGGCGCCTTCTTGCGCTATTTGCGTGATCCCCTTGGTAAACTGCTTTCGCTTCATCGTATCCTTTTGCATAACACGAGCGAAGTGCTCCGGCGCAAAGGTCGGAATTCGTTTAAATTCCAGCTTGTGCGATGCATTACAAAGTGTATCGCCAATCGCAAAGATACCGGGATCAAATACACCGATCACATCGCCGGCATACGCCTCTTCAATGATTTCACGATCCTGTGCCATGAATTGTTGGGGTTGTGCCAGCTTGATTTTCTTCCCCCCCTGCATATGATAAACCTCCATTCCCTTTTCAAAACGTCCGCTACAAATGCGCATAAAGGCAATGCGGTCTCGATGCGCCTTATTCATATTGGCTTGGATTTTAAATACGAAGGCGGTAAAATTTTCATCAAATGGATTAATCGCACCGATCGAGGATTCTCTTGGCAAGGGCGGTGTTGTCATGCGCAAAAAATGTTCTAAAAACGGTTCTACGCCAAAATTCGTCAAGGCACTGCCAAAGAATACCGGTGTTAATTCCCCATGCGCAATTCGATCTTCATCATATTCCGTACTTGCCATATCCAGCAATTCACTGTCTTCCTTAAGCTGCTCATAAAAATGCTCACCCAAAACTGACACAAACGTATCATCCTGTAGGCTACCCTCAATCTTCTCCGCTTCCTTTTGTCCGTGATCACCGCCATGAAAGGCAATGATACGCTGATGATCACGTTCATAAACCCCCTTAAAGTCCTTACCCGATCCGATTGGCCAATTCATCGCATAGGTCGCAATTCCCAATTCTGCCTCAATATGTTCCAGCAATTCAAAGGGATCCATTGCCGCACGATCCATTTTATTGATAAAAGTAAAGATTGGTATATGACGCAACAAGCATACCTTAAACAATTTCTTTGTTTGTGCTTCTACCCCTTTAGAGCCGTCTATTACCATCACCGCAGAATCGGCCGCCATTAAAGTACGGTATGTATCCTCACTGAAATCCTGATGACCCGGCGTATCCAAAATATTGATGCAGTAATCTTCATATTCAAACTGTAAAACTGAAGAGGTGACAGAGATACCGCGCTGCTTTTCAATTTCCATCCAATCTGATACAGCGTGCTTATTCGCTTTCTTCCCTTTCACACTGCCAGCCTGATTGATGGCACCTCCGTATAACAACAGTTTTTCCGTCAAAGTGGTCTTTCCCGCATCCGGGTGAGATATGATAGCGAAGGTTCTTCTTCGCGCTATTTCATGTTGTAAATCTGCCATAGTAATCCTCCGTTTTCTCATTCATCATAATTTATTATCCACTGTTTTCCATAAACTAACGCTTTTCCCAAACGCTTTCTTATTATATCATGAAGTAACCGCCTTCGCTATAAAAAGGTGTTTGCATAACGATTAACATAAAGTTTCATTCATAAGCATAGAAAAAGACAGATCAGCTACGGCTTGTTATCTGCCTTCTTATGAATGTTATCATGTCAGTAAATTCATTTATCTTTTTATTCTGCTTTTAAATCACGAAGCATCAGATCCATAGAGGAAATCTTTGGATCCTTATCCTCATAGATCACCTTATAGATTTCTGAAACAATCGGCATATCAATGCCTAGTTGCTGCGCAACCTCATGTACAATTTTCGCTGTGCGTATACCTTCTACCGTTTTCGTATTGGTCGCTAAGAAATGCTTGGCATTTCCTTCTTTGCCGATCGTATAGCCGGCTTGGAAATTGCGCGAATGATGACTGGTGCAGGTCACAATCAAATCACCGATGCCGGTCAACCCCATAAAGGTTTCCGCCTTTCCTCCCATCGCAACACCATAGCGAATCATTTCAGCCAATCCGCGGGTAATGAGTGCCGCACGGGTATTATCACCATAGCCAAGTCCCGCAAGCATCCCGCTTGCTAACGCAATGGCATTTTTCACGGCTACGCCGATCTCACTGCCGATTTCATCACTGCCGCGATAAACGCGCAGATAATCGTTGGAGAACAGTCGTTGGATCGTCTCCGCATCCTCCGCATTCAAAGATACGGCACAAATGGTCGTTAACATTCGTACCACAACCTCTTCCGCATGAGATGGTCCGATCAATGACACAACACTGCGCAAGGATTTTTGCGGCATTGCGGCACGAATGACATCGCTCATCCGACCGTTGGTGACAGGATGAAAGCCTTTGGCTGTGTTCACGATGATTACCTGCTTCTCCACCAAATCCGCAATCTGTTTACATACGCTTTCAATCGCAATGCTGGGTACACTTAAAACAATCACATCGGCATCTTTCACCGCCTCAATGTTTGTGGTGGCTTTCAAGGTCTCATTTAATTTCACATGCGGAAAATATTTTTGATTTTGATGATGATCATTGATATCACTTATTTCTTCCTCATCCATACCATAGATTATGACTTCCTCTTGTTTATCGGCTAAAACCTGAGCCAGTGCACTGCCCCAACTACCGCTTCCGATTACCACTGTTTTCATATTCAAACCTACTTTCTTTCCCGCGCAATAATATGCAGCGGTGTTCCGATAAAGCCAAATGCTTCCCGCAAACGATTTTCCAAATAACGCTGATAGGAAAAGTGCAGTAAATGTGGATCATTGACAAACAACACAAAGGTGGGCGGAGCCACTGCAACCTGTGACGCGTAATAGATTTTTAAGCGCTGTCCCTTATGGGTAGGCGGAGGTGTCATAAGCTGTGCATCCATCAAAACCTCATTGAGAATGTTAGTTTGAATTCTTAATAAGGATGCATCATGAACCTGATCAATGAGCGGCAGCAAGGTATTGACACGTTGTGATGTCTTGGCTGATACAAAGGCAATCGGGGCATAATCCAGGTAGATGAACTCCTTACGCAAATCTTTGGTGACTTGATTCATCGTCTGTTCATCTTTTTCCACACAGTCCCATTTATTATAGGCAAGGATAACTCCCTTTCCCGCTTCATGAGCATAACCAGCCACGTGCTTATCCTGTTCACGGATGCCGCTTTCCCCATCGATCAGCACCAAGACCACATCGCTGCGTTCAATCGCACTCATCGCTCTTAACACACTGTACTTTTCAATGTTTTCATAAATCTTGCCGCGCTTGCGGATACCGGCAGTATCAATAACCACATAATCCTTTCCATCACTTTGAAAGGGAGTGTCAATCGCATCACGGGTGGTTCCTTCGACATCACTGACAATGGATCGCTCCTGCTTTAAGATCGCATTTACCAACGAAGACTTTCCCACATTAGGACGACCAATCAAGCAAAACTTTGTCATGCTTTCATATTCACTGATTGCTTTATGGGGAAAGGATTGTACCATGCGATCAAGAATATCTCCGATGCCGATTCCATGCACGCCCGATATGGCAATCGGATCACCGACTCCCAATTGATAAAACTCATAAATATCGCTCATCATTTCCAAATTATCCACTTTATTGACTGCCAGTAAAATTGGCTTTTCGCTTTTTTGTAACAATCTGGCAATATATTCGTCATCATGAGTAACACCCTCGCGGGCGTTTACGACAAATATGATGACGTCAGCCTCATCCATAGCAATTTCAACTTGTACGCGTATTTCTTCTTGAAATGGCTGATTCTCCAGTTGAATTCCACCGGTATCAATGAGTCGAAATTCCTGAGTCAGCCATTCGACCTTGCCATAAATGCGATCTCTGGTGACTCCCGGTGAATCCTCTACTATGCTTTTTCGCTCACCGATCATTCGGTTAAAAATCGTTGACTTCCCGACATTGGGACGGCCAACGATCGCTGCTATACCTTTTATCATAAGCGTATTCGAATCCTTGCACACGTGGATTCGATCCACCTCCGTTCTTATTCCTTGTCTATTCGCTCCATAATATAAGCGATGACCTCCGCTATCGTCATATCGCTCGTATCAATTTCCATCGCATCCTCCGCCTTTTTTAACGGTGAGGCCTTGCGATGCGAGTCCTGATAATCCCGTTGTTCAATATCACGGTAGATTGTCTCATACTCCGCATTCATACCTTTTTCGATGTATTCCTTATATCGGCGCTTGGCACGAGCTTCTACGCTGGCAACCATATAAATTTTCAGTTCCGCATCCGGTAATACAACGGTGCCAATGTCGCGTCCATCCAGAATATAGCCTTTGTTTTTGGCAATTTCCTGTTGTTTCGCCACCAAGCTTTTCCTTACCTGCGGATGAGCGGAGACCTTGGATGCCGCCATGGAAATTTCATTGGTGCGAATCTTTTGTGATACATTTTCATCACCAATCCACACTTCGCCGGCGTCATTAAAATGAATATCCAGATGCTCCAGCATCCTTGTCAGAGCCATTTCATCATCCAAGTCAATTTGACGCGTCATCGCCGCATAAGCGACACAGCGATACATCGCTCCAGTATCTAAGTGTGCATAGTGAAGCTGTTGAGCCAGTATATCGGCAATGGTACTTTTACCGGCCGCACTAGGGCCGTCAATCGCTATATTGATTTTCATTTCAGACGAGTCCTCCTGCCTGTACAATCCAGTATATGATGATGCCAATGATAACTAGCAAAGCCAGAATTAAACAGCCCAATATTACATTTAACATCTTATTGGTCTTCTCTACACCTTCACTTAGATCATTGAGATCATCCTCGTATTCATTCAACTGAACTCGCAGCTGCTCGGTTTCTTCCACAAGCTTTTGGTGAAGTCTGCGCTCCCGCTCTGCTTCTGCCTGTTCTTCCTTGGTCGCTACCACCGTTGGCTTGTTTTTACGACTGACAAAAGGATGATGACGCTCATCATTTTGACTTTTCAGCGTAGATTGGTGAATCGTATTGGTCACATTCAACGCTTCTGCTTCACTTTCCTTTTGAATTTGTTTCATACGATTGGTATTTTCAATTTTCGTTCGTTCACTCACCGACCGAGCAATACTGTTGGTATTTACAACGTTGCTTTGTTTTTGGCTGATCGGCTGTGGTATCACTTCTTTGGTAACGCTCTTTATGTTGGAATCCGGTTCCTCATCCAACAAGCTTTTTACCTGCTCGGCAATTTCCTCACGAGCTAATGCTGCTTTGCTTTCTTTGACAGGCTCACTGATTTCCTCCTCGATGTTTTGGACATAATCCGATCGCTTTGCACGTGATACCGAATTCAAACGGTTTAATATATCAATTTGTGTATCCTCATTGTCACGGTTACCCTTTTTTATATTATACTCTCGCACTTCATTAATAAAATCATCCAGATATTCATTGCGAAATTCACCAATTGTGGATTCTGTATCCACCGCATCTTCTCCGGTTATGACTCGTTCACGTTCAGGTGTATAAGGTTCTTCTTCGGTGATCTTTACTTTTCTGAAAATGGAAGGATCGATTTCATTCAAGCGCTGCGCATAATCCTGTAGCTTTTCTTGTGGCGGAGTATCAGTTCCGATGCTTTCATCTTCGATTTGTTTGCGCAGATCCTCATATCGTTTGACCCTTGATAACTTTTCCATAAGAAAAAACCTCCTAATCAGCTATTATTATATCAAACTTCAAAGCGGATTGGTATGATAAACAAAGAGATTCTTGACAAATTCCAAAAGAAAACCGCTAAGTGCGGTCTCATTCCATTTCTTAGTCCTTTGCGCGTCCGGAATATTTTCCATCCGCAGTATTGACAACGATCATTTCATCCTGTTCGATGAACAGCGGAACCTTGATTTCCAAGCCGCTTTCCAATTTGGCATTTTTAGAAGCGCTGGTTGCCGTATCACCTTTTACCGCCGGTTCGCATTCCACGACTTGCAAAGTAGCCTTATCCGGCAGAATCACACCGAGGATTTCACCTTCAAACATCGAAATCATCACATTGTCATTAGGTTTAATAAAATTCATTTCCCATTTCAAACGATCCTTGGGAATCTCGATTTGTTCATATGTTTCATTATCCATGAATACCAATGCTTCATCAGTATCATACAGATACTGCATTTCCTTCTTATCAATACGTGCCGGCTGAATTTTGTCACCGCCGCCCCAAGAAAGCTCCACATTAGAACCGGTTCGCAAATTGCGCACCTTCGCCTTTACCACCATTGCAGAGCGTGCCGTTTTATTTTGACTTTGTTCTAATACGACGAATATATTACCGTCCTGCTGGATTGTCATACCTGGTTTTAAATCATTAGAGGATATCATATCATTCACCTTTCTTTGTTTTATCCTCTACTATTTTAAAGCATTTTATGATTGTCGTCAAATTTTTTCACATTAGACTGCGGTAGCGAATGCCGGAGGCAAACGATACAAACGGTAAAAACGCCGCCAAATACATATATGCGATCACATCCACTGTATATGAATAATGATTATAATAAAAATAACCGGCACAAAGGACTACAAATAAAGCACATATGATAAAGTCTTTGATTTCCATTGCCTTACAGTTCTCGTGATACAGGCCCATGGTTAAAACTAGGAAAAGGAAGAAAATCGGAATCGTGTGATAGCCCATCGGTTCCACAAAGCACAGGATATGTCCCAATGCCATCATGAATGTATAAAAGCATAGACTTGTAATAATGTTGAGCAGCATCTTATCACCTTCTTTTATTACTTTGGCACTCATTGAGAAAGATATACCAAATTAGTAATTCTTTTATAAGCGGGATCAAAGTAAATACATAGGTGAACATCTTGGTAATATACATCCACATGATCCCTTTCATAGTAAAATTCTATGGTGATACCCTCATAGCTTAAATTCTCATAAGGAATGATGAACTCGTCCTCACCCGGTGTTCCTTTTTCATCATTAACCGTTATATCCTCATTTTCTGATGGTTGCGAATTATCCATATCCTTGATTTGTGCCTTGATGTGATATATCGCAAAAAGCTCTGCCTCATAGTGTAAGGACTGCGGATCAGATGCAGATAAGGAAGTCGCAGCAGTAATCAACATGAGTGCAAATGCCACAACGATTTCCAAAAGCAATAAGGAATATATACTCGCAAAGCCGCTATTCTTCACAAGCAAGCTCCACTTGTCGTTCCCTATCATCGCGGCGATAAGATAAGAAAATGCACATGTTTTCTTGATAGAACTGTATAGAATCAACATCCTGTAGCATAACTTCAAAGCCCTTTCGTTTGACTAGCTTGTCTTCATAGCGAACCAAGCGAAAAACATCCTCATGATAATAAAAAGATAAGCATTGTTCCTCTACATCCATTATTTCGCTTTGCGCCAATATCAAACGTAACTGCTTGATGGCAATTTCATCCTCTACCCGATGATCGTTTATTTGATGATGCCCTATGAGGGTAGCAATTTGAACGCATAGCAGTGTGCATAATGAAGTGCCCAGTAAAGCAAGTAAAACTTCAATCATCGTAAATCCGGACTGCGCGTTCATATATTTCATGAAATCGATCCTCCTTCTGTGGTTGATTTTGAAAGTGCACTGACAAGCATAAAGCACCATAAAGCAATTCGATCATCCAGCCGATGATAAACAACGCCAACAAAACATCAATGAGTAAACTCCCTCTGTTATTTTGCAATATACATTCGCCCACTTCCCAGCTGAATCACCAGTGAGCCTGCCTGTTCCCCTTGATAACAGCGCAATGTTTGAGCACGATCGACGTTGCCGTTAGGATGGAAGATAACACTGCCAACGCATGTCATACCAAGCTCATAAGTATCCGCTCCTACTTGCATTTTTGTTTGATCAAAGATAACCGTAATCGTTTCTACTTCCTGAATCGCCAACTCCTGTTGTAATAATAGCAGCTGCTTTAGCTGTTCCATGCGTAAGGTAAAATCATGATGGCGGGTATGCATCAGCGGAAATAGCAGCAATACGAAACATAATATCATCAATACCAGCAGCACTTCAATCATGGTGAAGCCCTCAGTGTGCCTGTGCCTGTCCATTCGCAATCTCGATCATTTCACCGGCAGGACAACGTCGCTGTGTTTCCTTGATATATCCTTCCGCTATCAGCTGATTGATGCTTGTGGGCGGTACGAGGTGATCGACTTCATACAGTAGAATCTGTGCATTCACGACCTCTACCAGTGCTTCACATCCCTTATCATGAATGATTTCCTGCTTTTGTTGAATATTGGGCAAGGTCAGCAAAAATACCAAAGCAATAATAGATAAAACAATAATCATTTCCAGAATTGTAAAACCGTCTTGATTCTTCTTCATGTTTTTCCTCCTTTACATAGACTCCATCATTTGTAGCGGCACCAGCATGATTTGATAAACAAGAATGACCATAATTCCAACAAAGAGATACGTACTGATTTGGATGCCCATACCAAATCGCTTTAACAACTGTTCCCAAGCGGCTTCTTGGTGACGCTGATATTGCCGCAGCGATGTCTCCATATTGTGCGTATGCTCGGCAATCATCCACATCCTCACAAATGCCTGATCCAGCCAATCCTGAGCGGAAAGACAGTCTTCTAAAGGTATCCCTTCCTGTAGCTGCGCTTCCATTTTAGACGTACAATGCTTTAATAATACGCTGGCATCGCATTGAGTGAGAAAGGCAAATGCATTCTTGGTCGTTATACCATGATGAAGCAGCTGGGCAAAATAACCAGCTAATAAATATGAACAGTATTGTTGTGGCAATGATGTAAAACGCAAGCAAGTCAAGCTCCCAAGCTTCCACGTTGAGGAGCGGCTGGCAATCAAAGCTACAATCAACAGTACACATACAATTCCCAGAATCATCATAGCGAATCCTCGCAATATAACAATGGCGCTCATCCACATGTTGCTTTCCTCATCCAGCGCAAAGCTTTGCATGAGTTGTGGTAAGATCTGTGCCGTAAATACATACAATGTAAAAAACGACATGATGAATAAAAGCATCGGATAACGGGCTTGTTTCAGCATGCGGCTGCGCATATTTTTCATGACGTCATCCATCTCCAACGCGGATGTAATCGCTTCACTCAGTGAGGTAATTTTCAGAAAAAAACGTAAGTGATCATAAAAGCTACCGTGATGACCTTGAACAAGTAGTTCAGCCAACGCCTTTCCCTGTTCCAATTCTCGCAATAGCGCCGCATATTCTTGAATCAACATAAACGCATCCGCAAAAGTATAACCCTGTTGTAATAGGTTTGCCAAAGCCTCCCATTCAAAACGTTTCAGTGTACAAATCGCCTTGGGCTGCCGTTTTGGAAATAAGCTGCTTTTCCACAGCTTGTAAGATTTTGACCTCAATGTCTTCATGATCGACAATTTCCTTATCTTCCAAGGCGCTTTGTAGCTTTGTTCCCTCCAAGATTTCATAAATACAGATTCGCTCCTTTTCATTGTTTTTCCTCATATACAATCGCTGGGCACAAATGGCGGTTAACGTATTCTGCCATTCCTGCTTATCCACCCCCAATTCCTGTAGTCGCTTTAACGCTTCCCGTGCATTGCGGGCATGAATGCTGGAAAAGACCATATGACCGGTTAAGGCGCAACGATATGCCATCTTGGCGCTGTAGGAATCGCGAATTTCACCGATCATAATCACATCGGGATCATGGCGCATCAACTGGCGAATCCCTTCTTCATACGTAAAGCCGCCCGTTTCATTAATGGCAAGTTGAACAAAGCGAGAATCATGAATTTCGATTGGATCCTCCAAGGTCATAATCTTCGCAGTGCCAAGCTTGGCAATTTCATCCAATAAAGCAAACAGTGTAGTAGTTTTCCCGCTTCCGGTGGGCCCGGAAAATATCACCAGTCCGCTGCGGCAGCGGGTCCAGCGTCGAAAGATCGCCGTTTGTTTTTTCTCACTGCTTAAATCATCCAAACAAATTCGGGAATGATTGTTCAAAATTCGCAACACTCCGGTTTCCTTATCAAAGGAAGTAATCAAAGAAAAGCGAAAAAACAGGGTTTGACCATGTAACTCCAACTGAAAACCTCCTGACTGCGGTTTATCACAGTTTCCCAAATCCAGATTGGCTATGTATTTCAGATAATGAAATAACCGCAAACCGATTGCGGCACTATGCACTTCCTCCATGCCATTTCTGCCCCTAAGCAAAACCCGCAGGGAATTTTGATATAATACAAAGTGAAAATCCGTAGCCTGTTTCTGTATACCCAGTTCGATCAGCTGATTTAATTGTTCCTGCATCATTATCACTTCCTCATATATTCTTTTCGTTTTTCTTTTTGTATTTACTAAAATTAAGTGAATAATCAGGAAATGTAGCAACATTTTGATATTTTAACCGATCATAATGATGACGACATTTATCACTGTCAGATTGCTTTTTCCATTTGCACTCCCTTCCTTAAAACAATAGATGCTTAGGTTGTATGGCCACATAAAAAGGCATAAAGCGAATGCTCACTTCCTGCCCCTTTTACCGATAAATCGATTTTACTTATCCTATAATCAATCAGACTTTATGCACAATCATACCATATCTCTTACATAGCGATAAATGTTAAGTGTAATACATTTTTATGAAATATGCTTTCTCCTATGCCCTATTTCACCACAGTATTATATTTTCTTATATGAATATTACATCAAATACGGATTGGTTTTCAATTCCTCCAACAGCGTTGTCTGTTCACCATGACCTGGATATATGATGTAATCGGGATCCAAAGAACGAATCATCTGTAGACTCTGCATCATTTTGATATTCGAGCCCCCGACCAGATCCGTTCGTCCAATGCTGCCTTTAAAAATAACATCACCGCAGATCATATGATTTTCCCACAGCATCAAGCAACTGCCTTCGCTGTGTCCCGGAGCGTCCACCAAGGTAAAGGAAAATGCGCCGATCGTGTTTTCGTTTGGCGCCAAGGCCTTTACCTCACTGTCAACTACCACATTTCCTAAGCCGCTTCCTGCGGAAACATTCAGATAGGGATTGGTCAATAAGGGGATGTCCAGCTCATTCATATATACTGGACAATGATAATGTTCGACCATGACATCCACACCGGCAATATGATCAAAGTGACCATGCGTTAAATAAATACCGTCGACAATACCATCAAACATCGTAATCAACTGATGGATCTTGTTGCTTTTACTGGCGGGATCGACAATCAGAACATGCCGATCCTTCCACAATAAATAACAATTTGTCGCATAGGGTCCCAATATTAATGAATCAATTTTTGTCATGTGCATTCTCCTTTTTCAGAAATAAAAAGAGCCGCTGGCCCTTTTTATTTTTTCTCTTTATGTAAAGTTTTCTTGTTACAACGCGGGCAAAATTTATTGATCTGCATACGTTCCGGATTTTTACGTTTGTTTCGTGTTCCGATGTAGTTCTCTTCACCGCATTCTGAGCACTTGAAAGTAATACGATCTCTCATGCTATACCTCCTCGTTCTTACTGCCATTGCATTATATCATACTATAATGCAAAATGCTAATACTTTTTTAACAATTACCGCCTCCCTGAAGTGAAAAGTTTATTTCCACTTTGAAGGCAGCGAAGTGGATTTTAGTCTTT
>CANDJN010000042.1 GCA_947385085.1 uncultured Erysipelotrichaceae bacterium | reverse complement strand
TGCGTGAAGATAGCACATTGCCGGTCTCTTGACTCACTTATGTGAGTCTTTTTTTCTTTGAAATAAAGCATCAAATATTATTATGATGATAGGAACAAACATCCAACTTCATGAAATCTTGATAGTTGGGAATAAGGATGGGGTAAACAAGTCATATTTATCCTTGGCAGATTGAGGCAGGAGATAACGTATTATATATTAGAGATATGGATTATCCGCTTTGGCTTTTCGGGAAACATGAATTGAAAATAGATGTAAAGAAGAAAACTGCTCCCTATCATATAGGAAGCAGTTTCTATGAAAGATAACAAATTAATGCAGACCAAACGAAGTAGCATTATTCAATGAATCTGTTCTTTTATAAGATGAATCAGTTTTTAATTTTTTTGTATTCTGATTTATAAAGGAATAGGGAAACAATCATCGAAACGGTCCAACCAATCGGCCATGCGAACCATATGCCGAGCGCTGATTGAGTCCAGTCAGATAGTATAAATGCAAAAACTACACGTAGAAATAAATCAATGAAAGTGGCCACCATAAATTGCCGCATTGCGCTGATGCCTCTCAATATACCATCCGCAACCAATTTGGCTGATATGATGAAATAAAAGGGCGCGAGGATCCACAAGAACTGTCTGCCTGTCATAAGCGCTGCGACAGACCCTTCTTCCATAAACAGCAGTAATAGATATTTACTAAAGAAAATGTAAAGAACCAAAAACGGAACGCATAGCAGCCAAACCATTTTAATCCCCGCATGGAATCCGTCTTTGATTCGTCCATATTGATGAGCACCCAGGTTTTGTGCCGCAAAATTAGAAATACCGTTACCAAGTGTGGTAAACGAGGTTGTGACCATATTATTTAGCTTTACGGCGGCGGAATAACCGGCCATAACAGATGCGCCAAATCCGTTTATGACACTTTGAATTAGAATATTGCCTATAGAAATAAAGCTTTGTTGTAAAATACTGGGAATTGCGATCACCATAATTCTTTTTAACAGTTCACTGTCGAACAGCAACGGCTTTTCCTGTACCGGGATTTTCTTAAGTCTCTTTCCGATGGCCAAGACCGCTAACACACAGCTGATTCCCTGACAAAGAAAGGTGGCCCATGCGACTCCCGAAACCCCCATTTCAAACGCTTTCACAAACAGAATATCTACGGCAATATTGGACGTGGAAGATATCGCCAAAAAATAAAATGGTGTCTTGGAATCTCCTAACGCTGAAAAGATTCCGGTTGCGATATTGTAAAAGAATACAAAGGGAAGTCCCCAGATATAAATATCTAAATAGAGTTTTGAATCTGCCAACAATGCTTCCGGTGTATGGATCAACTGTAACAGTGAACTGCATCCCAGTATACCGACAAGCATTAATAATAAACAAAGAAATGCCGCAAATAGGCAGGATGTGTAAACAGCTGATTTTAAGCGAGAGTAATCTTTTGCGCCAAACAGCTGTGATACAATCACAGAGCATCCCATATTACAACCAAAGGCGAAAGCGATGAAAATCAATGTAATCTCATAACTGTTTCCCACCGCTGCCAATGCGTTTTCGCCAATGAACTTTCCAGCCACCAAGCTATCCGCAATGTTATATAGCTGCTGGAAAATAATACTGCCAAATAAAGGCAAACAAAATTTCCATAATACTTTTTCCGGTTTGCCAATGGTCAAATCTTGGTTCATAACCTGACTTCCTTTCTGACTGTTGTCTTTCCGGAAATACATTATAATACTTTTTTAGAAAAATGGAACAAAAAATATATAATTCTTATGAAACTATGTAATGATTGAAGATACGTTCTTTAGGTTTAAAAAGAAATTTACCACTTGCTTACGCGGTATGAAAAGGATGATCATTAGTTTACCGGTTACTACTTGTAGGGCATAGGGTGACTACTTACTGTAGGAAGCAGAAATACATCAGATTATCCATCATAATTTCTCACTTCGTCTGTTCTTACGGGATGCTCGAATGCGCTGTTATAAATTGGGAATAGTAATAACAATCTATGATGATTTATGCTATAATAAATAAGATTCTGTACAAGAGAAAATTGTAAACAAGCTTCATTTCCTACATTGCTTAGAAAAGGAAATAGAAAGAAAAGTCAGAAATTATGAGTCGTTGGAAACGACCTTAACACCCCGGCAAAGAAGAAAAGAAAGGAATCCGATCTATGGAGTTTATCACCGATATTGCACCACAAGAACATGATGAATTTGTAAAAGCACACCCACTCTGTAATTTATTACAATCCAGTCGCTGGGCACTGGTTAAGGATAATTGGGATCATGCGATTGTCGGCGTAAAGGAAAACGGACAGCTTGTGGCATCAGCTTTGGTGCTGATCAAACGATTACCGTTTTCTTTGAGTATCTTTTATACACCGCGAGGACCGATCATGGATTATGAAAATGATAGGTTGGTTTCCTTCTTTTTCGATCATATGAAACAATTTGCCCGTAAGCATCATGCGGTTTATCTTACCATGGATCCGGCCATTCATTGTAATGATTATACGATTGCGGAGGCAAATGAAAACCGCTTGGCTATCAGTGAACAGATCATTCATCGGCTGCGCCAGGTGAATGCACAGTTTAAAGGATACACAAAGGGTATCGATGAAACGATTCAGCCACGTTATCATGCCAATGTTTATGCCTGTGATGATTTTAAGGAACAATTACCTAAAAGCGCAAAGAAGGCTTTGCGCATCGCAGAAAAGAAGATGCTGGAAGTGGAATTTTGTGATGGGAAGGCCGTGGAGGATTTTGCGGCGATTATGCGCCATACGGAAGAACGAAAGCAAATCGCTTTGCGTGATGTGGATTATTTCCGCAAATTGATGGAAACCTATCGCGAGGACGCGGTGATTGTGCTGGTGTGGATTCCGTTAAAAAAGCTTTTTGATGATTCTAAAAAACGACTGAGCGAATCGCAGGAGGCACTGTCAAAATGCCCTGAAAATGCGAAGAAAAAGCGATTTACGCTGGAAGAACAGCTTGCCTCTTATACACGGGAAACAAAAGAATTAAAACAACATATACAGGAATATGGCGAGCGGGTGATTGGGGCCGGAGCGCTCTGTGTAAAATTTGGAGCTACGGCGGAACTGCTTTATGCGGGCATGGATGATACATACAAACGCTACATGGCACCGTATCTTTCTTTCTACACCTGCATGGAATGGAGCTTTGAACGCGGCTGTGGTTCTTGTAATATGGGAGGAATTGAAGGAAATTTACAAGGGGGATTAACAAAATTCAAAGCGAATTTTCATCCTGTCATCAATGAATATATCGGAGAATTTGATATTCCCTATCAGAAGTTGTTATACCGGATGGCGATGAAAGTATTGGCGCGCAGGAAGAAGGGATAATTTTGAGCGAATATATCGTTCATTCCGTACAGGAAAGTGATGCGCTTGCGCTTTCTTTGGCAAAAAGAATTCGTGGTAAAGCGATGCTGATCCTGTTAGAAGGAGATTTGGGAGCGGGAAAAACGACATTTGTAAAAGCGTTGGGGAAAGCCTTAGGGGTAAAGAAGGTCATTAATTCACCAACTTTCACCATTTTAAAAAGTTATCAGATGGAAGACGGACGCCTTTTGCATCATATGGATGCGTACCGCTTGGAAGGAATCACCCAGGATTTGGGCTTTGAGGAAATATTCGATGATGATGCGATTTGTGTTGTGGAGTGGCCTCATTTCATCCGTGATCAATTACCGGTGGATGCGATCAGTGTTCAGCTTGAGATTATGGATGAAACCACCCGCCGCTTTATCTTTCGTGGATCAAATGAAACTTTAGAAGCTGTTGTGGAGGGCTTGTAGATGAAAACATTATGTTTGGATTCCGCTCATAAACATTTGGTGATCGTGCTGATTGAGGATGGATTGATTCAGTCTTGTTATGAGCAGGAGTGCTGGAAGCGACAAAGTGAAACACTGTTTCCTCAGCTAATTGCGTGTATGAATGAAGCAGGATGGCAAAGTGAAGATATTGATCAGGTGGTGATAAGCGATGGTCCGGGCAGCTATACCGGGGTACGAATTGCCATGAGTGTCGCAAAGGTATTCTGTACGACGATGAATAAACCACTGTTTTGCGTATCGACCTGTCAGCTTTATGCTGGATTGCGTCCACATTGTTATGTGATGCTGGATGCCAGAAGCAAACGGGTTTATTATGCGCATTATCACGAAGGGAAACAGGTGGAGCCTGAACAAATTTTAACTGTGGATGAAGTAGAAGCAATTGCCCAAAGCAGCGATGGGTTATGGGTGGGAGATTGTGAATTGATTCAGCGCACGAGCGAGCCTTTACATCTGGCAAAGCAATTTTGTGATATTCTGCCCCTTGCCCGCAGGATTGAGAATACTCACACGCTGGTACCGCGTTATTTAAAAGATTCTGATGCTTATAAGGTAAAAAAATGATAAGAGGGATACAGGTAGAGGATCTGGATTCTGTGCAGTTGCTGGAGACAGAGCTTTTCTCATCACCATGGCATCGTAAGATGCTGGAATCAGAATGGCAGGAAAATCCGTTTTCACACTTTTATGTACTAGAAGTAAATCATCATATTTGCGGATATATTGATTTCTGGATTACGTTTGAAACGGCACAGCTGGCACGCATCGCTGTGGCAAAGGATGCACAATGTCAAGGCTATGGTTCTTTGTTAATGGATTTTATGATCAAAGAATGTGAAAAGGCGCTGTGCGAAAACATCAGCTTGGAAGTAAGAGTGGATAATCATACGGCCATTGCGCTGTATGAACGCTATGGCTTTATCAAAGCGGCATGTAGAAAGGGCTATTATGAGGATGGCAGCGACGGTGATTTGATGATAAAGCCCTTGGGAGGAAATTATGTATGAGTGATACCGTGATATTGGGGATGGAATCAAGCTGTGATGAAACGGCAGTGGCAATCGTGCGCAATGATACCGAGGTTTTGGCCAATGTTGTAGCGACACAGATTGATGTCCATAAGGAATTCGGCGGGGTGGTGCCGGAGGTGGCGAGCCGCATTCATGTGGAAAATATTTCGATGGTATTGGCCGAGGCCTTACAACGAGCACAATTAAGCGTAAAGGATGTGGACGCCATTGCGATAACCCATGGACCCGGGTTGATCGGCAGTCTTCATGTCGGTGTTCAGGCGGCGAAAACACTTGCCTGGGCATTTCATAAGCCGTTAGTTCCAGTTCATCATATCGCCGGTCATATTTATGCCAATGCGCTGGTGACAAAGCTGGAATTTCCCTTGTTGGCGCTTGTAGTGAGCGGCGGTCATACGGAGCTTGTGTACATGAGTGATGAATGGCAGTTTACGATATTGGGAACGACACAGGATGATGCGATCGGTGAAGCCGGTGACAAGGTAGGACGCGTTTTGAATCTGCCTTATCCCGGCGGTGTTTACGTGGATCGCTTGGCAAAGGAGGGTAAGCCTTGTTATAGCCTTGCGACCCCTAAGACAGAATGCGAGCTGGATTTTTCATTCAGCGGCTTGAAAAGCAGCGTCCTGCAATTTATCGCCCGCTGTGAGCGAAATCATGAATCGTTTGAACCGGCAGATCTTGCCTGCTCGTATCAGGAATGCGCTTTGCGTGAGCTGTTTACGCCAACCCGTATCGCTTTGCGGCGCTATCGTCCGAAAATGATGGTGTTAGCCGGAGGCGTGGCGGCCAATTCCCGCTTGCGTGAGCTGGTGGAACAGGATTTATGTCGTGAATTTCCCGATATTCGCTTTGTGGTGCCGCCGTTATCATGCTGTACGGACAATGCGGCGATGATTGCGGTTGCCGGCAGCGTAGCCTATCGCCATGGGGTACGCGGTGATTTTTCCTTGACTGCCGATCCGGGCGCAGAGCTCACAAGTTCAGTTTTATAAATTACTCACAACTAGCACGATTTATGCTATAATAAGAATGGTGATGAAAATGACGGGTAAGAATGTTCCCAAAGCAACCCTGCAGCGTTATCCGGTGTATTTAAAAGCATTGCGAAAATTAAAGCGTAACGGAATGGAAAGAATCATGTCCAAGGAACTGGCCGATGTTGTAAACATCGAACCAACCACCATTCGCCGTGATTTTTCTTTTTTGGGCAGTTTGGGAAAACAGGGGTTTGGCTATGAAATTGATAAACTGATTGAAATCTTCAATGCGCAGTTGGGAATGGACTTTGAAGAAAAAATCATCTTGGTTGGTGCCGGTAATATGGGACGGGCTCTAATGAAGTATAATAAATGGGATTATGTTGTTGGTGAAATTGTATGTGCCTTTGACATCAATCCCGATCGTCAGGGGGTGCGCTTCAACATTCCCGTCTATCCGATGGAAGAATTGGAACAGCGCATACCTTCCGGCTGTCGCATTGCCATCTTAGCCATATCCGAAAATATTCAGGCAACAGTCGATCGTTTGATTGATTGCGGCATCATTGGCTTGGTGGATTTCACCCATGAGCATATTCAAGTACCCAAAGGGGTTGTATTAAAGACCGTAGATGTGGTATCATCTATACAGGAATTGGTATTCGAGACCAATTCGTTCACATCAAAGCAGTGAAGCAGGACAAGCTTACGAAAGCGTCAAGAGAATTGCGGTTAAGGTGAGAGCGCAGTCGCGGCAGTAAGGGAGAACACCTGTGGAGTAAAGCCGGAGAAATCAAGTAGACGGCTTCGTGAGATACGCGTTATGTTCAAGAAATCAAGATGCGTAAGTTTACGAACTTGCGAATCAGGATGGCACCGCGTGATGAATGATTGCGTTCCTGAATGCAGGAGCGTTTTTTTATGGCAAAAAAAAGGAGGAGCAGTTATGTTTGAATTTATGGTGATTCGGGAATTGTATGAGATGGTATTTGGTAAAAACCCGGTGGAAATCGATGGCTTGGAGTATGTTCAGCTTCAAGGCTGGATCCGTACCAATCGCTGCAGTGGTAAACTCGGCTTTATCGAATTAAATGACGGAACGTATTTTCGCAACGCGCAGCTTGTTTATACGGAGGAATTGTCAAACTTTCATGAGGTGTCCAAGCTGACAACCGGTTCAGCGATAACGGTAATGGGCAAGTTTGTGCTGACTCCGGATCATAAGCAGCCCTTTGAAATTGCGGTATCACAGATCATCGTGGAAGGAAAATGCGATGGTGATTATCCGCTTCAGAAGAAGCGTCACAGCTTTGAATATTTACGTGAGATTCCCCATCTGCGCCCGCGTGCCAATACGTTTTATGCCGTATTCCGGCTGCGTTCCGTACTGTCGATGGCAATTCATGAATTTTTTCAGAACCAGGGCTTTGTCTATGTGCATACGCCAATCATCACCGGCAATGATGCCGAAGGAGCAGGCGAGTGCTTTCATGTAAAAACAAGCGATCCGAAAAGTGATGGTGATTTTTTCGGCAAGGAAGCTTCGTTAACCGTATCAGGACAGCTTCATGTGGAATCGTTTGCGATGGCATTTCGTGATGTTTATACGTTTGGTCCGACCTTTCGTGCTGAAAATTCCAATACGACGCGTCATGCCAGTGAGTTTTGGATGATTGAGCCGGAAATCGCCTTTGCGGATTTGGAAGATGACATGGATTTGATTGAAGATATGATCAAGTACTGCATTGATTATATTTTAGCGAATGCGCCTGAAGAGATGGCTTTCTTTGAAAAAATGATCGACGCGCAGTGCATCGAGCGGATTCGCGCCGTACGTGACAGCGAATTTCAGCGGATGACGTATACGGAGGCGATTGAACTTTTGAAACAGGCAGATGTGAAATTTGACAACAATCACATTGAGTGGGGTATGGATTTACAGAGTGAGCATGAGCGCTATTTGTGTGAAAAGGTAGTCAACGGACCGGTGTTCTTAACGGATTATCCCAAAGATATTAAAGCCTTTTATATGCGTTTAAACGATGATGGCAAGACGGTGGCAGCCTGTGATTTATTGGTTCCAGGTGTCGGCGAGCTGGTTGGCGGCAGTCAGCGTGAGGAACGCTACGATGTGCTGGCACAGCGCATGGATGAACTGGGCATGGCAAAGGAAAGCCTACAGTGGTATATGGATTTACGCCGTTATGGCGGCTGTAAGCACGCCGGGTTTGGACTTGGCTTTGATCGCATGCTGATGTATGTAAGCGGCATTGCCAATATTCGCGATGTTGAGCCGTTCCCACGCACTCCCCGTAATTTGATTTTTTAAATCCTATTTGATATGTATGGAAGCGGCAATCAAATGTCACAGTCTGTTCTGTGGCATTTTTCTTATTATGTCATTGTGAATAAGCTTGTGTTTCACACATCTTTTCCTTGTGAGATCGTCGTCTTTTTGATATAGTATATAAGGAAAAATATACAAATGAAACATTGTAGAAAAAAGAAAGTCATAGATGGACTTTCTCAGTATAGAAAGTGAGGCAATAAACCATGAGTGTCATGATTGAACGCTTAGAAGGAATGGTCAATCGCTATCATGAAATTACCGAGTTGATGATGACATCCGAGGTCGTTTCCGACAGTAAGCGATTAGCACAGCTTGGTAAAGAACAAGCTGATTTAACACAAGTTGTAGAAACCTATACCGAGTATAAAAAGGCGGTGAATGATGTAGAGGATGCCAAAGCCTTATTAAAGGAAGATGATAAGGAGATCAAGGAAATGGCACAGCTGGAAATAGAAAGCGGAAATGCCAGAGTAGCGGAGCTGTTACATCGCTTGGAGATTTTGTTAATTCCTAAGGATCCCAATGATTCCCATCATGCGATTATTGAAATACGCGGCGCAGCCGGCGGTGATGAAGGGAATATTTTTGCCGGAGATTTGTATCGCATGTATGTTAAGTACGCAGAATCAAAAGGGTGGAAAGTGGAAACGATTGAGATGGATGTGTGTGAAGCGGGAGGCTTTTCCTTAGTAAGCTTTATGGTGAAGGGCGATGGCGCTTATGGGACATTCAAGTTTGAAAGCGGCAGTCACCGCGTA
Source organism: uncultured Erysipelotrichaceae bacterium (assembly GCA_947385085.1). Classification (GTDB taxonomy): domain Bacteria; phylum Bacillota_I; class Bacilli_A; order Erysipelotrichales; family Erysipelotrichaceae; genus C-19. Next base: position 6,475 of record CANDJN010000042.1, on the reverse strand, counting down.
CAGCGAGTGCCTAAGACGGAAAGTCAAGGACGGATTCATACTTCCACCGCGACGGTTTTGGTTTCCCCGGAAATTGAAGCCGAGGATTTCGATATTGATATGAATGATCTGGAAATTGAGACGATGAGATCTTCGGGAGCCGGCGGTCAGCACATCAATAAGACCGATTCCGCTGTCAGAATTGTGCATAAGCCGACCGGCATCGTCGTAAAATGTCAAGACGGACGTTCGCAACATGAAAACCGCTTGACTGCGCTTATGACGATTCGCTCTCGTGTTTATGAGGAACATCAGCGGGAATTGGAAGCGCAGGCAGGGGCAGAGCGGCGCTCCAAGATCGGCAGCGGAGATCGCTCTGAGAAAATCCGCACCTATAATTATCCGCAAAACCGTGTGACCGATCATCGCATCGGCTATACGGTGAATCAGCTGGATCGCATTATGGAGGGGCGACTGGAAGATTTGTTTACGGCGTTACTCAGCGCCGATCAACAGGCAAAGCTGGCAGGAGCGAAGGAATAATGGCAAGCTTTCGCAGCGCGTTAAAGGAAGCACAGCGTCGCATGGAGGAAGCCGGATACGGAGAACAGGCGGCACAGCTTTATTTGTTAGAGCTTGCCAATCAAAGCCATCATAACCTATATATGGAAATGGATGAAGAAATGAGCGAGGAATTGAGCCAACAATATCAATCCGGCATTAGACGGATGATCAACGGAGAACCGTTAGGCTATGTACTTGGCTATGAGTGGTTCTACGGCTATCGCATTGAGGTAAACGATGCGGTGTTAATTCCACGTCCCGAAACCGAAGAACTGGTAGCGAATATACTGGCGGAATATGATGAATATTTTAGCGGGCAGTATGATGTGACGGCGGTAGATATTGGAACCGGCAGCGGGGCGATAGCGGTGGCACTGAAAAAAGAAGCTCCGGCGATCAACATGTTAGCGACCGATATTAGTGCGGAGGCGATAGCGGTGGCACGCAGAAATGCCGCAAAAAATGAGGCAGTGGTTCCTATGCTAATCGGTGATATGCTGGAGCCGCTACGTGAACGCAATATGAAGGTCGATATTTTGATTTCCAATCCTCCCTATATTCCGCAAACGGAGGTTATGGAGAAAAGCGTGGTAGATTTTGAACCGCACTTAGCGCTGTTTGGCGGCGCCAATGGCTTGAAGTACTACCAACAGATTTTCGCTGAATGCCGCAAGGTATTGAAGGAACGTGCGTTGCTGGCATTTGAAATGGGCTGGAATCAAAAAGCGGAGATGGAAACATTGTTAAAGGAATACTTTCCACATGATCGCTATGAAATTCGCAAGGATATGAGTGGCAAGGATCGGATGCTGCTGATTTATATCAATTTATAGGAGGAAATCCTCCTTTTTATGATGTGATTAGCGATACTTATTATTTGTGCGCAAATGGTAAGCACTATAATAAAAGCATGTCATGATCATGAGTTTTCCTTATCCGATCAAAATCGTGTATAATAGTAAAGAAAAGCAGGTGATAAATATGGCTGATGTCATCGTGATTGGCGGTGGACATGCCGGTGTTGAAGCCGCATTGGCATGTGCGCGTAATCAGAAACAAACCATTTTATATACATTACATATTGATATGATTGCCAGTATGCCGTGTAATCCGAGCATCGGAGGTCCGGCGAAGGGCATTGTGGTTCGGGAAATCGATGCGCTGGGCGGAGAGATGGGCAAGGCTGCCGATGCGACAGCGCTGCAGTTTAAAATGTTGAATACGACCAAGGGTCCGGGCGTACAGTGTTTGCGCGTACAATCCGATAAGGTCGCCTACAAGCGATATATGAAGGAGGTCTTGTTACATCAGGAGAATCTGGAAGTCAGAGAAATGATAGTTGAGAAATTGCTTGTTGAAAATCATCAGGTGAAGGGCATATTACAGGGGGATGGAGCGATGGAGAGCGCATCGGTGGTTATCATGACAACCGGTACTTTTATGGATGCCTCGATTCTCGTTGGTCATAATGCGACGCCCAGTGGTCCTGAAGGGGAGCCGACGACCCCCAATCTTTCTCAATCGCTGCGTGATTACGGCATCAAAACATTCCGATTGAAAACAGGAACGCCGGCGCGTATCCTTACGGCGTCCATTGATTTTTCCAAAGCGGAAGTGCAGCCTGGAACAAAGGAAAAGGTATGCTTTTCCTTTGAAACAAAACAAACGCGTCCCTATGAAAAGCAGCTTCCCTGTTATCTGATTTATACCACTTTGCAAACCCATGCGATTATTCGTGACAATCTCGAACAGTCGTCAATGTATTCCGGTTTGGTAAAGGGCGTGGGTCCACGCTATTGTCCCAGCATTGAGGATAAGCTTGTTCGTTTTGCGGATAAGCCGCGCCATCAGTTGTTTTTAGAGCCGGAAAGCGAGGTTTTGGATACGACTTACGTTCAAGGCTTTTCAACCTCAATGCCTCATGATGTGCAGGAAGCGATGCTACGCAGTTTACCGGGGTTGGAACATTGTGTGATTTCTCGCTATGCCTATGCGATTGAATACGATGCGATTGATCCGCTTCAAATGAAACCGAGCTTAGAAAGTAAAATCATCGAGAATTTATTTACCGCAGGTCAGATCAACGGAACCAGCGGCTATGAGGAAGCGGCCGGTCAGGGATTATTGGCTGGAATTAATGCGGTGAAAAAGCTGGATGGAAAGGAACCGCTGATTCTGCGTCGTGATGAGGCATATCTTGGTGTATTGATTGATGATCTGGTTACTAAGGGCACCAATGAACCTTATCGCTTGCTAACATCACGGGCGGAGTACCGCTTACTCTTGCGCCACGATAATGCGGATGAGCGATTATGCAGCTACGGTTATGATGCAGGATTGATTCATGAAGAACGATATCAGGCCTTTTTAGCGATGCAAAATCAAAAGGAAAAGATAAAGAATGCCTTGCATGAGATTCGCTTTACTCCAAAGGATGCGGTTAATGAATATTTAAGTCAGCTGGGCTTTGAACCGCTGAAGGAAGGCATCAATGCCGCAGAATTATTAAAGCGTCCGCAAGTAAGCTTGGAAGGGCTAAAGCCGTATTTAAATCTGGTAATATCCAAAGATCTTGGAAAACGAATTGAAATTGAAATCAAATATGATGGATATATTGCCAAAGCCAAACGAGATGCACAAAATCTACGGCGCATGGAAGCACGCATTCTACCTGATGATTTGGATTATGAAGCGATGGAGCATCTCTCCTTAGAGGCAAAGCAGAAATTACATCAGATACGCCCTCATACGATGGGACAGGCAAGCCGCATATCCGGTGTTAATCCGGCGGATATAGCGGTATTGGCTGTTTACCTTGAAAGCAAGAAATAGTATTTTAAATCATTTAAAAAAGAATAATTTATTTAAATATTCAAAGGGGTCAACTTAGCGTGATATTAAATTGACTCTTTTATTTAAGCAACCCTATTACCAAATAATCCATAGAAGTGCATATTATGCCAAAAGGCTTTATCGCCAGCGATACGTGACTATAATGAATATATAAAAAATAATTAGTTAAGGAAGCGGTGAAAAAATGGGTTAATCAAATATTGCGAAGCTCGCATAGAATGAATATGTGAAAGTACTTTTTACGTTAATCTAAACAAGGTAATCCTGCAGAATGAATGATAAAGGAGATATTTATGAGTGCAGAAAATAAATGCATAGAATTTCATGATGATAATCAATTTCTTACTATTTTAATTGGTACGCAAGGTGAAATCCCCTATAAGGAAATTCAAAAGGTTTCAGTGATGAATGAAGATGCTAAATATAAAGGGAAAACGGAGCCATTTGTTCATCAGGTCTTGGGTGGAACGACATTTTACTCAATGCTGGGAGAGCCAAGCTTGTATGTTGGCTTAAAGATTGTATTAAAAGATGGAACGGTAAAAGCAGCGTATATTTCCGATCGCAAAACTGTTTTCAATACCGATATTTATCGCGAAGATCAAGAATTGGCAACGCAGTTGAAGGCTAAAATTGATCGCGCTATTTCATAGCTACTAAAGCTCAATGACACTTCAAAAGGGTGAAATTGAGCTTTTCTCTATTTATAGGGACAAGCCTTTTCCTGCTGTTTGATGCAGCCTGTGCTTTTTAATGATAGCTTTCGATATATAAGGCTTTCGCGATATATGGAATAACTTCATTCCATTCATACCAGCCTGAGCTTTTACTGTCATTCTTGCCGCCATTAGGATTCGCTACATACACCATATCATAATCATCCGCAGCTAATAAGACCATATAATGTGATGCCGTAGTCCAGCGATTATCACTTGGCTTATTCCATAAACAGATTAAGATCGGTCTGTTTGTTTTTAAATGTTTCTGAAGCTGTTCTTTTGATAAATGATCACTGTCATAATAAAAACCGGTGTTGTCAATATGAAATGTATGGGATAATTCTTCGCCAAGTATATCATAATCGAACAGGGGATAATACTTTTTCCTAAGCTCCTCAGGGGTATCATTTTGACCATATCCGCTTAAAATCGTCGCCAGTGCTGTGATGCCGCAGCCATATTCTGCCATCGTACCGTCCCAATATTCTCTATCACTCCAAGAAGAATTTCCGTTTTGCTTATAATCAATATATGTTTTCTGATCGTTTTCTATTGTTGTAAATGTAGTAAAATAACCATCTTTATCAGTGATTGTTTCCTGTCCCTTTCCAGGGTAGTTCGCATTTGTATCTTGTTTTATCACCGGATACTTTGAATTATATAAAATTTTTGAAATGAATTGTTCTGCACTATTGATAAGATTAAAATGGCATAACACATCATGAAATAAAATCGCTTTAAGACATAAGGATAGTCCTAAAATGACTATGATCACAACCGCTGTTAAGCGCATTTTCTTTACTTTTCTTTTTTTCTTCATTGCTTTTGCCTCTTTTCTGTAGCTTGTTTTTATTATAAAAGCTATCGAACAAAAGATTTTTAAGAAATCGTTAAATAAATCTTAACTTTTTCTTACGTTTAATGTTATATATGGTAAATACAAAATAACTGTGCTAAAAGCAGTATACAGAAAAGAGGATATAATGAATATTCTAGTATTAGACGATGAAAAAGAAATTGCCGATCTTGTGGAAGTTTATTTAAAAAATGAGAATTACAATGTTTTTAAATTTTATGAATCAAAGGAGGCAATAAAGTGTATCGAAACGCAAAAGCTTGATTTTGCGATCTTAGATGTGATGGTTAAGGATGTAAACGGCTTTGAAATATGTAAAATGATCCGAGATAAGGGATTAAATTATCCCATCATCATGTTAACCGCAAAGATTGAGGATAAAGATAAAATACAAGGTCTCACCTTGGGCGCCGATGATTATATTACAAAGCCCTTTAACTCATTGGAGCTCATAGCTCGAGTAAAGTCAGCGTATCGACGATATACAAAATATAATGAAAAGAAAGAAGATTCGATTATTGATATCAATGGCTTGGAAATCGATTCAAATAGACATGCGTGTAAGCTATATGACCGAAGCATTGAACTAACGCCGATAGAGTTTGATATCTTGTTGTATTTGGCGCAAAAAAGAGGTAATGTGGTGAGCTCAGAAGAATTGTTTGAAAAGGTGTGGAAAGAAAAATATTTAGAAAATAATAACACGGTAATGGTACATATCAGGAGAATAAGAGGTAAATTAAATGAAGATACAAAAAATCCTAAATTCATTAAAACGGTATGGGGTGTGGGATATAAAATTGAAAAATAAAGATTTATTCAAAGAGAAGATGAATTTAGTCGGTGACTTAGTTCTAATCATTACGATCGGATTTACCCTCGCAAGCGTCTTTTATATTGTCATTTTAGGACTTTTAGGAGATTTTTTAGGAAACGCATTATATCGAATCAATTACAATCTATATCTATGGTGCATTTATAGTAAAGATACTATTTTTGTTCTTTATATTATCGTTACGATGATTATCATATTTTATTACTTCGTTTCTAAGAAAATTGAGAACAGAGAAAAATTGTATGAATCGCTAGATCAAATATTAAATGAAGATAGCGCAAACATTGAATTACCGCATGAAATGATTAAATTTTCGGAGAAATTAAATCAGATCAAATATGAATATATTTTAAGCGTAAAGCGTACAAAGGAAGCGGAACAAAAGAAAAATGATTTGATTATGTATATGGCGCACGACTTAAAAACACCGCTGACATCGGTAATCGGTTATTTATCGTTGTTACATGAAGAAAAAGCAATTTCTGAAACCTTACAGAATAAGTATGTAAAAATCGCATTGGATAAAGCGTTGAGATTAGAGGAACTTACGAATCAAATTTTTGAAATCACGAGATATAATTTAAATGATATGCCAATAACCAAAGTAAAATTAGATTTAGTTCTATTATTAGAACAGCTGATAGAAGAATTCTATCCGATGCTGGAAGA
>CANDJN010000041.1 GCA_947385085.1 uncultured Erysipelotrichaceae bacterium | reverse complement strand
TTGTTGGATCACCATTATCATCCACTGCGCTAATACAGAATTTGTAAGTTCCTGCCTTTAAACCACCATTGACCAAATCTGGTGCACTGCTTTTGATCTTCACATCCAATGAAGTGCTGCTGGAAGCGTTACTACTATTTAAACCATCAATTTCAAAGTTTTGATACGAGTTATCTCCATTTGATTCCACTGTATAAGTTAGTGGCATAACCCCTTGTGGATTCACGGTAATCTTTCCTACAGTTTGTCCAGCATTCACATTTTTACTGAATTCATAATCACCTAATGTCGCTACACTCTGCGGCTGTTTTGTATAAGTGATTTGATGTGGTTCTACAATTTCTATTTCTTTCATTGTTGATAGCTGTGAAGATTTTGCCGGGCGATTAGTCATATCATTGAATTCCTCACTAGCTACTGCTATTTTATACTTACCGACAGGTAATGCAGTCAAGTCAAAATCCTTGGTATTATTTAACACTTGATAATATAGTAGATTTACACCGCTTTGATCGAATACATACACAGCTAAACTATCATTTGCCGTCGCATCTAATGTAACAACGCTGTTTTTAACTACCTTTCCCCCTGATACTATCTTTCCATTTAGTTTAATATCTTGAAATGAAACGCTATAAGCACTATCCTCATACCTTATTTTAAAAGTATTCCCTTGACTTGCAATATCATATAGAGTTCCGCTATGATAATTCACATCCAAAACGGACACAATTTTACTTTTTTTCATTTGTAAAAATGGTACCACATCTACCATTTGCCATCCACCGGTGGTGGGATTATTTGATAAATTGAATGCCCATTCAAATTCTACCCATTCTGAATAAGCAGTACCTCCCGGCATATCATAACCAGGACGAAAGAAAGATCTTGAAACGCCATAACCATATGACGCACCCAAGAGATCATATACTTTTCCAGATAATGCAAACCCAGTATTATCCCTTCCCAATAATTGACTTCTGCTTGTTATTCCTAGTATTCCCCCTGCGGTTAACTGAGCAGGAGAAGGTATCAACGTATGCTTTAAGCCACCGACTGACACCGTGGATTGGTTTACTATCTCACTTTGTTCAAAGCCATTATTTTGATTACTGTTAAAGAATGTGTCATCAAATTGTTTCGCAACGGTATAAACCGGAGAATCATCTTTACCGGATACGGTACTGTGAAAATCACAATAACCAATTTCGTTTCCACTATGAAGAAAATTATTCGTATTAGTAGTACACGCCTGTACGCGATCAATTTTTGGGGTAGAAAGAGTATAGGTATTGCCATTATCGACATGAACATCCCAGATTACTTCTTGGTTTGACGCATTCGTGCCTAAAACTACTCGGTCACCTTGGTTTAATTTGGCAATATTATTGGCAACCGCCGCATTCATTTTTATGCTGAAATACGCATAAACCGCTGATAACGAGCCAACGAAAGTAACAGCTGCGATGCAAATCTTTTTCCACATAACACACAATCCTTTCTCTATCACTCAACTACGAATTCTTCCCTTACCCTGCTTTTTTTCTATACCTAAACTACCCACTGATATCATCATGGCGGAAGTTTTTTATGAAAAGTTCATTTTTATTTAAAAAAATTTAAAAATAATATTTTCAATCAATTAGATAAAAATAAGCAGTGTCCTTTCTCCTATGAAAAAACACTGCCCGGTAAACAAATATAAGCTTATTTCTCATTCATTCGCATTTCATATGCCTTTACCCATCCCATATCTTGTAACAACTGATAGTGATAGGAATTTTCTTCCTTTATCGATTCATATGCTGATCGCAGATGCGTAAGTTCTTCCATACTCATACGATTGATTTCCTCAGCGCAACAAGCCCTTGACAACAGATAGAAGTAGGCTTCAGTCGAATTGTTCAAGGTACGATCATCATATTGAACAACCTGAAAGGGATGACTCTGCGTTGTCTTTTCATGATCTTGAAGTAAATAAGAAACACCGCATACTGCCGCTACGGAAACACAGGAAGTAATGATCATTCCTTGCACCAAAGACGAATGTGAACGCAGCTTCATGGAAAGTTTCTGCTTCGGCCATGTAATCCCGCATATCTGCTGGGCTCCTATTAACAAGACTTGTGCAAGCAACGCATCCATGCTGTAGAAAGACAATTTAATATGCTCCTGCTTTTCATATTTTTCAATCTTTTCTTTCAAGGTTGACTTTGCGGTGGAAATACGACTTTTTACCGTTCCCTCGGGAATTTCCAATATTTTGGCAATCTCTTTAATCGAGCATTGTTCCAAATAAAACATCATCAAAACAATGCGTTGGCGATGCGGCAATTCATCAATCAACGCCATCATCACATCCTGATCACTGGTAAACTTCATCTGCATTTCCGGAATGGCTTCTCTGCGTTCTTCGCGAACACTATTTTGAATATAATCGTTATCGCTGTCGATACAGGAAAATTTGCGGGAACGAAACAAATCCTTGCACTTGGAATTCACGACCCGGTACAGCCATAAGCGAAAATACTGCGGATTTTTTAAATGCGGTATACTTTTTCTGATTTCAATAAAGGTTTCCTGTAAAACATCCTGTGCATCACTTTCATTGGCACATTCTCGATTCGCAATAAACAAAACCAGCTTGTAATATTTGCGATACAGTTCTTCAAAGGCTTCCTCTCCACCTTCGTCATTTTGGATGGCGTGAATCAATCTCACATCTTCATCATAGCTTGACTTCTTCATAAATACGCCTCCTTTTATTATGTCCTTTTTTTACATTTTAACGACTGTATAACAAAATGTCAACACATAATTATAATTTGTGAATATAATAAGCTGATTTATCCCTTTTGCGCATATATACAGGAAAATGATGGGATTTTTATTTGTTTTTGACTGATTAATTGATAAATTTAACTTAAATTTTTATATAAGTTATTTATATTAAAATTAACCAAAAATACTAAATATAAATACTAATTAAATAAGATTTATCTCATTTCTTACTTGAATCATCACACAAAAAAAATTCATGTTTTACTTTCATTGATGAGAAAAGAAATGAAGCCAGTAATCTTTGATGCTGCCACATTGTGTTCAGTCACATCCGCAATCTCATTCATCGGTCCTGTCTCAGTCCAATAATTATGACAATGCTTATTTTGCAGGGCCAAGCTCACAGAGCGCGGATTAAACAAGCTGGAACCATCGTTTTTATAATAGCCGTCATACCAATACTTTAATTCCTCATAGCTTGGCTCATGATGGATTTTACCTCATCACTAAAGCCATAGAATCCTTCAAATTTATAGTCGTTTAAAAATGTTAATTCCTCAAACATATTGAGTTTAGATCCAGCAATATACTTAGTAATCGGCAACACACCGGTCATAAAGGCCAATTCCACATAGGGCTGATCCTTTAACAAGCCCTTTAAGAATTTCAGGTAGCTTTTTTATCTGCTTCACTCATAAAGCTTTCATAAAAGATCGCATCCCATTCATCCAATAGAAAGATGAAACGCTCTTTACTGGCGATTATCATTTTACTGACACTGTCATAATTTTTATCTTTTAACGCAGGGTAGGCTTCTTCTAAATCATCCTTTAAACCATTTTGAACGAAACGGATATAATCTTATAATGACGACATACATCCGGCAGGCGACTGAAGTCAATATAAATAACATGATGCTTGTTTAAGTGCTTGGCAAAGGTGTCACAAGCTTCCATCTTTAAGCCTTGAAACAAGTTCTTCGCATCATATCCTAGTGTATAATAAGCCCCAACATGCTCATATTGCTTGTCTTGCCAAAGCGCCTTGGTCGGGTGATGCATACATAACAGCTTCTTCTACCGATCATGCGATTGGTTTTCTCGATCAACATGCTTTTATCAACGTATATTTCATCATTTAACATTTTTTCAAAATTGATCTTCGGCATATCCGTATCCAAATAATACATCGCATTCACCTGCCTTATCGCTATCTTTATCATATCCCAATTTACGTGTTTCCTCAATCACAACGAAAATAAGTTCACGCCGGTGCTTTCAGCCAACCTTGTCTCATACACTTTAAGCTGCTTACATCGATAATTGCTTTGAAAATTTTTCTTCCTTGCCCGCAAATGCGATGAAATAAGCTATAATAAAGACAGGTGATTTTATGTTTCGTATCCAATGTGATTCCTATGCGGAGATGGAAATCAAAAAAAGTCGATTTCTTACCTATTTGCATCGCTGTGAAAAAGAAGCCGATGCCAAGGCATACATAGCCGCTATCAAAAAGCAACATCCCAATGCCAATCATCACTGTTATGCCTTTATCCTCGGCGCTCAAAATGAAGTTCAGCGCAGTAATGATGATGGTGAACCGGCGGGTACTGCGGGTGTGCCGATGCTGGAATGTCTTGTCCACCAACAGATACAGGATATTGTAGCTGTCACCGTTCGATATTTCGGCGGTATTAAATTGGGAGCCGGTGGATTAATTCGCGCATATTCCGGCAGTGTATCCAATGCGCTGCGCCATGCCGTTCTGACACAAAAACAAGTAATGCAGAAATGCACCTGCACTTTTTCCTATGATTTCATCGGGAAAGTAGACCATCTTTTACGCAGTAACCAAATCATCGTGTTGGACAAAGACTATCAGGAACAAGTAACCTATACCCTGCTTTGTCAAGCAATTCCCACAGATGCCCTGTCACAGATCAGCGCCGGGAAAATAAAACCAATTCTCATTGGTGAAGAATTTATTGACGTACCAATTCAAGAAAGACAATAAACGATTTGTGATTAGTTACCAATTCTTTCCTAATGTCATACCAATTCACAACGAAACACATATGACTGGCCGCGACAAAGAAAAAGACCGTTATCGGTCATAACGATCATACTGATTGTCTTTCTCCTCATCATCTTTTTTGCGACGGCGTAAAAATATGATGATAATTAACAATAACAGCGCAAGTGCTGCCAATGCCAGATACAGGGTCATATTGGTGGTATCCCCTGTATAAACTCCCGAGCGATACATGGATGAAACCCTCCTTTTTCTCATTATAATAACATTATAAACTTTTTTCTTGTAAAAGAAAAGGATGATTTTCATCATCCCGTGATTTTTTATAATTTATTGTGACTTTAACTCTTTCACAAGCCGCCACAACTCACTGTACGACACAAAACCGATGGCATCACAGCGCTCCTTCGCCCGTTGACGCTGCTTTTTTACATTGCCGCCATGCTCATCATGAAGATTATTCTTATCCATCATGTACTGCACATAGGAAAACTTCTTTAACAAAAACCATGTCGCAATCATCTGATTGATCATGGATTCTTTATCCTCGCACTCCTTCAACAGCTCCTTGAGATTGACTAGCTGATACGAAGCCATCTTCTGTGCTGTTTCATACATTTCCTCATAGTTTAAAAACATCTGTGTATCCAACTGACGCTGAATCATCCCTGCCTTATCCCCCTGGATGAAAAAACGCTCTATTGCCGTGAAAGCGAATTCGCTGTGATCACCGCTCATACTGCACGCAATAAGCTCATTGCGACACCCCTCATATTCATTCTCCGGTTCACTCATCACATAATACAGCGCCTTAGCCAGCACATACTCCTCTTGCTTACCAATCGTTAAAATCACCGCACGCTGTGCCCCATCGAACTTACCGTATACGATCATCGGGCATTTGATTGTGCCATGAGGAAGTTTAAAAGAATCCTTGTAACGGATGATCTGATTGGCAATCGCATCTTTATTGATGTTCAATGCAAGCTGCACGCAAATCCGCACATCCTCATCCAGCGAAAATATATGCTTTAATAATTCCGCTGTTTCCGGTTTGGTTTCCTCCTTTTCAATGATCGTTAAATAATCCTCCAAATAACCGTTAAATTCACAAATACCCTCTTGATCACGACGATCCTTTACGGCGCACAAGATGTCATAAATGGCCATATGATTTCCTCCTCTGCTTGACTCCTAATCTCATTACTCATAAACGATGGTGGAAGACGCTTGCATCGATGTTTAATTTATTATTATGCTAAGCCTTGTTTCATTATATGTCGTATCCGTTAAAACCATGCGAGAAACGCTTCCTGTTACTTCCATTTTACAACTTTATGTGCATTGACACAATAAAAAACCGTAAACTTTTCAATAAATTGAAAGCGTTTACGGATTAATTTTTTGTGGATATGGAAATATGATAAAGTACCCTAATCCATATACATACCGACACTTTTCTTATTTGTGCACAAAATAATTCCAATAGGATCATTATTTGTTTCATCATTAATTTCTGATTTGTGATAATTTAAATATAACATCTCACAAAGTCCAATACTTCTATAATCCCATTAAGATTGTTAATGACGTAGCACAATTTCTAACAATTCATGAATATTATGTGAATTGCCCGCAGCGACACCGATCGGATTGAAATCACCCCATTCCCCGTTAAAGGGATGAAAGATGCCGCCTGCCTCCATGAAAATCAAACTTGCGGCCGCATAATCCCAGAAGGAAAGATACGCCTCATAAAAAGCATCGACACGACCACTCGCTAAATAACACAAATCTAACACAGCACTGCCGCTGCGGCGAATATCACGACCGGCTAAAAACAGCTCCTTCATCTTTGTGAATGTTACATCGGCATACTCCTTGTAATAGGGAGTTGTACCACACATGATTAAAGAATGAGCCAAATCGTAATCATTCACATGAATTGCTTGATCATTACAATAGGCGCCATAACCCTTTAAGGCATAAAATATCTCATTTAAATATGGATCGACACATACCCCAAGAATTGGCTTGCGATCCTTTGCCAAGGCGATCGATACACAAGAATGATGCATATCATAGGCATAATTGGTTGTACCGTCGATCGGATCAATGATCCACGTATAGGAATCATCCAGAGCTTGATTTTCCTTTTCTTCCGCAAAGATTTTCGCATCCGGAATAAGCGGCGTCAACGCTTGAATCACATATTCCTGTGTTTTCACGTCCATATCGGTTACGATGTTGGCCGCATCACTTTTGGATTTCACCGTATTGATCATGCCTTCCTTCATGAACACACCGGCGTTATAAGCAATCTGTTTTACCGATTCCAACAATTTTTGTTCATCCATGTTTTCACTCCTCTTTTCACTATTGTTTATTACTGATTTCTACTTTCCAATGTTGATTTTTAATGGTTGTCTGGTTTAGCTTTTCCATGGCTTCATAACCTTTACCATGAAGTATCTCCACATAGCTGCCCCAGTCCTGAATCTGAATGACACCGATATCATCAAATGTCATTCCATCTATTTGACACAGTGCCCCGACAATATCCTTTGCCCGCATTTTCTGCTTTTTCCCACCGTAAATGTACAGTTTCAATATATCATCATGAAAAACCGTTGATTTTTCACTGTGCACGCATCGCTGATCATATAAGTGCTGACGAGCATCCTCATCATCCACCTGGGCACGTATGAGATCGGCATCCGCCATTATCATTTTACATCCGCAATATTCTTCCAGTTCCTTCTTGCGTTCTAAATTTGCGGAAGTAATGAAAGAAATCACCTGTCCTTCATTCTGATAGCGTGCACTTCTTCCGGCACGATGAATAAAACGTTCCTTTTCCACTGGTAAATCATAATTGACAATAGTATTTACCAGATCTAAATCCAAACCGCGTGCTGCTATATCACTGGCAATGAGCACTTGACTACGACCGCTGCGAAAATGTTCCAGTTCCCGTTCACGCTCCTGTTGATCCATCGCACCATGCAACAAGGAAAGCGCAGGAATGCGCGGTTTAAGATTATGATAAAGCTGTTCACAGCCATCACGGGTATTACAAAAAATGATGGTTGCGGCATCAGCCCGTTGTAAAAGCAGTTTCCATATGAATTCACTTTTTTCCGCTTCTTGAATGTAATATGCATAGCTTTGAATTTGCGCTTTCCATAGCGTTTCATCCACGATGATTCGTTCATAGGGAAAGGCATAACGATCACATAATTGCGCTACCTTATCATCCAGTGTTGCCGAACAAAGACACATTGAAAAGGGCTGGGGCAGCTGTTCTAGAATCTTTGTGAGCGTTTTTAAAAAGCCCATGCGGCACATTTCATCCGCCTCATCCACAATCACATCATGGAGCGCAGTCAATGGCATATTTCCCTGTTGCAGATGTTCCCAAATGCGACCGCACGTTCCCACTACGACATGACACTTTTGTCTCAAATCTTGAATTTGAAATACCATCGGTTCTTTTCCGATTAATGCGACACACTTGATTCGCTTATACTTTCCAAGTGCCTCCACATCCGCTTTAACCTGCTTTGCCAATTCCCGGGTCGGTGTTAAAATCAAGCACTGGGGCGCATTATTCTCCCAGCGAATTCGTTCCAGTACCGGCAATAAATACGCACCGGTCTTTCCGCTGCCCGTCTTTGCCTGAACCAAAACATTCTTCGTTTCCAACCATAACGGCATTACCTGTTCCTGTACCGGGGTCAATTCATGCCAATGCAATTTCTTTAATGCTTCTAATAATGGTTTTTCACTTAAACAATTTGAAAATTCCATAGTTACTCCATTCTTTATCACTTTTATTATAACAAAGAAATCAAGAAAAAGAATAGTGATTGGCTATCACTGCTGTTAAAATCATATAAAGTTTGTTTTTATTTAAGAAACAAGGGCACATATGCGAACCACGGAAACATTTGAATTCCTATTATCCTTAACCTGCGTTTATCTCATTTTAGGCAGTGCGATAAAGCTATGCAAAAGCAGTCACTTCTTTCGCAACCCAGTATTAAGTACGATTTTTAAGATCATGTTTTGGCTGTCATAATAACATTGTAATTGAATTAATATGTAGGGATAAAAAAAATAAGGATACCGCTTCGCTTTAGCTTTGTATCCTTTTTATATACCATGGTCGGGATGACAGGATTTGAACCTGCGACCCCTAGCACCCCATGCTAGTGCACTACCAAGCTGTGCTACATCCCGATGTTTCTATTGTACTATAGATTATGAAAAAGTAAAGAGGAAAATGCATTTTTTACTTATCCTATCGGGATTTTATTCATGATAAAGCATCGCTGTTTTCATGATCTGCGATGCCTCGTTTTATTAGGGTAAATAGCGATCCAGTTCCTTTTCGACCTGCGCTATTTTTTTCACTTTGGGATGCTTTATGATCTTACCGCGGGCGATGACCATACTGATGTGACGAAGTGCTTCCAGATTATCTAATGGATGATCTTTGGTAATGATCATATCTGCCCATTTTCCTTTTTCAATGCTTCCGCATTGATCACCAATACCGGCAATCTGGGCATTGCGCTTGGTTGCCGTATATAAGGCAAATTGTGGTGTAACACCGCAATAATGAACACAATAGACCAATTCGTGCCACATATCAATGCAAGTCGATGATCTTCATATCGGATAAGTTTGCGGATGAATCCAAAATATCGACAATACGCTCATTTTCTATCACAATCACTCGTCCCTTTATCTGCTCCATCGTTTCACTGCCATCTAAAAGAATTCCATTGATCAGTCATGTTTCATCTTATTCATTCCTCCATCTTTTCAATATGATTATAACATTCATAAATGCTATAGGGAACGGCATCATGAAGAAAGCACAAAAAAGGAGCGAAATATTCACTCCATTTTCTGTCTATGAATTAAGCGATACGGCTTTTAACCAAATCCAATACTTCTTCCGCTGTGGACAGCTGTACAGCCTCAGCCGCCAGTTTCTCACAATCTGCCTTGCTTAAGCTGGTAACCATCTTACGTGCCTTCAAAATAGAAGTAGCGCTCATGGAGAATTCATCCAAGCCAAGACCTAACAACAGCGGTACCGCATAAGGTTCACCGGCCATTTCACCGCACATACCGGCCCATTTTCCTTCTTTATGCGCACCTTCGATCGTTGCCTTTACCAAACGCAGAATCGATGGGTTGTATGGCTGATACAAATAGGATACGTGTTCACTCATACGATCTGCCGCCATCGTATACTGGATCAAATCGTTTGTGCCGATGGAGAAGAAATCGGCTTCCTTCGCAAAGTTATCCGCATTGACAGCCGCTGCCGGAATTTCCACCATCATGCCGACTTCAATCTTATCGGAAACCTTAACGCCATCTGCGATTAATTTTTCTTTTTCTTCATTGAAGATCGCTTTCGCATCACGGAACTCTTTTACCGTTGCGATCATCGGGAACATGATGCACAGATGGCCATATACCGATGCACGAATCAATGCGCGCAGCTGAGTACGGAAAATATCAGTACGATCTAAGCATAAACGAATGGCACGATAACCCAAGAACGGATTCATTTCTTCCGGGAATTCAAAGTAGGAAAGTTTCTTATCGCCGCCAATATCCAAGGTACGAACGACAACCTTGCGTCCGCCCATTGCTGTCAATACTTCTTTATATGCTTCAAACTGCTCATCTTCCGTTGGGAAATGATCGGAATTCATATAAAGGAATTCGGTTCTAAACAAGCCAACGCCTTCACCGCCGAAATTCAATACGCCTTCCACATCCTTGACACCGCCGATATTGCCGGCTAATTCAACTTGATGTCCATCGGTAGAAATTGACTTTGCGGTTTTTAAAACCTTCAAGGCTTCTTTTTCTTCCGCAACGGCTTTTGCCTTTGCCTCATATTCCTTAACGGTAGCTTCATCCGGATTTAAGATGACGTTTCCTTCCAAAGCATCCAAGATAATGCGATCACCGTGCTTTGCCGCTTCCAAGATGCCGCTGCATCCTACGACTGCCGGAATTTCCAAAGAACGAGCCATAATTGCCGAGTGAGAGGTTCTTCCGCCGATCGCTGTCGCAAAGCCCTTCGCATACGTATTCAGCTGTGCCGTATCACTTGGAGTCAAGTCATACGCAACGACAACGGAATCCTCGCTGATCAATCCCAGATCAGGAATCATCAAGCCCAACAAATTACATTTTAAACGGAACGTAACATCCTTGACGTCCGCTGCACGCTCACGCATATAATCATTATCCATGGATTCAAAAATCGTGATCATCTGCGTCGCTACCGTATCCGTCGCATATTCCGCATTGACCTTATCGTTCTCAATCATAGCGATGATCTGAGAAGCCAGCTCCGGATCTGATGCCATCATCAAGTGGGCATCAAATACGGCCAGTTCTTCATCACTTAATCGTTTGGATGCAATTTCCTTAATCCTTTCAATATCGGATTTCGTCTTTTCCAACGCTTCATTGAATTTTGCCGTTTCGACTACCGGATCCCCATCCTTTTTTACAATTTCCACTTTTGGTTGTTCCAGCTTATAGACCTTCGCAATCGCAACGCCTGATGATGCCGCAATACCTTTTAACATAACACGTATCCTCCTTGTAAAATCTGAGATGAAATATATGATTTATCGCTTTTTTTCGTAGCGCTTTCATCACCATCTCTCTACTCTTAATGATAACATTTCCCCACATAAAATGCTAGTCTTTTCTTATTATCTGTGGAAGAATTTGTCAATGTTTCCAAAAGGAAAAAAGCGTATCTCTTATAGGAGAAACAACGAACTACTCATTTGTGCTCATCCTATTGTTCACGATAAAACAGATCGTTATTCGCTTAGTGAAATTGATCCGTATTTATCATCGTTTTTATCACTTATTGATATAGCAGGGACAATAACTGATTCATTGCCGATTTTCGATATTTCGCATATGCGCAAGCGCTATATTTTCGATTCCACCAATCAGCGGCTCGGATTTCAAAAAAATCATGATACAAAATCAATGCGCCATCATGATCCATTGAGCGCAAAATCATTCGGATTTTCGCTGCCACTTCCATGTCCGCATCCTTATCCTGCGCCAAATCTCCAAAATGCCAGCCTGTTCTCACATACTGTGTTCCTCGCCGATAGATTTTCCCTAAATAGCGCAATAGCTGTTCTTTTTCCTGATCGCTTAAGTTTTCTAATGGTTTCATCTTTATCACCTGTAAATAGCATAATTTCTATCTTTCACATGTTCCTGCTCAATATATTATTCGCTCTTCCTTCATAATTTCCTAAAAATCACATCATTTCACATAATAACATAAAAAAACTTCCTTTCTACGATGAGAAAAGAAGTCTTATGGCTATTCGTTTCTTAATGCGGCTACAGGATCCTCTTTCGCTGCCTTGCGTGATGGAATAATGCCGCCGATCAGCGTTAAAATTACACTTAACAATATCAATACCACTGCTCCGCCAAGCGGTAAGATCGCATTGATATTTGTTTGTCCTGCCACGGCGTGAATAATTTGATTTACGGGTATTAATAAGATTAACGTAATCACAATGCCCATGAGGCCCGCTCCCAAGCCGATGATAAACGTCTCCGCATTGAAGACATGGGAAATATTCTGCTTGGAGGCGCCGATGGCTCTTAAAATACCGATTTCCTTCTTGCGCTCCAAAACGCTGATATACGTAATAACACCAATCATTATTGAAGAAACGACCAGTGAAATTGCGACAAATGCGATCAGTACATAACCGATTACATTAACGATGTCGGTGACAGAAGACATCAGTGTTCCGACAAGATCGGTATAGGTGATCACCTTTTCCTCATCCTCGATTTTCATAGTTTCATTGTAGTGATCAAGAATATCGAGAATGTGACCCTTGCTTTCAAAATCCTTGGGATAAATTGAGATTTGCGAAGGAGATGCAAAATCCGCATAGCCGAGCTTTTTTAAATTGTTATCATAGGAGGTGATTTCCTTAGTCATCATCGCCGTTAACAGCTCTGCCAGCTCCGTTTCACTCATGTTAAAATTCAGTGCATCCGCAAACGCTTGGGTATCAATATGCAGGGCGCCCGCAAAGGATGACGCAAACTGCCCCATGCTGGCCTGTAATTCCTGCGTCAGCACTTGAGTGACTTCCTGCATGGCAGTGCTCATATAACTTTGCATATACGCTGAAAGCTGTGCTTCCAAATTGCTTTGCGTCAAAAACTCCTGTAAATCCTTAAGGATAATAGCACGCGCCGCATCACTGTTTAAATATGCCTGAAAGGTTTTAATCCAGTCATTGGGGGTAGCCAATCCGTTTTGCGCCGCATATTGCTCATAGCCTGCCATCAGGCTGGCGACTAATGCCTCCAACTGCTTGGGCGTTGCCTGAATACTGCCGTCAATCTGAATCATGTCACGCAGCTGTGCCTGAATCAACGCCATCGCTTCCGGGGTTTGTAAATACGCCGCAAACCCCTCGCTGAAACGACTCGGATCGCTTTCCGGATGGGATACGATATAATCTTGAAAGCCTGCTGTCAGGTGCGCAATCATTTGTTGCGACTGTGTATTGGAGATTTCCACGTTGAGATGATTCATCATATCTGCCAAATCCAGCGGCGGCAAGGATACCTTTTGGAATGCCTGGTTCAGTTGACTCATATCGAGCTGCAATTGACTGGGATCGATTTGAAATGCTTTCTGCATTTTCTGTTTGTCTATGGAAAACAGTGAATCCATTTCAAAATGAGAATCGCTTTGCTTATCGTCATCAAATGATTTACCGCTGAATACATTACGATCGGGAGAAGCCAGCTGTGCCTTGACAATATCACTTTTCTGCGCCTGCTGAATGGTCAGCGTCGTCAATTCCGAAGGATAGTTCAAACCCATTCTCAGCATTGTCGCCGTCGCATTCTCCTTTGGCTGCACAACTCCCACAACCGTTAAATCCATACCGTTATCAATGATCTTCTTCATATATCCATGATCCCCGCTCTTATCGCGGTAAAGATCATACGTTTCATCATATTCATAATATTCGTAGGCATTGACCACTTTAAACGATTTCCCCAGTATATCATCATAATGAAACGTACCAATATGATCAGGAGTCACTACCGTTTCTTCAGCCGCAAACTGTTTGACCATCTGATCCAGTTCAGATGCATCTCTTAGACCAAGCGTATAAAGCAACAGATCGGGAATGCTGCCGCGGGAGGTCAAAACCAAGACGCATTCCTGCGCATTCTGTGGCCAATGACCCGCTTTGACATCGTATTGATCCTCATAAAGAGCGGGATTGTTCGGCATCGGCGTAAATACATCCGTGCTCATTGCCATAGACATCATGCTATTGGAGCTACTGGAAGAGCCCAAGCCAAGCGACTGAAAGGAACGATCGGGATGAACCTGACGATATGAATCATGGTCAGTGCGATAAATCTGTGGACTGACATTATATTGATATTCGATGGCATTGGTGTAGCGATCCATATTGCTTTCATCACTGTCCAAAAAGCTTTTAAAGGACTTCAAATCATTCGAACCGATCTTGGAAAACATCTTCGTTACCATTTCCGTGACCTGCACTTCATCCTGTGCCGGTTCGTTTTGATCATCTACCATCCCCATCATCATTGAGGTAATATCAATGCCCGAGCTTTGAATTTGTAGCGGATACTCGGAAAGGGTATCCTCCTCAATCGTTTTAATATACGTATTTACACCATTGGATAACGATAAAATTAAAGCGATGCCAATGATGCCGATTGATCCGGCAAAGGACGTTAAGAGAGTACGTCCTTTCTTCGTCTTTAAATTATTAAAGCTCAATGATAAAGCTGTGACAAATGACATTGAGGATTTACCCATGTTTTTATGCTCTGCGGCTTGATCCTCTTCCTTTGCGATGTCATAGGGATCACTATCCGATTGAATTTTACCATCGCGCAGCTTTACGATGCGTGTTGCATATGTTTCTGCCAGTTCAGGATTATGCGTTACCATCACCACTAGCCGCTCTTTGGCTACTTCCTTTAATAAATCCATAACCTGAATGCTCGTATCACTATCCAAAGCGCCGGTTGGTTCATCCGCCAATAAAATATCAGGATCATTGACCAAAGCACGCGCAATTGCCACTCGCTGCATTTGCCCGCCGGATAACTGGCTCGGCTTTTTATGACACTGTTCTAATAGACCAACCTGATCCAGCGCCTGCTTGGCCTTTTTCTCTCGCTCACTTTTAGAGATGCCGGATATGGTCAGTGCCAATTCCACATTGGACAGCAGCGTCTGATGAGGAATTAAATTATAGCTCTGAAAGACAAACCCGATTGTATGATTGCGATAGGAATCCCAATCACGATCCGTATATTTTTTCGTAGATATGCTGTTGATGATCAAATCACCCTGATCATAGCGATCCAAGCCGCCGATAATATTTAACAAGGTAGTCTTACCGGAACCGCTGGGTCCTAAGATCGCCACAAATTCATTATCCCGTAGATTGAAATCTACACCATCCAACGCTTTCTGAATTAAATCTCCGGTACGATATTCTTTATAAATCTGTTTTACTTGAAGCATTATCATCCACTCCTAAATTTCTTGAAGAAGGCACATGACACATTCGCATCATATTCTTGGAATACACTATATTATACATAATTTTATTGGCTTCGCAACACGAAACATCATGAACTTTCATTTCTGATTTCTATTCGATTCGCGGGAATAAGAAAAGCAAACATTCAATCATCAGAATCGGGAGTTTGACACCTAAAAAAGTTAGTGAATATCAATACAAGGCTTAAATAAAG
>CANDJN010000040.1 GCA_947385085.1 uncultured Erysipelotrichaceae bacterium | reverse complement strand
GAAAAGGTATACTATCAGATGACTGTTATTTGAGTCATCTATAATATACCAGGATTAAAAATATGAAAGGTATATGGAAAGCAATAGCTTATTTTGTTTTGTATTTCGGATTAACAATGATTCTTCAAATGCTGCTATCTATAGTATTTATGGCAGTGGGTGCGGCGATCGGTCTTAATGATGAGACTTTGATTGTGAAGTTTGCAAACAACAATCTTTTAGGAATGACCGTTATTTCTGGCATATTGACTGTGTTAGTTCTGTATCTTGTATTCAAGCTTCGCAAAAAACAAGTCAAACAAGAATGGAAACTCAATCCATTTAAAGCTGAAAATATAGTTTTAGCATCGCTGATAGCATTTTCACTCTCTTTCCTGTTTGCTTTATGTACATATAATATATCATTGGAAAACTCACAGATGATATCGAAATCGGTAATTTTTTATAACGGAACGATTCCATTGTTTGGAGATATAATGATGGTTGCTAATTTATTAGTGATAGCTCCAATCACAGAAGAGATTGCACTTAGAGGTATTGTTTATACAAGAGTTGAAAAGACCACAAATGCAGTGACTGCTATTATCGTGAGCTCTATTTTGTTTGGATTAATGCATTTCATGGCAGGTGGAATTGTACTGATAATTGGCACAACACTGATGGCATTAGTTTTTGGTTATATATTCTATAAGTTTAAGTCTTTATGGGTATGTATTATAGCTCATGCCGTTGCAAATTTGCCGGATTTTATTTTGTATAACAAGCCAGATATTTCGGGTGTTATCTTCTGGGGATTAGTAATATTTTTTGTATGTGTATTTATTGTAGGCGTATATGTTATTCAGAAAAAGACTAAAGGTGATAACGCATAGGAAAACTAAAACTCACAAAACAGAGCGTAGCGGCAGGGTAGGTATTAACTATCCCGCCGTCCTGTCTGTTACCGCTCCATATCCTGTGTCCTGCTCTGTGTTTGTTCCCGCTGTTCCTGCCGCAAGATATTGTAAACACTCTTTCGTATCTGCTCGCCTTCTTTTACTTCCCCTTTGAGTACAAGATACTTCTGACTGAGCGTTTCCCTCTTGGCGGTCAACGTGGCATACTCCGCTTTCCATGTCTTTGTCGGAACGGTGGTCTTGCCGTTCATCACGCCTTTCAACAGGTTTCAGCTTGCCTTGAATGTCCAGTTGTTCCCCTATCATGGACTTGAATTTTTCATCAAGTCCCGCCATATCCTATATTTGGTTTTGTTGCAGAAAGTTCGATTTCCCCGCCTGTGCCTTGCGTGACAAAATGCTCTGAATGTAGTCGCCAAGGGTGGGCGACTCGGTGTTCGTCTGTTCTTCTTTTAGCCAGTTCTGCAATTTAGAGATACGCGCTTTCAGTTTCCGTAATTTCTGGTTTGTCACTTCGATTTCTCAGTTAAGGCCGCTGCGCTCGGTACGGATGCCGCGCTTCTCCATAACGGTAATGGTTTGAATCTTATCACCGTTATAGGCATAGGTGAACGGATATTTTTTATCAGATAATACTAGATTACCGTTAGTGGATAACTCACTCAAATATTTATAATAATTCATTTTCACACCTCTTTTCTACACAAAAAAAGATGACTTTGTGTCATCCCTTACGTGCTTACCATTAAAAATTATAATGAGACCATAAACTAATAATTTTTACAGTCTTTTCAATTTCAAAAACTTCATATACTAATCTATGTTGTATATTGATTCTGCGTGAGTAATAACCTTCTAAATCTCCTATGAGCTTTTCATACCGTGGCGGATTTGCGTATGGATCATGTTCTATGACATCAATCAGATCCTTTGCTTTTTTATCAAGGTTGACGGCTTTCAGTTTAGGAATATCCTTCACTGCTTTCTTTGTATAAACAATTTTATACATTTACCACTCAACCTCACTGGCCGGAATACACTCAGAAAGAGGTGTTGCTTTCGCTTCTTTTATTTTTTCTATCATTTCCGGATCAGACAGCAAATACATGGTTTCCATCAATCCATTATAATCTTCCTCACTTAAAATCACAGCATTCCCATGCTTTGTGCTCACATTGATGGGTTCATTAAAGCGTGTTGCTTGTTCAAGCATTTCAAATAAGTTTCTTCTAAGATTCGACACATTTGTATTGATCATTTTAGACCGCCCTCTTTCATGTACATTATAGCGTACATCGTATAATGATTGCAACAAATTATTTCATTATACATAATCTTTTTACTAATAGAATAGCATTTAAAACTTTTTCATGAATAATCCCCCATCTTTCTTATCCAAAATATAACAAATTAATTATGATAAATCAATGTTATATACAGACTTATAATCTTTTCATCATAATTATTTATAAAAATATACTTCTCCCCAATCGCAATAACCATCATTTGTACAAAGGCTGCTTGATCCATAACCTGCATATTCATCATATTCTGGATTGTGCATTTGCTCCCATCCCCATTGATATGCTGCTTGCGGAGAATCAAATTTAATATGTGAATTATAAAAGCCGTCTCCTTCTCCCCAGCCCAATACCGCATCGCATGGCTGTGATGGGTCTTCCGGTTCTAAACCAGTACGCGGGCACACTGTTTTTGATGGTTGCGGTGATGATTGAGTATTTCCGCCACTCTGTGCTGGTGCTTGTGACACAGGCTTTTGATTAGAAACTGTAGCGTTATTTGTATATCCGGATGAGGCAGAAGTGGTATTATTTTCTTTTGGTTTCTCTTTCACTGTTAAGGTGATTTCCTTTGTGGCTTCTTTTTCGGAATCGGTGAAGATTACATTCACTTTCTGTTCACCTGTTTTCTTACTGTCAAAGTCTTTAATATCTTTGATTTTTAAATCCTTCTGATCTGTTAAATCTTCTATCTTTAATTCTGAACCATATTCAACGGTAATGTTATCTTTTACTTCCACCTTTAAGTTAGTCGAACAAGCTGCTAATAACGTTATAGTAAGCAGTAATGTAATAGCTTTTTCGTTTTTATCTCTCCTTTAGCCATTTTCTTCTCCTATTTCAATCATAACACAATATTTTATGCTTTTTGTCGTTTTTTGTCATTCTTTCAGTGCTGCGTCTATATCTTTGATCGCATGTTTTATTGAAAGCATCATACGAAAGCGGCAACGCCTAAATGGACAGTGGGGATTTGGTCTGTTCCCTGCTACTCATAGGAACGGTGGTCAATACGCTCCGCGTGTCCGTTCTGCTCTAAATGCTGATTGCAGATTTGCGCCCATGCCGCCCGCCATTCCTCGGCTTTGGTCCGGTCGTTCCAATCGGTAACAGGTACGGATTTGCATTTGTACTGCCGCTTTTTTCGGTCATAAATTTTGTTCCCGTCCCCGTTGGGGCGTTTGACAGGGGCATCTCAAAGGACACCTCACTATAGAAAGTGTCCTTTTTATATTTTCTAAATATTTGATAAAGCAATTACATCATCTCAACGATTTTTAATAACAGCTTAACACCCATCTCCATTTCATTGATGCATGCGTATTCATATTTGCCATGACATTGATAACCACCGGTTCCCAGATTCGGGCATAATAATCCGCGATATGTTAACATCGCACCATCCGTACCGCCGCGGATTGGTGTAGACTGCGGCTCTATACCCAATGCGATCATTGCCTTTTTCACACGTTCAATGATTGACATATCCTGTTCAATCAAAGATCGAATATTTCCATATGTATCGCTGATTTCGCACATCGCAGTGCCATCACCGTATTTTTTATTAATAAAATCTGCCGCACGTTCAAAGTCCTGCTTTTGCCGCGATAAGATCGTCGCATCATGATTGCGGATGATATACTCCATCGAAGCCTGTTCACAGCCGCCGCTCATCCCATGTAAATGATGAAAACCTTCATAGCCATCAGTACAAGCAGGATTTTCAAATTGCGGTAGCAGCTGATGAAATTCCATCGCCACTAACAGGGCATTGACCATTTTACCTTTGGCGCTGCCGGGATGAATGCTTTTGCCGTTAATGGTAACCTGCGCTGCCGCCGCATTGAAATTTTCATAATCCACACTGTTAATCACACCGCCATCCACTGTGTAGGCAAAGTCAGCCCCAAACTTTTCAATATCGAAATGTACCGTTCCCCGCCCCACTTCTTCATCCGGTGTAAAGGCGATACAGATCTTTCCGTGCTCACGCTTTTCTTTGATCAGCGTTTGAGCAAAGCACATGATTTCCGCAATCCCTGCCTTATCATCCGCCCCCAACAGTGTTGTACCGTCCGTCACAATCAAATCATGATGAACATGTTCCTTCAGCGAAGGAAATTCCTGGGGTGTCATCACGATATTGAGTGTTTCATTAAGCACAATATCACCGCCGTCATAATCATGAATGATACGCGGAGATACGTTTTTACCGCTCATATCCGGTGATGTATCCATATGGGCAATAAATCCCACAGCCGGCAGCGGCTTATCCGTGGTGGCAGGAATCCACCCATAAACAATACCAAACTCATCGACATGGGCATCCTGAATCCCTATCTCACCCATTTCCTTTACCAATGCTTGGGCTAGCACCAACTGACACGGCGTGCTTGGCGCATCAAGAGAAAGCGGATCAGAAGTACTCTCCATTTTTACATATGTTAAAAATCGTTCTACTACATTCATTGTGCCATCCTCCTATTCATTATCCTGAGCCTGTATCGACACAGCGCTTCGTTCGGGATCTCTTACAAAAATGAGAATCAGTGCGCCCAGCAGCATCATCGGTATCAAACCGAGAATACCGAAACGCGTTTCATGAGTCAGCTGAATCAAAACCGCAACAGCGATCGGTCCTAAAATCGAAGAAAACTTGGAGAATACCGAAAAGAAGCCAAAGAATTCATTGGCATCTGCTTTATCGGGAATCAGCTTGGCAAAATAAGAACGGGAAACGGACTGAATGCCGCCTTGAAACATTCCTACAAGAATTGCCACTGCCCAGATGAAGTTTTGATTGACAGGAATGAGTGCGCCGCAAACGACAATGCCAAGATAACCGACGATACCGGCAAAAATCATCTGTTTTGAGCCAAAGCGATCGACCAGACGACCGAACAAAATCGCGCCGGGGAACGCAATGATATTGATGATGATCACCACAACCAAGCTCATAATATCACTGATACCCAT
The DNA here is from genome assembly GCA_947385085.1 of uncultured Erysipelotrichaceae bacterium. Taxonomy (GTDB): domain Bacteria; phylum Bacillota_I; class Bacilli_A; order Erysipelotrichales; family Erysipelotrichaceae; genus C-19. Next base: position 12,562 of record CANDJN010000040.1, on the reverse strand, counting down.
TTCCGTTGCCAAGGAAACCGCCATTTTGATGACCGTATTAACACAATCAATATAAAAGAAATAAGACAAGCAAAACAGAAAAATATTCTTATTCTTTTTCACATTGCGGAAGGTGTGCCATAAGCGATGAAAGGATTCCTTCACTACATGATCTACTTCCTCATGATAGCGTTTTTGACGCACATTTTTTAACATCGGACGTGAATAAACAAGCCACCACAGCACAGCCATTCCCATTGTTAAGCCACAGGCGGTGCGATATGTAAGGGTAAAATGTGATAACACCAGATTGCCATCGGCATCGCCAAACAATGTCACTGCCGCAAAGGGAATGATGAAAATTAAAAACGGCAGTACTGAGCCGATATAGCCCCATGCGTATCCGGCTGCCGATACTTTATCCACGCGATCATCATCACATACATCCACAATAAAGGCGTCATAGAAAATAATCGAGCCGTTATAACCAATCATCGCAATACAAAAGATCACAATCATTGACATATAGTCAAGCATCGGGAGACATAACAGAAACCCGGCAATGATACCGATAAACAAGAAGAAGCGAAAGAACTTCATTTTCTTGCCTTTATAATCGGCAATCGTACCGAGTATCGGCGATAGAAAGGCCAACACGATCCCGTACATCGCATTCGCCCATCCCACATAAACACTGGAATCTCCCGGAGTAATTTTCGCAATCAACAGCGGAAAGATCACTGTGCAAGTCGTCAATACCTGAGCACTATTGGCTACATCATATAAAATCCAACTGCTTTCCTCTTTCGTGAATCCAAGCTTTTTCAATATTTTCGTAAACATAATTTCATCCTCGCCTTATCGTCTATATTATAGCAGTGAACGAACTGAAAAGGAAATATCTCTGCTTATTTTTCATTTAAATTTTGAATATAAGCATTTATAAGGATCAAGGTATGAGTTAAGAAGATATGAATACCAATCTTAAAAGCACTGCTAAAATACAGATATTGCATTTAGAATATTCAAGAACATAATAAATATTTTTAGATATAATATACTACCTTACAGCTTTAATAAATACACGTATGCTTCCTCATTATCAAAGATAAAACTTCTATTATATATTCCACCATTCTTTTCAATCATTTTTATGGAAGCGGTATTATTTCTTTCCACCGATAATTGCAGCTGGCTTAAGCCGTGTTCTTTAGCGACAAGACATAATTGTCTTAATATTTCAGTACCATAGCCTTTTCTCCGTTCTGATGGTCTTACGCTTAAACCGCAATGTCCAAAATCTTTCAGAAAATCATTTAACTGATGTCTTAAATCTGCGATTCCGATAATTTTACGATCTGACATTCTGAGCGCAAAATAGGTATCGGTTAAAACCCAACCTGGATCGAGTGTTTCCCTACTGGAATTGGCAGTAATCTTTTGTAGCCATTCATCATATGAAGCTATCTTATCAAATAATTCACTGCCGTTAATGATTTGTTCCCCATAATCAAAATGCTCCTGACGATATTTGAGCGCCGCTTCTTTCATATTCAATGTCGGCTTTACTAACCGTATTTCTTCTTGTATCATCTTTCATTCCTCCACTAATTTTTTTCAGTATTACTTTTAGCTAAATCTTAATCATCACTTTTTAATATCACTGGTGAATGCGTGATCAAAGGTTACGACGGCATAATAGGTTTGGTTGAAAGCAAGCAGCTGCTCATTAATCTGATTCATAATTTCATTGGTACTTAAAGGAAACTGATACGGCACAAGACAATCAAAAATCAGATTCGTATGCGTATTACCCTTTACCATGCGAAAATCATGAATGGACAAAGAAGGATCAATCGCCGTAACGATGCTCATCATTTTCTCGCGCATCGCGTTGGTTTCCTCATCATCGACATCAATTGGATCCATATGAATCACCATCTGAATCTGTAGCTTCTCTTGAATCTCCCTTTCAATATTATCAATCATATCATGACTGATGAAGATATCCTCTTTGGCGGATACTTCCACATGTACAGAGGCAAAGCGATGGTTGGGACCATAATCATGAATCATGAGATCGTGAATTCCTAAAACTCCTTCATGGCTTTTAATCAAATCCACAATTTGCATGACTTCTTCACGGCTGGGAGAAGCCCCTAACAGTGCGTTTAATGTTTCTCTGACGATTTTTCCTCCGGTGATGATAATGAAAACCGCAACGACAAGTCCCATATAACCATCCAAATTGAAATGGATGAAAGGAGAAATGCATGTCGACACCAAAACCGCCCCGGTTGCTATGCAATCGGAAAGAGAATCGGCAGCGGTGGCGCTCATCACCGTACTGTTGAGTAATTTTCCATAATGGCGATTATAAGCATACATCCATAATTTAATCAGTATCGATGCGATCAATATACCGACTGATACAAACGAAAAGTCGATTGTATCGGGATGTAGCATCTTATTCACTGAAGTTTGTACTAGTTCAATGCCAAGAAACAGGATTAAGATTGCGACGATCATACTGGCGATGTATTCATATCGCGCATGTCCAAAGGGATGTTCTTCATCTGCCGGACGGTTGGATAGCTTAAAGCTGATCCATGAAATCAGGGAACTGCCCGCATCCGATAGATTGTTTACCGCATCGGCGGTAATGGATACGCTGTTAACGATCGTGCCAATGAAAAACTTGCCGAGAAACAATACGAGATTGGCTAAAATCCCAACCAAACTCGTTAGATTTCCATATTTTGTTCTTACCTTAGCATCGTGAATATTTTTATAATTGTGAATTAGGTGTTTGACTAAAAAACGCATCATAACGATCACCTCATACTGTCAGTTATTTTATCATATATGCGCATCACATAAAAGATAATCACATGAATTTCCACTTTCCTTCATATGTTGTTTATGGGTGATCACATGCAAAAAAGATGGTTAACCGTATGCTTAAGCATTCTTTTTATCTTACTGCTTCGCCATGGCAGCTTGAATTTTGAACAGAGTACAAAAGCGCTGAAATTATGGTTTGAAACATTAGTTCCATCACTTTTTTGTATGATGGTGTTGGTAAAAGTGATGTTCGCATTTCACGCGTTTGATTGGCTGGCCAAGCCATTGTCATGGTTATGCTCGCGATTGTTCGCCATAAATGAACAAGGCTTTCCCTACTTAGTGGCAATGATGTTTCTTGGTTTCCCTGCCGGAGCTGCATTCATCAATGATGCGGTAGTACATCATAAATTGAAACCGATAGAAGGACAACGCCTCATCAATACATGTTCCTTTGCGACGCCCGGTTTTGTGGTCTTAACCTTAGGAAGCGTGATCTTTCAAAGTGTCGCAATCGGTATGTGGCTGTTTTTGATTCAGTTGTGCAGCGGCTGGATATTGCTTATCTTCACCCGTAAGCAAAGCATTCATGTCAAAGGTGCGATCTCAAGTGTGGATCGCTCGTTTTTGCAAGCCTTGGGCAGTGCCATGCTGGATAGTGGAAAAACGCTGTATATGATGGGTGGATATTTGATGTTGTGTATGAGCACTACTTCTATTATTCTAACGTTTCTGCCGGCTTTGTTTCAATTCCCAATCCGTATTCTCACTGAGTTTTCCAGCGGAACGATGCTGCTGGCAGCGATGGAAGCTCCCCTTGCCTATCAGCTGATAGCGATCAGTATGCTGCTGGCCTTTGGCGGGCTTTGTGTGCATCTACAAGTTCTCTGTTTCAGCGAAGCGACAAGAGTGAAATATGCTCATTACCTTGGATTTCGCATCCTACAGGCAATCATTGCGGGAATACTGGCATATGTTCTGTTTGTATTGCTTCATCGGGTATGATTGGGGGTTATGATCCTGCATAAACGCAAGCTTGATAAAGGATTGAAGAATTTAAAAAAATCCTTTATGATATTAACAAACAGAAAGCAGGGCATATATGAAAGATTTTAAGATTTCTTATCAGGTTTCGAGTCATATTTTAACCTTTGACATGCTTCATGAAATGAATAGTGACGATGTTTTTCAACATTTTAATGTATCACGAAAGTCGCGTTATCGCTATTATCAACAAGGATGCGTCTTAGTTAATCATCAAGTAATCCATCAAAATACACTGCTTTCTCCCCATTCCTGCTTACAGATTCTACCATGGAAGGAGGATATCACTCCCCTCACCCCGTGCCGGCGCGATTTGACTGTATGCTATGAGGATGAATTGTGCCTCATTGTCCACAAGCCGCCGCGAATGCTGGTGCATAGCGATGGTAATCACCGTGATGATACGCTGCATAACTGTGTACAAGCTTATTATGATACGCATCATATATCTGTTCCGGTGCGAGCCATTCATCGCTTGGACTATGAAACAAGCGGTTTGGTTTTTTATTGTAAGGAACCCTTTTTTCAGGCATATTTCGATGAACTGCTAAAGCAGAAAAAGATCGAACGTATTTATCTTGCCTGGGTATCCGGTATTATTATGGCTCCGATGACCATCACCAAGGCAATCGGGCGTGATCGTCATAATGCAAAAAAAATGCGTGTTGCCAAAAACGGAATGTCCGCACACACAGAAATCATCCCATTGTTGCATAGCGATCATGCCACTCTAATACAATGTATATTAAAAACCGGAAGAACCCATCAAATACGAGTGCATCTTGCGGATGCCCGTCATCCGATTCTTTCCGATCCTTTATATGGAAATGCCAAGGTGCAAATGGAGCGCTGCATGCTGCACGCCTGGAAGCTGCGCTTTTATCATCCGGTGTTGGATGAAACGATAACGGTTTGTGATCCTCCACATGAAGATATGCACATCAGTCCCACGGTGTTATCAAAGCTTTAATGTTTCGATTGCATCTGCCAACCATGGAATGAAGCAGCTCTTTGCTTGCTACACGTCTATGGCGTCAAAAATAGATGCGAATGCGTTCTAAGTGATGCTCATTATCAGTAAATATGACTGCTTTTATCATCGTTCCATTCGCTTTTTACGGTGCTGTGTTATATATCAGATAGCTTTTTTCATATGAAACCTCGTACCTTTTTGCTTTTCCAACGCTTTGAAAAATTATATAATAAGAACACAAAGAAATAATCGCTGCTATAATGGCAATATTATGGTATGTTGTTAGTATCAAATTGATAGTTCGCAATATTTTATTTTCATAAGAGAGGGAGTGGCTTTCATGAGTTTTCCTTTGACAAAACAAGTCTTATGGCTGTTTGATCAATTCCAATCAAACGGTTATGAATTATATCTGGTGGGTGGATGCATTCGAGATATGCTTTTAGTTCGTCCGATCCATGATTATGATTTTTCCACTAATGCCACCCCCGATGAGATGATATATTTTTTGCGCGACACCCCCTGCAAGATTATTGAGACCGGCAAAAAGCACGGCACGTTGACAATTCTTTATCAGAATGAATCCATGGAGGTAACCACCTACCGCTTGGAACAGACATATGTTGGACATCGCCGCCCTGATCATGTGATCTTCACAAAGAACCTCATCCATGATCTAAGCCGTCGCGATTTCACCATCAATGCCATGGCATACCATCCTCGTTACGGTCTAGTGGATCCCTTTGGCGGACAAAAGGATCTCAAGGATGCAATTATTCGTTGTGTTGGAGACAGTGAGCAGCGAATGGAGGAAGACGCCTTGCGTATTCTGCGCGCTTTGCGGTTTTCTTTTGAGCTCCATTTTGCTTTGGAGGCTCAATGTGAACAGGCAATCAAAAAAAAGGCGTCACTATTAACATATATTTCAAAAGAACGGATCCGCGATGAATGGAATCGGATGCTTTTGAGTGATGCCAAGCAGCTATTACGAAAGTTACGCAACAATGGTGTATTGCCTTATATCATACCGCAGATAACAATGATTGAATCATTAACCCAAGAGAATCCTTGGCATATTTATGATGTATTTACCCATACGGATGTAGCGTTGGATCACAGTGAGGGCATGAGTCTGAGTGAAAAGCTCGCTATTGTTTTTCATGATTTCGGAAAAGCACAGTGCAAATCGTTTGATGAAAATCACAACGCCCATTTTTTCCATCATGCACAGATCAGTGCCGAAATAGCAGCGGCCGCATTACAGGAAATGAAATATTCCAATAAGCTGATAAACCGCGTAGTCACATTAATCACTTTTCATGATTATGCGCTGAAGCCGCGAGTAAAGCTTTTGCGCCGATTCCTTGCCAAATTAGATACAAATTATGAGCTCGCGCAGTCGATATTGCGGGTTCAGTATGCAGATGATTGTGCCAAAGTAAGTACGTATGCGGCTGAAAAGCTAGCCAATAATTCTGCGTGTCAACGCTTACTGGAAGATATGGAAAAGGAAGATCAAATGTTAAAGCGCAGCGATTTGGCAGTGAACGGCTATGATCTGATAGCGCTTGGATATCAAGGAAAACAGATTGGGGAATGTTTGGACAGGCTATACCAGTTCATCGTGGATGATCCATCGTTGAACCAGAAGCATGAATTGTTGATGAAAATTGATAAAATGAATGATTTCAGAAAATAATGCATTACTGAAATTGCCAAGCGCAAGATATCAGAGAGCTTTCCTATAATAAGTAAAGCATAGAAATTTGAGCACAGCTTTCCAACAATACAATGGTTAGAAATGGATTAAGATGAATTATGTTTGTTAATGAAATATCAGAATTGTAGTAGATTCATGAGCAAATTGAATAAAAAAACATGGAGTTTATGAACTACATATGATATGATATTTAGGTTCAGTAATTATATTCTAAGGAGGGTAAAATGGAAAATTCAAAGAAAATACTCTGGTATAACCTTGCCTTCATGGCGTTTTCTACCGTATGGGGTTTTGGAAACGTATTGAACGGATTCGTCTATTTTAACGGTATTCAGGTTATATTCAGCTGGATCCTGATGTTTGCGCTGTATTTTGTACCGTATGCGCTGATGGTCGGAGAACTGGGATCCGCATTCAAAGACTCCGGTGGTGGAGTCAGCTCCTGGATCAATGAGACGATTGGTCCAAAATTCGCTTATTATGCCGGATGGACATACTGGGCATGCCACATCACTTACATTGCAAGTAAAGGAAGCGGAGGCTTAAAAGCGCTAAGCTGGGCAGTGTATCGTAATGCGGAAACCTATGATACATTCCCAACCATCTATGTGCAGCTCGCTACACTGGCAGTATTCCTATTCTTCTGCTGGGTCGCAAGCCGTGGTCTAAATCCGCTGAAAAAACTGGCAACCATTGCCGGTAGCAGCATGTTTGTCATGTCGATACTTTACATCATCATGATGTTTGCCGCACCAGTGATCAATCCAAACGGCGGCTTTGTCACACCGGATTTCAGCTGGGATAATATCTTCCCGCAGTTTAATCTGCAATATTTCACATCCTTGTCCATTTTGGTATTTGCCGTTGGCGGATGTGAAAAGATTTCTCCTTATGTAAACAAGGTTGAAAACCCAAGCAAAGGATTCCCAAAAGGAATGATTACACTGGCGATCATGGTTGTAGTATGTGCGATTCTGGGAACGATTGCGATGGGAATGATGTTTGATCCTACGGTGATCAACGGAACACAGGAATCCTTTAATTCCTATGTATCCAACGGCTCCTATTGGGCATTCCAGAAGTTAGGCGAATATTATCACATGGGAGATGCATTGTTGATCATCTATGCGTTATGTAATATGATCGGTCAGTTCTCGACACTGGTATTGAGTATTGATGCGCCGTTAAGAATGCTGCTGGATAATGAGGAAGCAAGAGAATTTATCCCAGGCGGACTGCTTAAGAAAAACAAATACGGTGCCTATATCAATGGTATCTGGATGATTGTCATCCTATCAGGAAGTATCATTTTGATTCAGTCCTTTGTCCCTGGTGCCGCCAGTGTGCTTGCACAGCTGAACAAGTTAAACTCCGTAACCATGCCAATGCGCTATCTGTGGGTGTTTGCCGCTTATATCGCACTGCGCAAAGCGAAAAACAACTTTCATCCCGAATACCGTTTTGTAAAGAATCAGGGGATTGCCCTGACCTTCGGTGTCTGGTGCTTTGTATTAACGGCTGCCTGCTGTATTATGGGTATGTATGCGCCGGGCGATATGTTCACCACCGCACTGAATGTCATTACTCCGATCGTATTGACTTCACTAGGTATTATTCTGCCAATTATCAAGAAAAACGAAAAAGCTTAACAAATAGAAAGACAAGATCAAGCGGTCTTGTTTTTCTTCTATTGTGACGATTGTTGTACATGCCCTCTGGGCATGCTATACTATATGCGTACATAATTTCAATTCATTTCTTTAGACCGGATACAAAGGAAACATGACCGATGATTAACCATAAAAGTGTTTTGGCTTTCTATAATGGCTAGAAACAGGAATTGAAACAGTAGAACACAGGAGGAATAACGATTATGTATAAAGATATTGCGAAGGAATTGCTGACCTTCATTCAAAAAAGTCCAAGTTGTTTTCATGCCGTTGATACAATGAAAAAGATGTTGCTGGAAGATGGCTATACTGAATTACGGGAATGTGATGCCTGGTTGCTGAACAAAGGCGGTCGCTATTTCACAACTAGAAACGGATCCAGTTTAATCGCCTTTCAAATTGGAAACAGTCTGGAGGATTATCACTTTCAAATTACATCCTCCCATTCGGATTCTCCAACCTTTAAGGTAAAGGAAAATGCAGCGTTAAGAGGTAAAGGTGGCTATATACAGTTGAATACAGAAGGCTATGGCGGAATGCTTTGTTCCACATGGATGGATCGTCCGCTGTCATTGGCTGGACGTGTACTGGTTAAAGAAGGAAATACCTTCACAAGTAAGCTTGTAAGTTTTGATCGCGACTTATTGCTGATTCCCAATGTTGCCATTCATATGAATCGGGATGCAAACAACGGTATAAATTATAATAATCAGGTGGATATGCTGCCGCTATTCTCAGCGGGAGAATGCAGTGAGGGCGATTACGCTCAGTTCATCGCGGATGAACTGGGATGCGCTAAGGAAGATATTTTTGGTACTGATTTATATTTGGTAAACCGCATGGCTCCCAGTATCTGGGGGGTAAAAGAAGAATTCATTTCCTCTCCTAAGCTGGATGATCTGCAGTGTGCATTTACATCTTTAAAAGCATTGTTGGCTGCGGTGAATGAAAAAGCCGTCAATGTGTTTGCTTGTTTCGATAATGAAGAGGTAGGCTCTGGTACCAAGCAAGGCGCCTGCTCTACTTTCTTGTATGATGTGTTACAAAGAATCAACGACAAGCTCGGTTTCACGAAAGAGGATTACTACCGTGCCGTAGCAAAAAGCTTTATGATTTCCTGTGACAATGCTCACGCCGTTCATCCTAATCACCCGGAGAAAACCGATCAAACAAACTGCACTTACATGAATAAAGGAATTGTCATAAAATTCAGTGCCAATCAGAAATACACAACCGATGCCATCAGTTCTGCCGTATTCGCAGGAATCTGTGAAAAAGCCGAAGTTCCTGTTCAGCATTTCGCAAACAGAAGCGATGCAGCCGGAGGAAGTACACTGGGAAATCTTTCAAGTCAGAAAGTATCTATGCATACGGTAGATATCGGACTTGCTCAGCTTGCCATGCATTCCTCTTATGAAACGGCAGGAATCAAAGACAGTGTCTATATGATCAAAGCACTTACTACTTTCTATAATAGTAATCTTCACATCACGGACAGCGAAACGATTGAGGTCGCATAGATTATATATGAAACAAGCAGCCAATCAGAAAAAAATTCATATTGATAATCTTTACTTGATGAAAAAGCTGGATGAGGATTATCTGAAAGAATTTGATCGTTTCTATGATTATGCATTGCATTGCAATAAATCCGATGCGGATATCAACATTATCGTTAATGTCGCACTGGAACAGTGTTTGGAAGGAATGAAGAATCAGAAAAAGGCAGCACTGATCATACCAAGAGATTTAAAGGAGTATACCACAAAAATTTCACGCGGTAACGTATATAAAGAAATGAAACGAAAAATACGCAATCAGGATTATGAGAAAATGCAGATTAGCAGTATTTGGTATGTATTCTCGCTTTGTATCGTGCTGTTTTTCTTCAAAAATCTGCTGGAGCAGAATTTCACGGTAAATTATGTTGTAGATGTCATCGTTGCGTGTATCGCAGGTGGTATTGCGATGAAAAACTTTCTTATCCGCAGAAGAATTGTGAAACGCTATCAGTTTGGAAGTTTTTATATGCGCATGGATATAGCCACAATCGCTGCCTGTGTATTTATAAAAATCGTGACGCCTGCCCAATATGCCAATTTTGATATCACTTATCTGTTACTGGTGATTTCCTTCTTCACGATGAAACATAAAATCAAGCCGCAGTTTGAAGCCTTGATATCATGATGTTAAAACTTTTCTTCGTTTTCCCTTGAATCGCCGTTTTTACGGCGATTGTTCTATTTCTAAATAGTTTCGTAACCATTTGTCTCATTATGCTTATTTTGATTCTCTATTGCTTTGAAACATGTTTAGATAAGAGCATAAAAATATACTTGTTGTTATTCTAATAAATACATATGCTATAGTCTTTGTAAGCACAGAAACAAGAATGAAAACAATATATGATGATCGAAAGTTTCCTCTAAGAAACTGCATAATCAGTCATGTATCGAAATAAAACTTAAGCTTGGAGGTAGCTGAATGAGTAAACTAATTGAATTCATCAAAGAATGCGAAGCTTTTTTCGTTTTAACCATGAATAACGATTTCCCTGCCGGTAGACCGTTTGGGGCAATCATGGAATATAACAATGATTTGTATATCTCCACCGCAGACAATAAAGCTGTCTATAAACAGCTTACGAAACATAAAAAAATGCAGATCATTGCACTAAAATCCGGAACACGAGATTGGGTAAGAATAAGCGGCATTGACAACGAATGCAACAACCTAAGCATAAAACAACGGATGTTAAATGAATGCCCTGTATTAAATAAGCACTATTCATCTCCTGATGCTGCCCACTACAATCTCTTTCAAATCAAAGTTGTTCATTTTGAATTTCGTTAATAATTTCATGATTCACACAAGCGTTGTTTAATTCTTAATTCCGATAGTTATAGAGAAAATCACCCTTAACCATAAAATTGTATGTGTGGCTAAGGGTGTTATTTAATCGCGTTGTAAATTAATGTATTTGATCGTCATATCTTTAAGCTTTGGCATGTTTGCTTCATTCGCTGCCTGTCTCTTACTGTTCCTCTTTCATCAATGCTTGCACAACCGCATCCCGGGAATATACCCATCCTCTTTCAGACTGCTTATGATTTTCGCAAAATGAGGAAAATACCTTTCATGGGCTACCAATTGCTCATTCAAGAATCCCGATTTTGGCTGGTTAGCCATACCCTCTGGTATAAAAATTGCTTCATATAAAAAATCAGATAATTTTGAATATTCATTTTCACTAATCTCTCTAATTTTGTAATTCATATATTTAACCACCTATTTTCAGACGCATTGTGTTCTTTCTAATTCCTTAATATATTTGTTTGAGCTTTGTGCAGAGCTTCATCTTTTCTTGAATAACTAGTTTTTTTATTGAGTTTCAACAAAGGAATGACAATTTACTATTCTAAAACAAAAATACAAATCTACAGCTTTAAGCTGTATTTCTGCGTGATGATGTTTATTACGCATATCCCACTTTTCTTCTGTTTTGATAAGCTGAAAGCCTAACGATAAGCTAAACCCATTGAAGCAATGTTACTATCTCTGGTGGAATAAATAAATTCTCTCACACCAAATTCTTCCTTACAGTAACGTATCAAGCATTGAAGAATCTGCTTTGCCATTTACATCTACATTCATAACAAAGAAGATAAAGCAAGTGTGAACCACACATTACATTTATTTGATTATAGTTGACGTTTATCATTATATATTCTTAACAATCCTATATCAAGTGCAAAATATTCTTTGCGTATCGATTAAATCATTTTGTCGTATGCTTAATTTCATACATATCTCCTAATACCTTATTCAACATTTCAATTATTTTTCAACAATCTCTTACTTATGTCCATTGCACTATAAAACACTCTTATTACTATGACTTGCATATCTTCAATTACGTAAAAAGCTGAATAATTATCTATCATTAATTGTCGTAAACCCATCATCCGTTCTGGCTTGGACTCCATAAGCTTTGTTCTTTCAGGAAAAACGTTTAAACTCTCGATAGCCTTTTCTTGATTTCCTGCTTTAGTATGCTACTTTTTGCAGCTTCTTCTACCGTTGCCGCATGATCCAGCACTAACCGGATCGCGGTCGTCATATTCAAAGTTATCTTTCCGCTGTCATAAGGTGCTTCTGCTTTGGGAACCAAAAGGGATGCTATGGAACACCTTTTTCATTCATAACGTCAAAAACCAACTTATTATTTTTTAGCTTTTTCCATGTATTTTTCTACCTGTATTATCCATAAAGCCTCCTTATATTCCGATTTATAGCAAATAGCCCATAGCAATAAAAAGATAACTATGCAGC
>CANDJN010000039.1 GCA_947385085.1 uncultured Erysipelotrichaceae bacterium | reverse complement strand
TTACTTCAGATAGCACGGCGGCACTGCCTACTGTCGCAATGGCCGTCTGTGCCATAGTTCTAACAGCACGATTGCCTACCGCATATAACCACGGATGATCCTTTTTGAATGTTTCAAGTCTGTTTTCTTTCATTTTTCATCTGTCCTTTCTGTGTAAAATAAAAGGCGAATTACTCCGCCAATTCTGCATGACCTTCGTCAATCAAAATCTTTTTAACCGCTGCCTTCAATGCTTTAGGTACTTTATTGTATTCATATTTCCCTGATAAAATACGATACGCTAAAAACTCAGCCATTTTACTCACCTCCCTCCACCTCTTCTACTTCAAACGCTTTTGGCATTCCGTATACTTCGCAAGTGCTGGCAAACGCAAACATCACGTTATTTTCTTCTCCACTGTATTCGTGGATTCCGTTTCTAAAATGTTGTGACATATCCAAAAGTACACTCATAGCCGTATCATGATCTTTATAGCTACCTAATAACGTCTTGCCATGATATAAGGCATTATCCTTCACTTCAATGTCTCGCCTAACAAGCACAAGTTTCGTTTTATCTTGGGTATGGATAAATATGTTCATGATTATTCACCTCCTAGGAGCATTGAGATAACTTCCTCTAGTGCTTTCCCTTGTCGTTCTTGTTCGTGTATTAATAGCTGAATAGGGTCTTCCGCCTGTTTTCTCGGCTCATGTACAAAGGTATCGTTTCGGTATACGTACTCATCCAGCTTTCTCGCAAATTCCGCATATGGCAATGGTAGTTCTTCACGTGTTTTTTCGATTACTGTATCAGTATCCAAAAACACACAATCCATCGCGATGCATCGGTTTTCTTCATTTAATTGAATAGATACAGGTACATTCTTTAACTCTGTTTCTTTTTCGCTGTTCATTCCAATGTCCTCCTAATACTTAATAATATAATTGAGAGCAATATATGGCGGCATAATGCTGTGCGGTTTACTACCGCCTGTCTTTTGGTTGGTCGCAGTTGCCTCGTTCAAGGTAACAGTAATGGTATGGCTGTGTGATCCGTTGCTGTTAACTGTAATAGTATGGCTGTGTCCTCCTGCGTTCGCTGCTGTGCCTGAAACAGTATGCGTATGAGCTCCCCCAGACACAGCATACAGTTTTCCATTACCCGCCTTACCTGTGTTTGCATTGCCGTTATATTGTAGTCTATAAGCTGATTCACTACCAGTACCATTAACCAGACTCACTTCACTAGCGTATCCCATGACTCTTATTACATGATCATGTGCTCCCGCACTTGCTGCTGTTCCACTTACTGTATGTGTATGGGCTCCTTTAGAATCGCTAGAAGCAGTATGGCTGTGAGAACCGGCCGCCTCACTGGAAGCTGTTGTCGTATGGCTATGTGCGTCTTGGATATGCGTGTGGGATGGCATCTCATCAATCGTAAGTGTATGCGTCTTACTACCGCCGCACTTGCCAAGAGTATCAAAATCTGTGTCATCGTTGTTGTACCCAAAGCCTGCTCTACCGCGCCGATCCGGTATATTAAAGGTCGTTTCACCATCACCGGCACCATACATCTCACCGATCGCCTCAAACAGTGACGCATAAACAGTTCGGCTAACTGCCTGACCTTGACATAATAGATATCCGGGAGGAGCTACAGCTCCGGCATACTCATGCATAACTCCTACGGGTGTATTATTATTGATTTCATCCACTATCTTCTTCAACAGTAACGCGTTGATTGGGGTTCCGTCTTGATCATTTCCGTTTGACCTTTGAATCCTACAATTTTGCTGAATAATCCCACCGCTCACTTTATCAATAATGTTGTATAGCCTCTCTCCTCCTTGTGGGATTTCATCTTTAAAATCCAATTTTAGCATTAACTTTCGCCTCCTTATCCAAAATCATCACTACTCAACACAAAAGACAACGTTTTTAAACTCTTATATTGGCCTGTTAAGCATATATAAAATTGTAAAATAGCCTCCTCAATTCGATTCAGTTCCATATAATCAATCATAGGAGCATTCCCATAAAACGTCATCAATTTGCCGCTTGCCGCGGGAAAGGTGCCATTAAGAAGATTTTCCAGATTATCCTCAATCGTATTCCAATCATCGGGTGAAGCGATGTCCTCATATGTCTTGTCTTTTCCCATATCTTGCCATACTAATTCAGGATACATGATGGCCGCCAATTCTCTTAAAAACAATAAATTGCTGGTGATTCTGTGATGATCTTCTACATTTATGTAATCCGTAGGAAGCCAATTTGTTTTTGGCTTTATCCACTCTCTCATCGTATCACCTTCCTTGCCTTGATTCTGCCGGCTATAGCACCAGAAACAGATAATTCATGAGCATATATCTGGGTTTGCAAATTTTCGATATACTTATTTTCTTGATGGATAATATCATTCGTTTCTAACGATGGATCACCATGAAGATACGTGTAAGAATATTCGCGATCTGATTTCAAATAAGCTGTAATCCATTCCCCTGTATCCCGTACAAGCTGTGCATCACTAATTAATGGGTTTTCCATACTCACCACCGATCCTGTTGGATTCAATATGAATGGGATTGTTTGCTTTACAGCATTCAGCTTTTTTCCTACAATCTGAATCGTATACTCGGTGCTGCCAGAAGGTGGTGGATCTAAATCAACCTTGATTCGCCACGCACTCATATCATAGCTACATTCTTTACCATTTAAGTAGGCGGATGCCGTTGCCATAGGTGCTCCAAAATTGATCACAGTCTCTTTTTCATCACCGGAAAACTTTGTGATTTTGACCTGTGATGTCGTATCTATTGTATCCGGTGTGTATATAGTACGAGTCATGTTCAACTGTCTTACTGTTTCCAGTTTCGTACCTTCTAAACTTCCCTGACCAATATCGTGAAACGTAATATACTTATCCGTTGTCGTATCGAATGTGATGGATTGCACATACACCCTCTGATATGGTCTATATGATTTTGTAAAAGTAATCAAAATCCTATTGCACTCCATAAATGGGTAATTTAAACAAAAAGCTGATAATGAATTATCATTAAAGGCAAGGTTTTCGACCAACGCATCATCTAGGTATGTGGTTATCACAAAATCACTTACTATGGCATTTCCAAAGAAGATATTAAGCGAAAACAGATTAGCAGGCGCTTCAAAATCAATCATAATATAGGGTTGAATAGTATAAATGCAATTTCCATCAGATAGCGATTCACTGACATAACCGGTAATACGATCGCCGGGATAGAAATAAGTGCCGCCGTCTGCCTTAGTGAAATCCAGCTCATAAGTGCCATAGGTATTTTTGATGTCACTTGACAAATTCATATCAGAGTAATCCATTTTATCATCGCTGGACATTGTCGTATCTGGTATAAAAGATGATTTCATCAAAATACGTCCATAACGATCTTGCTTTAAAATACATCTGCCGGCATTAGCAATCAGCTGTAATGCCTCTTTATGCGTCAATGCCGGCATCGGATTATATACTTTAATCGTTCGTAAGTACACATCAAGCATATATTCGTCTTCCGGTATATCGGCATCCTGCAAAACGTCTATCGCAAGGCTGTATAAAGTAATACCTTCCGGATGAAACACGTCCTTATCATATATTCCGTTCATCAGATTAAAGCGATCGGTTGCGGTAAAATTCGCTGTACGAAGTTTAGCCGACCAATCTGACAAAAACATCGTGCCGACTCGTATCTTTTCGGTATGTCCTGATGGTAAAGGTAATGAAAGTGAGACATCCATCCGCTGTGCCTGTTCTAAAAAATTCACCTCACTAGATGGATTTTCAATATCATATTCTCCATCTTGATTATCGATCGTTACCGATAGATCGGATGTATACATCCCACCACTAATGAGGTGTAACTGCTCTTTGTAGGACATAGACATGATCCTATCAGAGTCAAACCGCAGCATCAGTCCTAGTTTGATATTGTTTAATCGGAATCGATAATAAGGTCTTGATAGTTTTGTAACATGAATAATTAGCTCCTCATCAAAGGTATACACAAAATCATTGATAAACACACGATTACGATTTCCGGTAATGTTCAAAATCTCATTACCGTTTTTATCAAATATAGCGAAATCAGTCGCATACACATCTTGTGGAAAAACAAGAGTGATACCCTTAACAGATTGCGCGATTTGAGATGATGATCGTATTCGCACTGATGTATCAATTTTACAATCCTTATCGCTGATCCTTAAAGAAACAATGCCGGATGGCAGAGAGTTCTTATCCTGAAACAGTAAAGAACCATCTGCCTTAGTCCGGTTTAGCTCATAGGTTGCATATGAATCAGAAACAGGCTCATCGAATATTTCTACCGATGAATAATCCGCCAAGTTTGCATCCGGCTCTATATACGCACTTTCTTGCGCTTGTTGATTGATCGCTCCTAGCTCGATTAGTGATTGCCATGTTGTGTTAAGAAAGTGAGAATCTAAAAGCCCATCTTTTAAATAATCCTTATATTCTTTACTTACTGGCTGCATATCAAACACCCACATCTACAAAAGAGCATTTACATGACGTATAATGCGTTGTCTTGCCTGTTATGGGATCAACACGATAAGGCTGACAATCACGATCAGAAACATACATCTTTCGAGTAATCCACTCGTTACTTACGGGATCGAGATAAGTGACATTGAATACGAAGTTTGACAATTGTTTTAAAATTAAGCTCCACAAATCTGCACTCAACAATGGCCATTCCACATTTTCAATTTTCTGCATGTCTCTTCCGATTCTTTGACCAATAAAAACGTTCTGCTCATTTCTGCCGTCACTTACAGCCGTCATGGTTTTGATATTTAACCCTCTTTTGGGCGCCGGAAATGCTCGCCCGTTAATGGTTATAAAAGCGTGTTTCATATAATCACCATCCTATATCGTTCCAAATGAAAAGCCTTTCCGATTATTGTATCGCTGTGCTGCTTCGCCTATTTCACGATCACCAACTTGTAATTTTTTGTTCTCAATTACATTAATCAATCGCTTTAACAGGTCAACTATCATGCCTTGATCTTGACTGTTTCCGTGTGCACTGATTTGTGATGCCAGCAAAGAGATCCATCCGGTATTGTTTTCTAACGGCAACACTGCTTCCTTTCCAGCCTCACCAATAATAGACAGCATAGGGCTATCCACAATTCCACCTTTTGCAAGCCTGGGAATATGACCAATATCTAGTCCAAAATGCTTACCACCAATTCCAGGAATCCAATCAGGCACATCGAAGGCAACGCTGTTAATTTTGTCAATCGCCCAGTTTACAATATCGATTACACCATTGATAGGTGCCTTAATGAGTCCGGCAATCCCTTCAAAGATACCTTCAAAAATACTGACAACTCCGCGCCAAACCCTATTCCAATCTCCTGAGAAGACACCGGCAACGAAATCAATAACACCACTAAAAATCTTTTTGATCGCTGACCATATCTCACTCATGGTCGAGCAAAATGCGTTTATGATAACTCCGAAACTTCCAAACGCTTTTGTCCAATCTGTTTTGAAAATCCCATTCAAAAAGTTATCAAAGCCTTCAAATAATTTTCGTATTCCGCCAAGAGCTTTATCTACATCCAATGTAAAAATACCCACAAAGAAATCAATCAAGCCCTGGAACATCTCTTTTATACTGGGAATCAGATCGTTGATTGTTTCTCCCCAGTTTTCAAAGATCACGATAAGCGTATCTTTAATCCACTGAACAATCGGTTTCAAAATCTCATTCCATACCCACCCCACAGCAGCGTAAACCATTTCAATAACAGGTTTCCATGCAGTCCAAACATCAATCACTCCTTGTAAAGCTATCGCTAAAACATCTACAAGAAAAGACTCGAGTGGTGCAAGTACATTATTCCATAAGCTAAGCACGACTGAGATAATTAGATCAATCGCAGTTACGAATACATCAGATAAAAAGACTGCTATAGGCATCAGTACCGTTTTAAAAATATCCGATAACAATGTAAATAACGGAACTAAGATATTGTTGTAGATATTCGATAACAAAGCTCCCATTATGTTTATTGTATCCGTCACGATTTGCCTAAACTGATCCGATGTTTGCCATAAATAAACCAAAGCAGCAGTAACAGCAGCCACCGCTACCGCAATTACCAGTGCCGCTGCTGTGGTTGTACCAAACACCGCTGATAACGATGTCATAACACCACTGCCCTCTTTTAAGCCCATGAAAAAAACGTTAAATCCGGTGCTCAAAGTTTTAAGTGGTCTTATTACTGAATCAATCATTTTGGTAATGCTAGCAAAGTTTTTTACTATACCAAACGTAGCTAGCCCGGCAAACATACCGGCAAGCAGCGCCACAATAATAGGCTTATTCCTTTTCAAGAATGTAGTGAATTTATTTACGTAACCCATTACTTTGTCAACGGATTTCTGAATGCCGGAGGTGTCTATTTCTTCATCAAAGCCAAAATCGGTTGATATAGGCGCGATGCCTGCGCTTGAACCTCCAGACCCTCCTGAACCGCTTCCTGTATCAGAATCTTGTTTTGTCTGCACGATGTTAAGTTCATCAAATCCACCAAGCTGACGCATTTCTTTTGCGGCCTTTTTCGCTTTGCTTCCGGTCTTTTCAACAGCGTTCCCAAGTCCTTTTTGTGCATCTACAGCCGCAACGGTGTCATCCGCGATCACTGCCGCTGGTGTTTTATCCTTGCTTGACTTTGATTTGCCAAAAATCGCCCCAAAAGCGGCGCTTGCTATTTGTGCGACTTGAATAAACTTCGCCATCAAGCGATTTAATAACTGAATAACCGGAGTAAGGACAGCTAATAAGCCATTACCAATGATTCCGGCTAATTGATTGAATTGCTCTTTTAAAATGCGTGTTTGGTTTGCCCACGATCCTGATGTCCTTGCAAAGTCGCCTTGTGCGTTTTTTAAGGCATCCATGACAAAGCGATAACGTAGCATGGCGAGGGATGCCTGATCCATAGATTCGATGTTACCATTCATTCCTTGGGATAATGCATATTGCTTCAAATTGGTTTGGGTCATAACAACACCCAGCTCTTTCAGCGTTTCTGTTTCCCCTGTAAACACTGATTTCAATTTTGTGGCAGCGTCTGATTGACTGATATTGAAAAAAGAAGCCACATCGCCGGATAATGCCGCAAGTTGAATCGCCATATCACTCGCAGTGTCTTCCGCTATTCTGATACCGTCGGCCATCGCCATGTAGGTACTGGCGGTTTGTTTTGCGCTCAATTCTGACATACCAAATTTAGTGATTGCTGTTTTTGCGAAATCTTCGCATTTTTGTTTCATTGAGCCAAACGCGACATCAACGACATTCTGTACTTCTTGTAAATCGCTGGCCGTCTGTAAGGCTTGTTTTCCAAATCCCCATAAGGCTCTTCCGATCGCCACTCCCGCCACGATCTTTGCGATTCCTGAAAATGCCTTTTTGACCCTAGATGTGTCTTTCACGATCTGGTCTGATGATGATTTCATTTCATCTTTTGCTTGCTTAATGGCATCTCTGAATGGTTTCGTTTCTGCCTCCAGAAGTAATTTTAATTTTTCTAGTGTCATGACCCATCACCTCCAAATCGTGCATTATGCATTCTGGCGAAGTCCATTCGCCGCTGCTTATAATTCTGAAACTCCTGTTCTTCCTGCCTTTTTTGATATAGTTGTTTTTCATCTTCAAACAAAGAAGGATAGTAATCCCAAATATTTTTGAGTGTTATTTCGTTTTTAATATCTTTGGTCTTGGCAACGCACTCTGCGATCTGTATCGACTGTGTATATTTCATCAGAACTTCGGCTTTCATGGCTTCGCGCTGTTTCTTAGCGTGTGCGGTGAGAACGTCATAGGCCTCCTGTAAACTTAATTCCCAAAAAAAAGAAGGGGCGAACCCTTCTTCTAGGAATCTCATATACAATTGGTCGACAATTTCCGAAACAAGTGTTATAGAATCTCTTCTTTCGCCTGTTCCATTCGTGACTCCATCTCGCTCTCCACACCCTGTGAAAAAAAACCGGAAACCTGGTAGATCGGCATAAATACATTGATAAAGAAAGATACCAGCGATCCTCCTTCTGACAAATAAGTATCATACATTGCCTTCACATCTTCTAGTTTAATTCCGTGATGATAGTTTTTCATAGCGGCATGTGTAATGTATAGCATATTCGATAGCGGCGGAATACTGTCATCGCTGCCAAGTAAATTCATCAAATTGGTTTTGAATTTTTCTTCCAACTGACAAATAACAGCTGTGGTTAATTTCAGACGATAAGTTTCTCCACCAACTTCCCACGTTGCGAATGCTTTTCTCTTTGGTTGCGTCTCTTGTGCGATCTCTTTAGCTTCATCGCTGCTCGACATAATCGTGCTCATTAATTACTTCCTCCTTTTGTTTGTGGTAATGCGGATGTTGCTGGATCTGTGATTTTCAATTTACTTTGCAATGCCATATTGGCAGTAAATTCAACAACTCCATTTACACCGCCGCCGGTACGCTTCACTGAAACCTGCGCCGTAAATTCTGTCGTAGTGCCATCCTTCAATGTTTCCCTAAATTCTGCCGGTTCACCGCTATCCTGCAAAGCACGTAAAATACGATAAGAACAGTTCTCGCTGGTGTTCTCATATTTGAATTTGTAGGCAAGATCACCGGCATCGCCGATCCCCTGTTCATATTGCTTGATTTCATCATCGAGAGTGGTGTTATCCACCTTCTCCGGTTCGACTCCCATTTCGGGAATCTCTTTTAATCCGGGCAGTTTTGTATAACTGCTTTCTCCTTTTTTCTTTATTTCAAGTGTTGCGCCATTCGCTAACATAATTCATCACTCCTTTACTTCATGGTAGACATAAATGTCACCGTTAGCGTTTTGTTCAATAACTCCTTCATAGCGAATTGTCTTGTGTTTCAATCCGGATGGATCATCAATATCAAGACATTGAATGCGTATTAATCCCGTATCATTTGAGATGCGTTCATCAATCGCTAATGCCGTTGATGATGTACTGATATTATCCCAAACATCAATACGATAACGTACATAGGATTTTTGTTCTCTATCATCCGTCCATTCCGTGACTCGATTCTCTTCTTCCATGTATTGGACTGCTGGACATTTCGCCCAGTTTTTCGGATAAGCATCGCTGACGTTTTCACACACCTTGCTAAGGGATTGATATACAATTTCTTTGATATTAATCATTTCTTTATCACCTTTCTTATTTCTCTGCACATGCCTGCTTTAACCCTTTCTGTCACTTTCGTTTCATTGTTTTTTAACGCTGGATACATAAAAGGGTGTGCCGGCTGTCCTGATGTCATATAGTAATCTTTATCACCATAAGTGCGCTTTGACCAACCGTAGCGCTCTGCGTCTGCTTCGTCGACCTCATCGGCAGGTATGCCCCATCCATGCTGTGAATAAGATGGAACAAATTCCGGAGACACGCCGTCGTGATTTTTCTGACCTACCGGTCCCGTTCCAAACTCCACATATGTTGCGTACCGTTTCGATGTGTAAGTTGTGGCAACGGCTTTGGAACCGCGTTGTTCGATGGATGTTTTAATGCTGTTCCTTAACTCACCACCGCCCCCAGCCTCTCTCACCGGGCATCCCAGCTTTGCCGCCGCTTGTACAATGCCTTTATTAGCACGATCTAAAATTTTCGGCAATTCTCTTTCTGCCACGGCTTGAGCTAAATCGCCCATCTTTCGCAATGCCTTGTCCAGGTTTTCCATCTCACTCATGACGTGATCTTTTCCAATTCACAAACCATATGTGAATGATATGTGTTGTCGTCATAGCGTTTTATTGAAATCACCCGATAATCCGGATCATCATCTGATTTCACATAAACACATATGCCGTCACCTTCTTGAATCGGAAACGTATTTGCAATCATTTGCAGCATATAAGAAAGTCTTTCGCCGTACATTTCCGCTTGAATGCGCCCTTGCATCGGTGATATATCTGCCTGAAAAGCAAAAGGATCACCATACCCTTCATACGATGATCCTTCATTATTTTTCAAAACTTCACGTTTCTTCAGATAATATATCTTAAGGCTGCTTGTTCTCAAACGCATAACCACCAACACCTGCCAATCTTTTTGATCTCACGAGTTTAACAATATAATCCGGCAAAGAGTCAAAGGATGAGGTGATAGACCCCTCTGATCGACTCACTTCACCCTCCATTCCTCTGCGATTATATCGTATCACCGCAATTTCAATTTGAGCCGTTAATAGAGTATCAGGCACGAAAGAACGATTCGTTTCTCGCATAATATCAGATGCGGCCATTTCGGCGAATAGTTCAGCTTCTTCCTGAGTACACCCGGTTAGTCTTTTGACGGCATCTGTAACAATCATTTCAGCCGCCCAGCACTTTCAACAGCTCCGTTTTATTCAATCCGGAAATACCGTCAATCCCTTGCTCTTGCGCTAGTTTCTTTAATTCCGCAACAGTCATATCCTTCAGATTCTTGGTTGGCTCTGGATCTGCTTCTTTGCCGTCGTTACCGAGGGCACGAAATCCCTTTTCCTCATACCTAGGAAAATCATCATCTTTGATGATCAATTCCACATTGTCTTTCTTTACAATCATGTGCTACCTCCTGTTATTCGGCCGGTTTTGCGTCTTTGATGTTAACGTAGATAGATTTTTCTTTGTTGTCCAAAGTCCACAGGTCATGGAAACGGCGATAATCCATCTGCCAGCCATTTGCTTTTTGATTTGTCATAGGATCAAAGATACGCATTACATCTTGCTTTGTAACCGCAATCGGAGTAATTCTCGGCAAAATAATAAAGTTTGCCTCCAATGCGCTTGCGCCTTTGGTGTATCCTCCTTCTTCCTGTCCTGATGTTTTACCATCGTACAAGGTAATTGCGGAATACATACGATTCTGCGGTGTCTCAATGATCGGGCATTTATCAACGGAAGGTACTGTCGTATCAATCCCTGCATGGCTGAATGTCACATCGGTGATCTTACCGGCTAAAGCCATTTCCAATTCAAGTTTTGCAGTGCTTGTCATATGAATCACAAGTTCACCGTTATAACCGGCATCACGAATGGCGGCAATGCCTTTCTTGATCTCTTTCAAAATCGTTGATTCCGCCGGTGTATAACCGTAGACAACGTTCTTACCTAATTTAATCGCCGTTGCGATCAGCTTAGATAAACGATAAGCATCAATTTCCGGCACAACAAATTGACGGGTAAACTCACCCATAACAGAGGAAGCCGTAACAATAAAGTTGGTTTCATCTACATCCATCGCATCCAATGTAAATAAACGTCCACGATCCTGTGTCATTTTTCTTGTTTCGTATTCCAGTGTTACAGCGCCCTGCGTATAGCCATTATCTCGGTCATAATTCGCCATACCCTGTAAAGCCATTTTAGGGATTTTTACTTCTGCTCCTCCGGAGTATTTTACCTGTCCTGCATTGGCATCCATCCACCCCGTAAGAGCGTTCTGTACTGCGACTAAATCTAACTGCTGCTGAAATAATACTGCTGTGTTTAATGTGTTAATAGGCATTTTCATCACGTCCTTTCACTATTTGCCCATCATGGTTTTATAGATAATTTCTTCATCGGTAAGGCTGTTATTATCTGATGCTTTTTTCAAAGGCGCGCCTCCTTTTATACGCTGCTCTACCTTCGCTTGCACCGCATCCTCAAACACCTTGCCGACTGCTTCGATTGACTTATTGCATGCATCGGCATCTTTATAATCCAATGCTGATGCCAGTTCTACCGGCAATCCTTTTTGAAGTAAGGTTTCTTTTGCCGTTGACATCAATTCTCGTTTTACTAACTGTGCCTCACGATCTGCAAGCTCTTTTTCTTTCTTTTGCGTCTCATAGTCTGCACGCTGCTCTTTGGTCATCTTCGCAAGTTTCTGTGCTTCTGTCTGTTTTACTTGCTGTTGAGCCTCCCACTGGTCTTTCGCTTCCTTTATTGCCTTGGCTACTGCATCATCAACATCTTTCTGACTGAATGTAACCGGCTTTTTATCTTTATCATCATTGTCCGGTTCTAGCGGTTTAGGGTCATTCTCCGGATCATTAGAACCCTCACCAAAAAGTTGAATATCTAATGGCCAACGCAATTTGGCATTTAACTCTTGCACTATTGATCATCTCCTTTCATTTTAAGTGCTCCCCAAAGTAGGGCAATTTCCGTTTAGGCGGATCATTCATATACGATATCCTCTCCTTCGTTCGCTTTCCACAAAAAATACAGGTGTCCGTTTCTCTACGAACCCTGCAATTTAAATTTCTATCAAAATACTCCTTAGCTTTAATTACATAAGCATGATTACACAATTTATCACTCCTTTAAGGCATTAAAAAACCGACTAGTTGCCGGCTAATACTTCTATGCTTTTAATTTCATCTGCTGTTATATCTATAATTCCGCCATAGGATTGAGGAATACCTATACTTGCTACTTCCGGCTCATTGTCTATTGCCTTTGTAAAGTAAGCTGCGATACCTTCTACTACCTCCCCTGTTGTACAAGTAACTCTTACTCGCTTTCCAAAGTATCCCCACAATTCACGTTCAGTCATTTTTATCAGCCCCTTTCAATGTCGGCACTAGGTGTGTACCTTGCATCTTGAGATAACTTATAATTCACCGTAGATACGTTTTACATTATTACCCTGTTCATCGTATATATTTAAAATAGCTGAAGTCGCTTCTTTTTCATCGACTACTTCATCACCATCCATATACACCAAAACACCTTTTACTCCTCCAAATTGCTTTTGCTCTTCTTCTGTAAAAACTATTTCTTTTGTATCCATTTCATCCACTCCTTAATGAAATCATATCTATGCTTAAACTCAGATTTGAATGAATCTTTATCTAAGAAATAATATCTCACAGAGTCAGCCAAATCTTCTCGATTGCTCTTAACATTTTCAGCATATTTACTTGCAAATAGATTACCTGTATTCTCCTTATCCAATCGCATTGCTCTTAAATAATCTTTGCTTGCACTAATCAGTATCCCTTTTTCTTTAAAAAATTCATCCTCTAGTATATGACCGCTTTCATGATATAGGATATTTCTAATTTGTTCAAGACTTTGATTGTTTTTTGATGGAAAAAATGTGATTCTTCTATTCCCGCCTATAGCCGCTGAAGTAAAATCTTTCTTGTTGTAAACTTTAGAAATCAGTTCATCTTGGGGGTTTGGGTAATCTACAATTTCTATTTCTTTAAGATATGACGTAATCTCAATCGGCATCGCTGATACTGTCTCAACCATATCACCGATATTGATTGGTTGAATAGTTTTATCTAATGCATTCGGAATATAAATTCTACATCCATTCTTCAATCGATATACTTTTGCTTCCATTAAATGACTATCGTCAATATCATACGTTCCATTAGTGAACTTATGAGGTTTCAGTTCAAACTCTATATTCGGTTCTTTTTTCTTTTGGAACGGTATGTTTAAGTCACTTTTATATGGACTCATTGCCTTTCCCTTATTTACATACCTATCATGCCATTCCGGATAAGACATATTACTTGGCACTTCATACATTTCTCCTGTCTCCGGATCTCTTGCCCTTCTTGTCATATCTTCTAAAACTTCATCATCTATCACCGCAATCGTTGTTGAACGACACCACGGGTGCATCGGCGGGCAGTTTTTTCCCGGTTGCATATCTTTTACTGCATAGATTTTTCTATCATGTTCTTGACAGATTTTTGATGTCTTTTTATCGAGCGTGGCAATGAACATATATTTTTCAATGCCGCTTTCTTCATATGCCTGACCTTCCATTTCATTTGCAATATAGCATGACTCTGTTCTTACAAGTCTTCTAGCTGCCATAGCGCCTGATCCAAAGCGATGACGTATGATTTCAGATACTTCTCTATCTGATCGACCTGTCATCATGCCAACTAACAATTCCTGTTTCAAGTTATCAGCAAGATGCTGGGTATTATTCCATATTCGGGTGGAATAATTACTCCCTGACCATTTCGATTTCAACACCTTATCTATCTGCTGATGTGTAGTTTGAGAAAAAGAAAAGGCTACACCAACATCCTTTTGCACATTGTATATTGCCTTATAGTAGGCTTCGTTTGCAAGCTTGCTATAGAATTTTTTGGATATTGCTAGTTCTTGATGATAAATTGATTCCATCATATGATCAATACCCTTTTGGGTTTCTAGTAATTGGGTGATACGTGAAGCGTATGCCGGTGATTCTATAGCCGCTAGTAATTCTTTTTTTTCACTTCCTTTTGCCTGTTTAAGCAATGAGCGAAGTTCCTCAAAAGAATTCTTATCGTGCATTTGTTGGAGCAGTCGGCGCGCCTCAAGGTCTGATAAGCCATGCTTGGACTTATAACGGGTGTATATTTTGTCAATTTCTTTTTCGAGATAATTGCTTGCCTCTGCGTATGCTTTAGCAATCTGCTCGGCAGTTTCTTCTGCTTTCTCTATGTACTCCCACATTTGTTGCGCTTTGCGCATTTCCCAATAATCAGCACTATTCATTTTTTGTCGTTATCGTAATTAATCGAGCCATGATACGATTAAGCACTTTTACTATCGGCAAAAGAACCAAATCCCTAATCTTCACTTTCATCTTCTTCACCATCACCTTCTGGGGGTGTATTTGGCTGATAACCAAATAGCCCCTGTTGCTGTTCTACCGCTTCCTTATTCTCCTCTTTCACACTTTCCATTTCAGCCTCAGGATCTTCAACAAAAGGCAGCTGCTGGATCAATGTTTTACGGCTGACAAAGCCTCTTAAATTGCTGATAATCTGTGATAATTCAAGTAGGTTCTTCGGCAATCCTCGCTTGAACGTTGGAATGATTGCTGTCGGATTCGCGGAAATGTTAAGCATTCCGAGATAATTGCAATATAAGCGTATTCGTTTCTTTAAACCCTTCGTATAGTATCGCTCTTTTGTCTTTGTAATGCTTTCCAAAGCGAGCAATTTATATTCCATGGCTACACCGGATGAATTACCTGCAAAGTTTTCGTCGGACATATTGGGTACATGAGAAAACGTATAAATATCTTCTTTTAGCGCTTTCCGCAATGTTTCTACTCCGTTTTCGTCCAAAGTACGGGCAAGATATTCGGCTTTTGCGTCTTCTGGAAGTTCCAAGAACCCATTATCTTTAAGTACCTTTAATGCCTTAGAAACTTCACTTACACCATTTTCATCATCACCATCATCTGCCAACTTTGCACCATACAACACGAGTAAAGCGTTCAGAAACTGCTCCTTATCGTTCACACGATCACTTGTTATCTGATTATAAGCATCTATGAGTGTGATCTGCTGTTCGTAATCGCCGATACAGTCCTTGTTATTCTGATACAAGATAAACGGCAATTCTTTCATGTAATGTTCTTTGGGTTCATCACTGGATAGAGTAGAACCATCATTGAATAGAATCATATGGTATTGAAGATTTTCCGTCACAACATCAGCAATAAACTTAAACTTGCCGGTCATGTCATCTTTCACATAGTTATAGTAAACACCAAAAAGCTCGTTTTCTTCTATTGTATCATCATATACAATAAACGCATTTCTTGGATCTAAGTTTTTCGATATGACATTGTTTGTGCCTGCTTTCACAAAAACATATTCATACGCACACCCCGCACGCGCCATATCCAAGGCATTGTCATGATCTGTTTCATCAACATCACCCGTATCAAACGCATCCGTCAATTTATCCAGATTCATACTCTTTTCAACGCACCGAAACGTCAAAGCTGATGACATAAAGTATCCGGTAGCCGTATCTGATATGTCCTTTGCATGATTACATACCACCTTATTATTAGGGGCATTCCTATCAGACTTTTTACGTGCCAAAATATCATGTTTACCTTCATAGTAGCGCATATTCTTTCTGATCTGAGGCACTATTTTATTACGATGCTGCTTGATCAGGGTTAAAATAATATTTTTGTCTAAACTACTTTCATCGTATTTCTCCGCTGGATAAGTTAGCTTATACATAGTGACCACCTCCTACTGTAATCCATATTTTGATTTTCTTCCTACTCTTGCCCTTCTGAAGGTCATTTCATCCTCAAGGCTATATCTTGTCGCATCAATCGTATGATTGTTTTTATCAGGATAAGAGCCTTTAAAATTGCCATTCTTATCTTTTTCCAATTCATAACCGGTAAATTCCCTTTTTGCGTTCGGACATCGGAATGGATCTATGATGATTTCATCGAGATCCTGAAGCCACTTAATTCCATGATCAATAGAGCCGGGTCCTTTCTTTGCCCCATAGACATTAAGACCTAATTCTCTGAATTCGTTGATTGTTCGTGGATCTTCACTATCAGCAATAACTCTTTGATTCAAGGGGTTCAATCGCTTTATCCCCTGCACTGCTTTTGCGTTGGATAAACTCACCTGATATAATTCGCCAAATATAAAAAGACGTCTGCGCGTCTTATCAAAATGGTTCTTCACATATGCAAGAGGGTCGGCCGCAAAGCCAAAGTCCAATCCATGGTGGTTCTTATCAAATATCGCGATTTCTTCATCCGTTATGGCTCGTACCGTGATATTATCAAAAACCTGTCCACCCGTACCTATTGCAACTCCCATGTATTCATGTTCGTATGCTTTCGGCTTAGTCTTTTTTAGATGTTCGGCTTCAATGATGAATGGATCGCCGAGCCATGCTTTTGGCACCGTAAGGTATGTACTGGAATGCACAATAGTATCATTTCGGGAAACTAATACATCTTGATTAACCCAGCTATTAATACTTTTCGGAGGATTCCAACTATAAAAAATCACGAATTTATCGCCGCCGCGCATCATGGATTGTAATACTTTACGCTCGTCTTCTTCTCCATCCATTTCCGCACGTTCCTCTAACCAAATATATTTGAAATAGCCTTTGCGTACTTTTATCGATTTTGCCTTGTTAGGATCATCCATGCCTCTAAAGGCAATCCGTTGCCCTGTAGGCTTATATGTGATCCTTAAAGGAGTAAGGCTGGCATGCCATAAATGATTCACCTGTAGCGCATCTATCGCCCATAACAGCTGTTCATACACAGATTCTTGTAAAGTATTGCCAACTTTTCGGAAACATACCGCATTAGCCTCTGAATCTTGCATCATACCTAGTATAATTTCGATACTAATAAACGATGACTTTGTAGATCCACGTCCACCCTTCAATTTATAATGAGTGTGCTTACCTTCTTTGAGATCCCAATGCAAATCGTAGAATGATGGTGCAATCAGATCAGTAAGATCAACATCAATTCGGTTTAGGAATGTCATCGTGGATCACCACACTTTCAGTTCCGTTCATATCATTGGATGTCGATTTCTTTTCTTCCAGCTTTAAACGTTTCTTTTCAAGTTTGATCTTTTCACGTTCTGACTCACTCATTGATACGTTTCCGGTGATCGATGCGATGAATTGTGCAGCTGATACATTTCCATTCAATGCCTTTTGCATCATTGTTGCCATCACCATCATCTGATTATCAGCATCATCAGGATCGATGCCGAGGCTTATAAGTTTCTCCTTGTTGTCGTCGTCTGTTACTGGAAGTGATAACAAGGTATTCATGGCTTGCTTCATAGACTTCTTTTTTCGTCTTGTTTCACCACTTGCAATTCCGCCTTTTTTTTGTATTTCTCTTTGTTCGCTCTTTGTTCGTTTATTTACTGGTATCAAGTTTTGTTCATTTGCCATTCACCTCACTCCTTTATTCAGGGTAAAAGAAAAGCACCGCTGGGGTGCTAATTTTCCTATGATTAGCTATTCATAAA
>CANDJN010000038.1 GCA_947385085.1 uncultured Erysipelotrichaceae bacterium | reverse complement strand
TTTTTGTTATTGTGAAAATACGCAAAAAGGACAATTCCACCCGAATTGTACACAAGCATTGTATCATATTTTCACTGTTTAGAGTATTTTATTCATTATTAAGTTCGCACACACATGCAAAATTTTGTTTAAAATTGTTACGAAGTACTTCCTAAATTCATGCAAAAACTATGATGCGTTTAGAATTGCCACATCACAGCGAATTAATAAGCCGGCAACGGACACCGCATTGCGCAGTGCTTCAATCACAACCTTAGCCGGATCAATCACACCGCATTCCAATAAATCACACCATTCTTCTTTCCATACATCATAGCCAATATTCCAGTCGTTTTCTAATTGCAGTTCCAGCATTTTGGCCGGTGATTCATAATTGTTTTCCACCAACTGTAGAAACGGCTTTAAGATGGCTGTAAAAACGCAATTCATCCCTGCCTGGCGATCCTTGTGTACATCCATCGCAAAAGGCTGTAAAGCGCGATAACATTGAATCAATGCTAGACCGCCCCCAGCGACAATTCCTTCTTCCATCGCCGCAAAGCTCGCCTGTAAAGCATCCTCACAACGCATTCTTTTTTCTTCAATTTCCACTTTGGTATAACCACCGATTTCCAAAACGGCAATTTTGCCTTCCAAACGAGTGATACGACGATACAAGTGATCACGGTCATATTTTTTCTCACAATCTGGTATCTGCTTTTTCAATAGCGATATTCTCTGATCAACACTTTCATCATGTGAAGCGAAAACCTGCATCGAATGCTTATGAATAATTACTTCCTTTGCCTTGCCTAGATCTTCAAATGGTACCTCAGACAGTTCCTTGCCCATATCGCTGCACCATGCCTTGCCCTTGCATACCAAAGCCAAATCCTCCAGCATATCCTGTTGGTAAGTGCCAAAGGAAGGAGCTTTACAGACTATGACATTGCATTTTTTCTGCATATGCAGATAGATGCATTGTCCCAGCACTTCATTATCCATATCCTCGCATAGGATGATCAGCGGATGATGGTTTGTGTATGCATAGGCGATAAAATGATCCAACTGGGAAAGCGCATCAATTGTTTCGTTGGTAATTAATAAATACGCATCCTTTAATGTGACACTGCTTTCATCCTGAGGTAGGAAATACGGCGACATTAAAGCCGCATTCAATTCCATTCCCTCTTGAATACGCAGTTTGCTTTCATACGTACTGCCCTGTTCACAGACAATGCAGCGTGGATCGCTCACTTCCTTTAACGCCTCCCCTATCAATGTGCCGATTTCCTCTGACTTAGCGCTGATGGATGCGATTTGCGCTATCCCCTTTGATTCATCGATCGCTTCCGCATGTTCGCGAATGTAGTCCTCCACCATCTGTTCCGCCTGCTGCATCCCCTGCACAAACGCACTGGCTACTCCGCCCCTTTCCATATATTGAAAGCCTTGCCTTAATAATTCATATGCAAGTAAAATACTCGTAGTGGTACCATCGCCGCCATTTTCATTCGTCTTTCCCGCACTGTCCAATAAAATCTGAATCCCCATTTGTTCATAAGGATCGCTGACATGAAGTGATTTTGCGATAGTTACTCCGTCATTGGTGATGAGCGGCAAATCATATTCCTTGCGAATCAGCACATGGTGTCCACAGGGACCTAAGGTGCCTTTTACGCTTTCCATCAATAACTGTGCTCCACGCAACAGACGCTTTCTGGCTTCCTTTTGAAAAAGTATATCTTCCATCATATGATACCTCCCAAAAAAATATCTGCCATACATTGTATGACAGATGCTTAAGGTTTATGTATCTACATCATCGGTGAGAATATATTCAACAGTGCAATCACCATGCGCCGGGGCAACCGCATTTGCTTGTATTCCTCCATTGTGACTTGATGGCTCTTATCAAGCATATCCATATAATCCTGCTTTACCGCATCCACAACGCGACTGCGATAGAACCAGACGCCGCATTCATAATGCAAATAATAAGAGCGATAATCCATATTAATCGTCCCAACCACTGCCATTTTATCATCTACGACAAAGCTTTTTCCATGGACAAAGCCTGGCGTATACTCATAGATTTTTACCCCGGCTGCTAACAAGTCGCGATAATTGCCTTGGGTCAGCGCAAAGACATACTTCTTATCGGGAATATGCGGAACGATAATACGAACATCCACCCCGTTTTTTGCGGCCAGTGTCAATGCCGTTTTGGTTTCGCTGTCGATGACCAAATAAGGCGTTGTGGCATAAACATAGCGCGTAGCCGCATTAATCATATTGATATGCGTATTTTCTCCGACATTTTCATTATCTGTTGGACTGTCGGAATACGGCTGAACATAGCCGTCATCCTGAATGTGTTCAAAGCATGCATCATCCGCTTTATATTGATAGAAGTCATCCTTTTGGGGCTCATCATAATTCCAGAACTGCAGAAACATCAGCGTTAAGCTCCAAACAGCTTTGCCTCTTAACATGACGGAGTTGTCTTTCCAATGACCAAAGCGCTCAACCGCATTGATATATTCATCCGCAAGGTTAATGCCACCCGTCATTCCGACTTCCCCATCCACCACCATAATCTTGCGGTGATCGCGATTATTCATCTGCATGGCTAATCGCGGTCTTAGCGGATTAAAGATTTTACAGGCAATGCCCAAACGCCGCAGCTTTTCTTCATAATGAGGCGGCAGCTTTCCGATACAGCCAACATCATCATACATTACCCGCACCTCTATGCCTTGTTGTACCTTATCGCAGAGTATATCTAAAATCTGATTCCACATGATGCCTTCTTCGATGATGAAATATTCGAGAAAAATGAATTTCTTCGCCTGCTTTAACGCCTCCAGCATAACAGGAAACATCGCCTCGCCAACAGGGAAAAACGTCGTTTCCGTTTTGCGATAAAGGGGGAAATCCGCAGTTTGCCATAAATACTTTGCCTGCCGATGGGCAAGAATGTCTTCCTTTTCCAATGCCTCCAGCAATGCCTCATCCTGGCATATGATCCCCTGAATATTCTCCTGTGACTCATGATCGCGCTTCTGTAATTCCTTGGGTACCTTCTGACCGCCGAATAACGCATAGAACAACCCACCAAAGATCGGTAAAGTCATTATCAGCATAACCCACGTCAACTTATACGAGGGATTCTCATTTTTGTTCAACACGTAAATACTGACAATAAAGCTCAAGGCGATTAAAACAAAATACATCGGGAGAAAATATTCGCTTAACGTGAGCACCATTGCGCCCAAAAATCCTAATTGAATAAAAATCAAAATCGCCACGATAAAGAGCTTACTGGTAAAAAAGCGAATGATCCTTTTCAAACTCATATACACTAACTCTCTTTTCTGTTTCCTTATCTCTGTTTCTTAATGAACGCTAGAAGCAATGCGACAACCGCATCTACATTTTCCATATCAATATTGCGATCCTTGGATGTAGCGGTATCCAAGACACAAAGCTGTCCCTTATCATCGATTTCTCCTGCCGCAATCATGACCGCTTTGGGAAAATGCTCCAGCAAGGTAGACATCCACATGGAATTACTTAGCGCGACGGTTTTCATTTCTCTTATTGACTCGCTGATTCGCTGTAAATCCTGCGCTGTCCTTTTGCCTTTACTGCGATAGCCAAGGAATAGCTTGGAACCCTTGGCAAACGTGTTCAGAACGATCACATTTGGATTTTTATGTTCATTTTGAAATGCCTCGGCCGCCAGCTGTGCGCCATAGAAACGCCCATGATTCCCATCCAAAAATAGAAAGGCCGTATTGCGGCGCTGATCCTTATCCATTCCCTGCGCAATCTCAATGGCGGTGCTAATCGACGCTGTATAGCGATTATCGTTATGGCGATTGGCGAATCCATGCGCCAGCCAATAAATCAATAGTGCCAGCATCACCAGCATCAACACTGACAGCATCCGAATCTGATTGGGCTCCTGAGCCCAGTGCTCACCAGCCTGTAAGATGCCAAAAAGCGCAATATAAATCACAACCACCGGTGCCAATAACGGCAGAATTCCTTTATTTAAGGTTAACGTACCGTTTAACGGATAATAGCGATTCTTCCACCACAGTACCCGCTGCGGCGTATCATAGGGAACCACAATTACTGTTTTCGCATGTTGGATATTGCCAAACAACAAATTTTCAGCGTGATGTAGTAAGGTACGTTTACGAATCGGATGCGTTTGATAGCCCAACCCTTCAAACTCTTCACTCAATGCCTGACGCGCTGCCCGCTTTTGCTTGCCGGAAAATCGCACTCCATAGGTTTCTCGATATTTTTGGAAGATTTTCTGATTCATACCGATCCCTCCTTATCTGCATCTTTCACCCTTAATACAGGAATGAAAGCCTGCTTTATCTGTAAAAAGAAAACATGGTTATATTATACAGGAAAGCAGGGAAAATGCCTAGTTTTTATCATACTTTCCGGAATTCAAAAAGGATGAGATGGCGAAGGCATAAATCAACCTAAGCCACTCATCCCATTATTTTTCATCATAATCAATGACTTGAACGCTCTTTGCATCAAAATCAATGAATGTTTGAAAGCCGCGCTGATTCTCATCTTGATCCCATACCTCAACAAATTGCGGTGTTACTTCAATGAGAATTTCCGTATCAGTGTGAGAATAGGCATTATAGCTGCCCCACCAATATTTGCGATAAGCCTTGGCAAAGCGCTGTCCTGCTTCCTCTGCCACCAATCCTTTATTCACGGCGATACCTTCAACCTGAACCCCGTTCCAGCACATCGCCACATGTGGATTTGCCAATAGCTGCTTGGTTTTGCGAAAGTTCACATCGGTTTTAAAATAAATCTTATCGTCATAAAACACGCAGCTGACATTTCTTACCGTCACTTTATCATCCTTCGCTGTTGCCAGCGCCATAATCTTATTCGTTCCCAGCTGCGCAAACATACGCTTAACCGCTTCTTCAAAGCTCATTTTCCTACCTCCTACTGTCGAATGTACTGCTTCATCAGCGGACTGATTTTCTTATACAGCAACATTGTTAAAATAGATTCCACCCCACGCTTAATGAAGTTAAAGGGGATGATGCCCAGCACTGCCAACATTAATGGATTGGTAACGTAGGGATTGACAGCCTGGCACATCGCAATGATATCCTCCATCTGCATGCCATACAAATTCGCATAGAACGGAATGATGATACACAAATTGGTAAATACCGCCGCAACGGCACAAAGGATCGTTCCGCAAACCATTCCTATCTCTGCACTGCGCTTGCTTTTGTGATGATGATAAATCCATACCGCCGGCAATACATAAACAAGGCTTAAAATCACATTGCATATTTCTCCGGTAAACATGGAGTTCGTTCCCATCAAAGCCAGCTTAACGATGATTTTCACGATGATGATACCGACAGCCGCCAAAGGTCCCAGTGCAAACCCGCCGATGATCTCCGGCAAGGAAGCCAGATCAAAATCCATAAAAGGCGGCATCAAGGGCAGCGGTGTGCGCAGCAGCATCAGCACTCCTGCCATTCCTCCCAAAATTCCAATCAATGCCATTTGCCGAATACTTTGCTTTTTCATGTCATAAGCTCCTTTCAAAAAAATACCCGGGGACGATAAAATCATGTCCTCGGGTTTGACTACAGATCATGTCTTTTCTCATCCGGACTATACCGTCGGTACCGGAATTCCACCGGTTCAGCCGCTCATTAACGGGTCATGGACTATCACCATCGGTAGGGACTTGCACCCTGCCACAAAGACTTCATATTCAATTTTTTTGAAATGAAACAATGTCACGACATTGTCTGCACTATTATGATACTGCTTATGGATGGATTTGTAAACAAAAAAATAACAATGTCGCTGAATTTATAATAAAATATAGCCAATACAGGAAAAACACCGTTGAAACTGATAAGAACAATTCACTTTCATGGCATCCAAAAGTGAGCATAATTAAATAAAATTTATCGCTATTTTATTTATTTCTGCATATAATAAAAGAGAAAGAAGGACTGCTTATGGGGCAAACAGTGAATGTGAATTTTAAATTAGATAAAGAAGTGAAAGCAATTATGGAGCAGGTATGTGCTGAATTAGGTCTATCCATGAGCGCTGCTTTTACCATTTTTGCCAAAAAGGTCAGTCACGAAAAACGTATTCCCTTTGAAGTTTCCGTTGATCCATTTTACTCTGAAAACAATTTGCGATACTTGGAAAAAAAATGAAAGACTATAAATCCGGCAATATCACTTTTGCGGCTCATGAATTAATAGAAGAATAACAATAGTGAAAACAAAAATAATTCAATGAGACTATGATGCATGGGAGGATTACCTTTATTGGCAAACGGAAAATAAGAAAAACATGAAAAGAATAAATCAACTTGTTAAAGATATTTTTCGTAATCCGTTTGTCGGGATAGAAAAACCTGAGCCTTTAAAAGGCAATCTTTCAGGATTCTGGAGTAGGCGCATTGATGAGGAACATCGACTTGTTTATGTCATTGAAGAAAACAAAATCTTAATCATCTCGTGTAGAGGTCATTATTAAAGAATATCAGATAACATTTCTATATTGTAAAGTCCTACACAATACTAAGGCTTGTTATCGTTTCATTTAAAAAGATGATGACGAGTCCTATTACAGTAAATTTATATCCCCCTTATTGCGCTTCGCATTAGAACCAGGTAAGTGTCAATATTTATCACCTCAATGATGATACCGCTATGATGAAAAGCGCAACTTTTGCGTATATAATCATTAAATCATACGCAATATTCAATTCTCGTGCATCATTCATTCCTTTATATTACGAATTTGACGCCATCATTATTTATCAACCATGTAATAGATAGAATAAGCTTCTAATATAAAAGACACATTTTTAGATTATTTTACCGTCATCAAAAATGTGTCCTTTCATTTCTTCTTTATAAAATCATTTGCTTACCACATATTATTAAAAGCGACATAATACCTTGATCAATTCTGTGATAGAATAAATCGTAATCGATCATTAAATTCCCTTTAATTCGCGATATAACCGCTGTGCATAGCTGTCTGTCATTCCGGCAATGAAATCACAGCCAAGCAATAAGCGATCATACAGCCTTTCCTCAGGATTCTTATCTTTAGTAGTACGATGATAGGCGTCCAGATAATTGCGGGATAACAGATCAATATATTTTTCCTGAATCTCACTCATTGCCTCATCGCTATCATAAACAATCAACGCATCCATAAAGCGGTCCATTAAAAAGGTCAGTATCTCATTGCCCATCAGTTCCAATTTCAGAATCGGAGCGATAACATAGATTTTCTCATAGGAGAATATTTTCAATGCCTTGATCAATGCGGCTTCACTACTACATGCCAACAATTCCTGTGCGAAGGTGCCATCCATAATCTCTTGGTAATGATCAATGAAAGCATTACATACCTTGGTGATACAGAACAACTGCTTGCGGGACAGCCATTCAAATACCGCTTGTTGATAAGGATCAAAGCCCTTTTCCTTTTGATCCTTAACTCGCATGGCGTCACTTAATCCCTCTTCTAACAGCTGTAAACCGCGCTCATCTTCCTTGGCAACGAGATCATGAAGCTCATCATAGCTATACAATCCCTTTTTATAGCCATCCTCTAAATCCGCAAACGTATATGCCAAATCATCGGCAGCTTCTAAGATGAATGCCAGTGGATTGCGGCATTTATCACAGCCGGTATTCTCTTTAATCTTTTGATATTCCGGTAATTCACTTTGAAAGTATCCGATTTTCTTCTTTAACAGACACCGCTTGGCTTTGGGCTTTTCATCTTCCTTCGATTTTTCCAAGCCACTGCACGGATACTTGATAATCGTATCCATTACCGATGAGGTTAGATGCATACCAAAGCTGCTCACATGGCGATGCAGCTTCAAAACGATACGCAATGCCTGTGCATTGCCTTCGTAATAATACAAATCGTATTTCTGCGCATCACTTAAATAAGCGCTTAACGGCTTGCCGTGGAAACACTTCTCATCCAAATTCTTCACAAACCAGTTGCGAATTGCCGTTTCACCGAAATGACCGAATGGTGGATTGCCAATGTCATGTAACAAGCTGGCGCAATTCAGTATTTCCATCACCTTTAATGTATCCGGTAGATTTTCCGCTGTTTCCAGTCCTAAGCTGTTAATTTTCTCACACACCTGTTTGGCAATGAGCTTGGCAATGGATGCGACCTCCAGGGAGTGCGTCAAACGCGTCCGCACAAAATCGCTGTGGTCAAGTGGAAATACTTGGGTTTTATCCTGTAGCCGTCGAAAAGATGCACTGCGAATGATGCGCAGATAATCACTTTCAATCTCACTGCGATAACCGCGATAATCCTGATCCCGCTTCATAGGGGGAATACGTGTTTCTGATGTAATTTGATCCCAATATAATCTTTTCATGATCTCACCCTCTTTGACCATAGTATATCACAAGTAATAAATAAATGGTTGTTTTTTCCCTTATTTAATAACGATAATAGTCAATAAAAGCATTGACATTTGTCTCATGGCGAGGCTCCTTCTTTACCTTTGCGATGACACGCAGCTGATATTGATCATGACTAGTCGTAATAATATGAATGCGCCAATACATGAAATTCTTCTTTATTTTTACTTCCGCAATCTGCGATGATTCTAACTGAACTGCGTTATCCAAATCACACGGTAATAGTATTTATTTGTGTTACAGATAATAAACACAAAGTAATATCTTTTCCAGTTAGCTTTCATCCGAATAATCCAAAAAATTGCTCGCAGTTTTTAAAATCTGCATACTGTTTATTGTAACGATAAGGAACCGAAGAATTACAGCAGCATCATCTCCTACTTGTCATGAATAAGGATCTGTGGTAGAATAATAAAGCAAATCAGCAGAAAGGAGGACGATTATGGGACTTTTAGATATTTTGTTAATCACATTTGCGGTGATACTGATCCTACTCTCCTTGCTGCAAAGCGGTAAATCAGATGGTTTGAGCAGTGCCTTTACCGGCGGAGATGGTTTGAATTTGTTTGCGAACGTAAAGGAACGCGGCGCAGAAAAAACAATGTCAAACCTGACACTGGCAGTCGGAACAATCTTTTTCATTCTTGTATTGATTGCCCGTATTACGCAGTAAAGACCGTAAACGGTCTTTTTCTTTTTCACTTATATGAACAAATCATGGGTGAAGTCATTATGATCGTCCATACTAAAAAGGATGAATACCGAATCAGGAGGAATTATGGATATAGAATCAAAAATTATGGAAATCATTCAGCGACCAAAATATCGCGGGATGACAATACGGCAATTTGGGGAACAGCTACAAATAACAGACAGTGAGACTTTTTCTGCGCTATGCAAGACCTGTAATCATCTCATTGAAGAAAATGTCCTGTTCATGGATGCACAAAATCGCTATTTTACTCCCGGACAGCTTGGATATTTCATCGGTATTCTCCACCTGAATCAAAAGGGCTTTGGCTTTGTGGAAGCGGATGAACAAAGTGTTTATATCGCTCCGGATGCATTGGGCTTGGCAATTCATCAGGATAAAGTGGTTGTAAAGACATGGGAAAATCCCGATGGCAGTCAAGAAGGCAGAATCATTCAAATTTTGGATCATGCCATTCATCAAGTCATTGGGACGATTAAAATCAGAGCCGGCAAGAAATTCTTCTTAGCGGATCATCATTTTCATCAGCGCCGCTTTCAGATAACGAATTTGGATGAGTTCCATTTGGTCAACGATACCAAGGTTTTAGTACATATTGATCGCTATGACACAGTATTACTGGCACACATTGAAAAAGAAGTCGGATATAAATACGATCCTGGAGTGGATATTCTTTCGGTTTTATATGAGCATGACATCACTCCCGAATTCTCTGCCGCGGTCATGAAAGAAGTCACAAAAATAAATGATCATGTCACAGAAAAGGATAAAATCGGCAGACGATCCATGCTGGATCATCAAATTATTACCATAGATGGTGAGGATTCGCGCGATTTGGATGACGCCGTGAGTGTGGAGGTCATCGACAAAGATTATCGGCTTGGCGTTCACATTGCGGATGTCTCTTATTATGTAAAGCCCGGCAGTGAAATCAACACGGAGGCCTATGCCCGCGGTACCTCTGTTTATGTGAGTGATCGGGTTGTACCGATGCTGCCGCACGCTTTAAGCAATGGTATCTGTTCATTGAATCCTAAGGTGGAACGGCTTACCTTAACATGTATGATGGATATTAATAATCAGGGAGAGATCATGAAATATGAAATATTTCCCTCCTATATTAAAACTACCGAGCGCATGACCTATACGCAGGTCAACGCGATATTGGAACATGACGAAGCGATGTGTAAAAGATATGCACATATCATCACGCTATGTGAAAACATGCAGACCTTGGCAAAGATTCTGCGTCGGCGACGG
The DNA here is from genome assembly GCA_947385085.1 of uncultured Erysipelotrichaceae bacterium. Classification (GTDB taxonomy): domain Bacteria; phylum Bacillota_I; class Bacilli_A; order Erysipelotrichales; family Erysipelotrichaceae; genus C-19. The sequence continues at coordinate 7,896 of CANDJN010000038.1, read as the reverse complement.
GAAAAGCTGGGAGCCATTGACTTTGATACGAAGGAAGCTAAAATCATCGTGGATGATCAAGGCAAGGTAAAGGATATTCAAGTACGGGAACGCAAGGAGGCAGAACGAATCATTGAGGACTTTATGATCGCTGCCAATGAATGCGTAGCTGCACATATGAAATGGATGGAACTGCCTGCGCTGTATCGTATTCATGAAACACCGGAACCAAAGAAAATGCGGGAATTTGCCCGTATCGCCATGATGTTAGGATATCCGTTAAAAGCCGATGTCAATCATGTATACCCCAAACAGCTGCAACAGCTGTTACTCGCTGCCAAGGATGATGAAGTATATCCGGTGTTATCCACCTTCTTATTGCGCAGTATGCAAAAGGCGCGATATGACGATCATTGTCTCGGTCATTTCGGTCTGGGTTTATCAGAATATTTACACTTTACCTCGCCGATTCGCCGATACCCCGATCTGCTTGTCCATCGGATGCTGCACAAATATTATTTTCAGCCAAACCAAGATCCAGTTAAGCTTGCGCAGGATGAGCAGTGGATGGAACAGGCCGGCCAGCAGTGCTCTGCCCGTGAACGCGTTGCCATTGAAGCAGAGCGCGATGTTGATGATATGAAGAAAGCGGAATACATGGAACGTTTTATTGATCACGAGTTTACCGGTGTCATCTCTGGTGTTACAAAATTCGGCTTCTTTGTGGAATTGGATAACACCGTGGAGGGATTAGTTCATATTTCCACCTTGCGTGATGATTATTATCACTATGATGAGAATACTTATAGCCTCATCGGTGAGCGTACCGCTCGCAAATATCGGATGGGACAAACCGTCACAGTGCGCTGTGTTGATGCCAGCCGTTTTAAAAAACAAGTGGATTTTGAAATCGTGAATCGTATTAATCATAAGCCCAAGGCGAGGAACACACATTCACGTTCCCCGAAAAATCAAGTTAAAAGACATCAGCCAAAAACACGGCGATTCAAAAGATAAAAAAGCGGAGAAACAGGATGAGACATAAGAATATTTTGTTTTTAGGGTTTTTGTGTATTGCTGCTATGCTTATCGGCGGCTGCCAAAAACAAGAAACAGCCAAGGATGAAAAAAGCAGTGACAAACAAGAAGCAGAGGTACCGGAGGATATTCGTGTCTCCTTTCTGGCCGTGGGAGACAATTTGATTCATGGGGCAATCTTTGCCGATCCATATCACGTTAAAGGACAGGAGATGGATTTCCACTCCGTTTATGAACCGATCAAGCCGTATTTAGAAGGCATTGATGTCAAAAATATCAATCAGGAAACGGTGCTGGGTGGAACGGAATTGGGATTATCACACTATCCGCAGTTTAACGGTCCGCAGGAGATCGGCATGGCAGTGGTAGATACCGGCTTTAATTGGATTTCACAAGCCAGTAATCACGCCATGGATGCGGGCGAACAAGCCATACTCAATCAGCTTGCTTTATGGGATCGTTACGAACATGTCATTGCGACCGGCATGAATCGCAATCAGAAAGAAGCGCAAAAGCAGCGCATTCTTACCGTTAACGGATTGCGAATCGGACTATTGAATTATACCTATGGTCTCAATGGCTTAATCATGCCTGAAGGTAAGGAATACCTAGTCAACCTCATTGATGAAGATGCGATCAAGGCTGATATTGCGGCACTGAAGCAAAACTGTGATGTCATGATCGCCAGTATGCATTGGGGTGTTGAATATGCGTATGAGCCAAATGAGGAACAACAGCAGTTGGCTCAGCTGTTAAGCGATGAAGGCGTTGCCGTTATCATCGGCGCACATCCGCATGTATTAGAACCGGCAGCCTTTATTAATGCCAAAGATGGACGCAAAACATTGGTTTATTATTCCTTGGGCAATTTTCTTTCCGCACAGGACAGCGGCGATACGATGCTGGGAGGAATGGCGCAGTTTGAAATTGTCAAGGATGGAAAAACCGGTGAAATTCGCATCGAACAAGCCAAGCTGTATCCTACAATCACCCACTACAATCATAGCCTCGCTGATTTTAAAGTATACTTATTAAAGGACTATAGCGATGAATTGGCATCCCAGCATTACTTATCCAATGAAATATCCCGACAGTTCTTTATTGATTTAACCAATCAGATCATGGGAAATCCCAACCAGATTTCCATCATTTATTGATGGATTGATAAAAACAACGGAAAGGAGCGATACTATGCGTAAAATAATCGCTGTCAATCGCAAAGCCAGTCACGAATATTTCTTAACTGACCGCTATGAAGCCGGTTTGGCTTTACAAGGTACGGAAATCAAATCCATCCGCAAAGGAAGCGTTCAGTTAAAGGATGCCTATATCAGCTTTATCAATCAAGAGGCATTCATTAAGGAAATGCATATTCCACCCTATGATTTCGGCAATCGCTTTAACCATGATGAAACAAGGATTCGCAAGCTGTTGCTTCATAAGGATGAAATTAAAAAGCTACAGGAAAAGGTTCAAATCAAGGGCTTTACGATCGTACCAGTATCGTTATATCTGGAAAAAGGCAAGGCAAAGCTGGAAATCGCTTTAGCCAAAGGTAAAAATCTTCATGACAAACGCGAAAGTGAAAAAGTCCGCGATGCCAATCGCGAGATTCAGAAAGCCTTAAAAAATCAGTTTTATTAAATTCACGGTTGTAGACAAACGATCTTTGTGTTACACTAACCGTGTTCCCTATGGGGGTGTACCGGTTTCGACAGGGGTATGCTTGATAGGAATCGCAGCCGAGCGGCGACGTTATCGCCAACCAATTTAAATGCAAAAACTAACTTAGCAAACGTGTTCGGTGGAAACCGTGCCGTTGCTTACGCTGCCTAATTAACCAATAGCGGTTCGCAGCCTCCTGTGAATGCTCTCATTCTGCGGTATTCATCTTGGAGCTTCACTTCAGTAGAATGTTAGAATGACGGTTTGTCTGAGGCTGTCATTTGAACTTCAATCAGACACCTTTCGATGACGGTTGCCCATGATCAACCATCGAAATATTCAAGCATGGGATAAGCTGTAGACGTTTCTATGTGGGGCTGCTTCTGGACAGGAGTTCGATTCTCCTCACCTCCACCAGAAGACGAAGCGTTGAACTCGCATTGATAGGATGAGGGATAGCGCTTATTCATATACTTTAGGATACTGGTAAGGTATCCTTTTTCTATTTTTTATAATCCGAGGGTGTACATAGACTACTAAGGTACTAGGGCATTTTTCTGCTTTAAAACGGCTAGGAGAATATCTAAAAGGCTAATTATTATATTTAATGGCTTCTCGCTTTGCTCGATTAGTCATAGTTTTATATTTTGTATACAGGAAAAAAGCAGTGCAACTTAAAAAGTTGGAACAAAAATAGGAACATACATTTTCCGATAGCTATGGGGTTTCAACATGATTGTTCCTAATTTAAGAGTGAATTCAATGTTTCGTTTTTTGGTACATAACCTTATATTCATTATATTCTTCTTCCTTAGTATAATTATTTTTTTCAAGTGAATAGCCGCAGTGAAAATCATATAAACCATTCGCCTTTATTCTATTCTCTGATTTACTTTTCGACATCTCCTCTATGCTTCTTTTCCTAGTCAAAAGATGAAAACCGCTTTGGGTACTAATATTTAACTTTTTAGCTTTCTTTAAACTTTATCTTAATCATTCTTTCCTGCATGTTCCATAAGAAAAGGGCTTATCTGCCCGAGGTACTGATGTATCCTAGATGCATTAAGCCCATCTTAATTTAAGCGTTATGATCTTTTATGATGCGATCCAGCACTTTTTTGATTTTCTGTGCTGCTTGTGTATCTGCCTTATGCAAATCAGTATTATTTCTGGTAGCGGTTTTTGACGTATAAATAGCCAAAACAGTACCATCCATCAATGTGATCTTTAGACCGACATAGAAAGCACGCTCGGTAAATAAACCGACGGGTAAAGGACTCGTAACCACTGTGACCGCAAAAGGTTTCTCTTTCCCACGATGCTTAGCACTTTCATTGGCGATTACACATTCTTTGATATCCTTGTAATCATATGTTCCTTCAGTACCATTGAGTATTGTCATTGTTTGATTATCATCATCAAATGTGACTTCCGGAAAAACAATCATTGAATTGGCTTCATTCATAGATAATGCCACCTTTCTTTTTGCTGATAAAGTACGAGCATTTGCATTAAGCAAAAGGATTTTAAAATTAAAATCTAAAGCTTTTTCTTTTTATTGATACCACAAAAATTGATGCTATTTTTATGATATGATCCAGTTTAATTATCCATTGGTATTCACCTTAACTCGTTTACTTTTTTGCTTATGATGCATATGCTTGTGTAATTATATTTTAATACCATTGTGACAATTTGACAATAGTTTTTGATATAAAAATGCGATGTTTTATATGTGTTTTGAAGTCTAAAATCTTTGTCATCGCTGCTGTTATCTTGCACTTATAAATTATACTCTATCGGGTATAATTTAAAAACAAAACATTGACACAATACCCGTAAGGGTATAATATAAAGCTACCAGGAGGCAAAAATCATGAATAAGATTGCCGCGTTTATTAAAGCAAGCAGAAAAGAAGCAGGACTTACGCAGGAACAATTTGCGATGCGATCAGGTCTCGGACTCCGTTTTGTTCGTGAGCTCGAACAAGGAAAAGAAACAGTACGTATGGATAAAGTTAATATTGCGCTTTCAATGTTCGATATGGAGGCTGTCCCCGGCCGAAAGGATGAGTGATAATGGATGCTTTCAGAACTGCATATATTTATGTGAGAAATGTTTTTGCCGGAGACCTAAAGGAAACTGATGAAGGCTAATCTTTCAGCTACGATAAAAAATATCTGGCATATGAAAAGGCAAGTGCGATTTCTTTGACACTTTCCTTAACAAAAAAGGAATATACCTCAAAAACCTTATTTTCATTTTTTGATGGATTAATACCTGAGGGCTGGTTACTTAATATCATCAGTCGAAATTGGAAAATTGACCGTGCCGATCGATTCGGACTTTTACTTGCGGCTTGTAAAGATGGAATCGGCAATGTAACAGTAAGAGAGGAAAAATTATGAATTGTCTTTGCTGCGGAAAACCGCTTGTTTCTCATGAAAGCCATGGATGGCACAAAAGCTGTATTAGAAAATTCTTTGGCACTTCCGATCTACCAGAGATAGAAATAGATGAAGATACATTGATGAAACTTGCTAATGAAAGCACAAGTCATGGTTATACGATACCCGGTGTACAAAAAAAGCTTTCCCTTCATCTATTATCTGATGAAAAAAAAGCACGGCTTACCCTTGTTAATTATCCTACGGGCTATATTCTCAAACCACAAGTGAACGAGTTTAAGGCACTTCCCGAAGCAGAGCACCTCGTTATGTCAATGGCTGATAGCTCCGGTATTGTGACGGTTCCCCATGCCCTTATCGCAAGCAATGGTTCCATCGCATATATTACCAGAAGAGTGGATCGAATTTTTAACAAGCAGCATGTGAAAATGCTTGCGATGGAAGATTTCTGTCAGCTTGATTTGCGCCTTACTCAAGATAAATATCGGGCATCTTATGAGCGATGTGCAAAAATCATCAAGCGCTATTCTTCAAGAAAAGGTCTTGATATGACAGAGCTTTATATGCGGCTTGTTTTTTCTTACCTTGTTGGTAATTCGGATATGCATCTTAAAAACTTTTCGTTGATTGAAAACGCAAACGCGTTAAATAGGGCATATTTTGAATGTTTGTTACTTATTTGTTACTTATTAACGGTGTTTTGTCATACTCTATTTACAAAAAAAGCCCACCTCTCATAATGAGAAATAGGCTATCTTTCACCTTTTAAAATGATTCATAATCAATATAAATCAAACAATGTTTTTGCCTTGGCTATTTCTTTTAAACATATGTTTCTGCATTCTTCATCGTCCGCAAACTCTTCCCACACCGCCTGTTCAAATTCTTCAAGAGTACCCTGTGATTTCCACACAACTTGAAGTGACATCTCACCGTCTTCTGTTTCACCATAATAGAATCTTGCGCATGACGTCATATATATCTTGGGTTGTGATACATAATCGTGGCAATGGTAACAATCACTGCATCCATGGCAATTAACGCAGTTGTAACAATTATAGCAGTCAGTACAGTTGGTACATTCAATACATCCTGTACAGCTGGCGCATGAATGACATTTATTGCAATCAACGCATCTATCACAATTATTACAATTATCAGAGGATACGCAACAATTACAATCGGTACAACATTTGAGTGATTTAAATAACGCTAATGCGCTTTCTTCATTGCATCCATTAATCGGCCACGTATTTCCATTTGTATCTGTCCAATTTTGTTCTTTTAATTTCATTTTGATCTCCTTAGGGGTTTGCCCTTTAAAAAATTTATGTTAGAATAAGGGCGGCGGTGATACCGCCCTTATGAGCTTTAAGCTCTTTGTGATTCGAGATACTTTATCAAACTGTTGTATCTGTTGGTTGGTAGCCCTTGTTTGATACACCATGCTTTATAAGCAAGTATCTCTTTTCTTATGCTTATCATCTTGATCACCTCCTTTACCTTACACCTATATTATACAGATTTTCCTAAATGTTGTCAAGAAAAATATAAAGTTTTTTCTAATTATTTTTGCTTTTTCCTTGTAATTATAAAGCATATCCTATATAATAGTGATACGAGGTGATCATATATGACGTTAACACAAAAAATAAAGATGGCTTTAGCTTATAAAAATATGAGTGAAGCTGAATTAGCAAGGCGTATCGGTACAAGTCCATCGGCATTCAATCAACGAATGAAAACTGGTAAATTTTCCGATGCTGATCTTACTAAGATAGCCGATGCGTTAAATGCCAAGTTTGAATGTTGCTTTGCTTTTGATGATGGAACAAAAATTTGATTTGCAAAGATTAGGTTACAATGTTACAATACTTCTGGGTAAAAGTTGCAATAGCCTATCATAACCAATGCTAGGCAAGCAAGGATGAACTAAGTTAGTAGCTTAGTTCTTTTTTTGATTCTCAAATAAAAAAACTCCCACCCCTCAATTAAGAGAAGTGGGATATTTCTTATTTCAATTTCTGATTTACTCTTGTTTGTACCGCGTTTGGATTGTATCCTGCTTGGTTCAAACGATTGATACGATCCTGTCCATTCCCCCATTTGCCTGCAATTACTTCATCTGCAAGCTGATCTACGGTCTTTGTGGGTTTAGGCGCAGCTACACTACACTTTTTATTTACAAGTGCTTGGATAGTGTTATAGTCGTATCCGGCTGCTTGAAGCTTCTGCTTTCGTGTTTCGCCATTGCCCCATTTGCCATTGATAACTTCCTGAGCGATTTGCTCATTGGTTTTCTTTGTCGGTGTAATTGGTTTAGAAACATTCCACGCTTTCAATCGCAGCACACCAATAATGCCATGCGTTGACAAGCTGCCCTCGTTTGCAGCCGCTTTACCGAATTGATTCTGACCTAACACGATTACTCTGCTGTTGCCGTCTTTTCTGACAAACATAGCAACGTGTGACTCAGGGCAATCATGAGAGCCTTTACTCCACACAATCCAATCACCATATCGAACGTCGGCTAATGAAACCAAATTGAAGTATGTATCCAATCCCAAGGCCTTGAAACGCTTTACGATTTCGTCTGCGTAGCCTGTACCGCCTAACGCGAACGGCTTCTTTCCGGCCAGATAGCAAATTTGCTTGAACAGGTCAACGCATTGCGCTCCATACGCTCCGTCAACATCAATTGCCTTTCCAATATACCTGTTTCTAAATTCTTGTGCTGTGATCATTTTATATGTCCTCCTTGTGGTATTACAACCTATTTACATTCAATACATTTAATTCCATATG
>CANDJN010000037.1 GCA_947385085.1 uncultured Erysipelotrichaceae bacterium | reverse complement strand
TATTTTTCAATACCTTGAATTGACGTTTCCTGTTTAGTTTTCAAAGATCGAGTGCGCCTTGTTCGAGCGCTTGTATATAGTACAATATTTATCACATAATGTCAATAGTTTTTTTTGCATTTTCACATTTTCCAATTTTCCCTTTTTACTGCCTAATTCCTTTTTATTTTATTCATTCATAAAGTATTTCTATAGACTTATAGAAACAAAGCCGCTTTTTCCAAAGTAAATCATTTTTGCAAAAAAAATATTTGACAACCTCTTGCATCGTAAAAAGATAACACAAGGCTTCAAATATTCTTAAGCAATATCTATGAATATAAATTGACGCTATGTTAGAGATTCGTAAACATTTACGCGAATAACACCGTTAATCTGTTTCAGATCATTTAATAGCTGCTCATCCATCTTTTCGTCCAAATCAATGAGCGTATACGCATAATCCTGTTTCGATTTATTAATCATATTAGCAATATTGATATGATTCTTGGCAAATACTTCTGCAATTTGTGCCAGCATATTAGGAATGTTACGATGAATAACACCAATTCGTCCACTACCAGTTCGCTCCATTTGGACATTTGGTAAATTTACCGAATTGAGAATATTGCCATTCTCTAAAAAATCCTTCAGTTCCTCCACTGCCTTGATGACACAATTTTCTTCTGCTTCCTGCGTTGATGCGCCCAAATGCGGTATCGTAATAACATTGGGTTCCGCAGCCAGTAGATCATTGGGAAAATCCGTCACGTAAGCTGCCACTTTCTCATTACGGATCGCCTCTATCAACGCTTCATCATCCACTAAAGCTCCACGGGCAAAATTCAAAAGACAAACTCCATCCTTCATTTTAGCCAAGTTATCCGCATTGATCATCTTTTTTGTGTGCTCGTTTAATGGAACATGAATGGTTATATAATCACAATTCTTATAAATATCCTCTTCGCTGTTCGCACGAACGACGGAACGCGATAAATTCCATGCCGCATCAATCGAGATATAAGGATCATAGCCATAAACCTGCATTCCGAATTTCAAAGCCAAGTTTGCGACTTGAATACCGATCGCACCCAGTCCAATGATTCCCAATGACTTCCCCATCAGCTCACTTCCGGCAAAACGCTTTTTTTCTTTTTCTACACGTTTATCCAAATTTCCCTCTTGATCTTGCTTTGCCCAAGCAATACCCTGATAGATTTTTCGCGCACTCAGCAACAATCCGGCAAACACAAGTTCCTTCACCGCATTGGCATTGGCACCGGGCGTATTAAATACGACAATACCTGATTCGCTGCAGCAATCCACCGGGATATTATTCACACCAGCCCCTGCACGGGCAATGGCTTTGGTCTGTGGAGAAAAAATTTCGTTATGCAAAGCGGCAGAGCGCACAATGATTCCATCCGGATCCTGTGCGTCTGCATTGATTTGATATGCTTGGCCCAATTGTTTTAAACCACTTGGGGAAATTTGATTCATCGTCTTTATCGTGTACATAGTTTGCTCCTTTTTGGATTATTCTTTTTTTTACTTATTTCGTCAATGATGGTTGAGTTCAAATTGCTTCATGACATCAACTAGTTTTTCCACACCGGCTAATGGCATTGCATTGTAAATGCTGGCACGCATACCTCCAACGCTGCGATGTCCCTTTACGTTGATCAGTCCATTTGCCTTTGCTTCCTTAATGAATTGGGCATCCAATTCTTCATTCCCCGTCACAAATGTCACATTCATGAGCGAACGATCTTTCGGATTTACAGGATTGGAAAACAGATGAGACTGATCTAAAAAATTATAAAGTAAATTTGCCTTTTGTGTATTGCGCTTTTGTATTTCATCAAGTCCGCCGATAACTTCTTCGATCCATTGTAATACAAGATTGCAAATATAGATTGCGTATGTCGGCGGCGTATTAAACATCGATTCTTGATCGGCCATAATCTGATAGTTTAACATGCTCGGTGTATCGCTTTTCGCATGACCAATCAAGTCCTCGCGTATAATCACAACAGTCAATCCTGCCGGTCCCATATTCTTTTGTGCACCAGCAAATATCAATCCATATTTTGATACATCAATCGGCTCACTCAAGATACAACTGGATAAATCCGCTACCAGTGGCACATTACCAGTTTGCGGAAGTTTCTTATATTTTGTACCATAGATCGTATTATTTTCACAAATGTAGACATAGTCCGCATCTTCATGATACGTTAATTTATCCACATCAGGAATATAGGAGAAAGTCGCATCTTCACTGCTTGCCAAAATTTCAGCACGACCGATTTTATTTAATTCGGCAATCGCCTTTTTACTCCATTGCCCCGTATGAATTACATCCGCATGACCTTTCACCAATAAATTCATCGGAATCATCGTAAACTGTAAAGAAGCACCTCCCTGCAAAAATAACACCCTATAATGATCGGGAATCCCCATAACACGTCGCAAGCGCTGTTCGCATTCGGTGATAATTGCTTTAAACTCTGCGGAACGATGACTCATCTCCATCACTGACTGTCCGCTATTACCGTACTCCAGCATCTGTGATGCCGCTTGATTCAATACCCATTCCGCAAGCATCGAAGGTCCTGCGGAGAAATTATAAACTCTACTCATCATGTTCACGCTCCCTTATTCATATTAATAATCATTATAAATGTTTTCAGGCTATTCGTCAATCTTTTTTTACATTTACTTTCATGCATTTTCATAGCGATGACGTTTTTTTCAAAGCCATTCCGTTTCCTTCCATATGAAGAAACAAGATAAACGTTAAAGCACTATAAAATGATTCCCGTTTTCATCATATGACGAACTCTATATGAAAGTTCATTTAAACAAAAAAATGCGACGTTTAAGCCGCATATCGTACTTCTAAAAAATGGTGCCCGAGGCCGGACTCGAACCGGCACGGTATCGCTACCGACGGATTTTGAGTCCGTTGCGTCTACCAGTTTCACCACTCGGGCAAGTACTTTATTATTCTACACGATTTCCTTTTAAAATGCAACATTCATTATAAAAAAACCGCAATTATTATAAAAAGAATGGTTAAAAAGCCCTCAACACGCTATATGAAGCGTATTATAAATCCTTTAACTAGTGAAATAATCATAATGGAGAATTAAGAAACAATACATGATTATTATAAAAGCGTTTGATAAACCTCTTTTATTCTTACCGCCTAATCTATGGAATCATTATTGACTCAGATAAGGCGGCACTCTTTTCCTCTTCATCAATGTATCCTGCCTTTACCATAGCTGATAATACTTGTTCCTGTCTCTTTTTGGCATTATCATAATGATCAGATAATTGATAATTCGCAGGAGATTGCGGTAAACCTGCCAACATCGAAGCCTGCGCCAAGGAAAGCTGAGAAGGCGCGATTCCAAAATAACCATATGCAGCATCATAAATTCCCATGTGATTATCGCCATAATTGATAACATTAACATACAAGGTCAGTATTTCTTCTTTGGTTAAAGTCCGCTCTAAATCCTCTGCCACAAATAATTCCGCTACTTTTCTAATCAAGGACGGCTCATAACCAAAATATAGATTCTTTCCCAACTGCTGGGTTATGGTAGAGCCACCGGATTTATTCTGACCGATTAAATTCCCCAGTATTGCCCTAGTGGTCGCTAAATAATCCACTCCCCCGTGATGATAAAAACGGCGATCCTCTACCGCTATCGTAGCGTTTATCAAATTCTTTGAAATGTCCTCATAATCAGTGAAATTGGGTCGGTTTCGAATCTCCTCTATCTTTTCCTTTAATGGAACACGGCAAATCGCTTCCTGATATTGCCGATAACCCATAATGGTTATCGCACTGATTACCAAAATTATGACACAAGATAACAACAAAAGTATTTTTTGCCACCACTTCATATTCATCACCTGAAACGATTATAACACAACCGCTTTCCCAAGCGCCTTATCTATCATTTCTATTACGAAAGTGTAAGAATCATAACAAGCATATTAACAAAAAAAGCCGACTGTTCTTCAACAACCGGTTTCTTGTTTATAATCAATGATCTCAGCGATACTGATTGACTGATTTCATAATTTGCCTAATCTGTGCCTCAGAAGGCTTTCGCCCCATCTGTAAGAACATCGCACGAATCATTTTTTCATTGATCGGCGGATTATCACGGAGCTCTTTTTCAAACTTCTTACGAGTAAAGTAGAAACCTAAGAATCCCCCTATCGCAAGTCCTAGAATGACATAGCCGATCGACAACCAGAAATTCATACGCAAATCCTCCTCACATATACATTTATTTTACTATGTTTTAATGTGATTTACAACACTTTTCTTTTTTTACAATGCATCTTTTTGCGGACAAGTGATGAAGGAGCGGAAGATTCTGCGCAGAAAGGGTAAAAACGGATTATCCTCCGACTGTGTGAGAATCATGCAAAACGGTTCACATTGCATTGTATAGATCGTTTTCTTTAATGCATTTTCATAGTAAATCGTATGATCACTTAAGTATATGTCTTCATTATGGAAATAATGAACCGCTCTTTCGCATAATTCTTCTTCATTTGGAATTTGAATCAATGCTTTACATTGTTCCTCACTTAACGATGACAAGCGGTTTAATAAGCTGGGATGGGCTTTAATAAAATCCGCAAATCCCGGTTTCAATGCATAACAGAGAGTTTTCATCATATCACCATTAACATCGTATCAAATATATGATAAAAAAAGTGTCGAAACAAAAAGCCTCCATACAGAGGCTTCCATCTTATGCTTTAGCTAATCCCATTGTTTCTGGAAGAAATAAGTGCTCATCCATCACTTTCAAATCAGCCGCAATTTCCGGAACAAATTCCATTTGGTCCAACACGTCCTTTTGTAAGTCCACACCCGGCGCAATTTCCGTTAATGTCAATACACCATCGATCAAGCGGAAAACAGCACGTTCTGTAATATACATCACGTTCTGGTTGTTTTCCTTAGCATATTCCGCAGAGAAGGTGACCTGTTCAACGTCTTGAATAAACTTTTTTACCTTTCCCTCTTTAACGATATGAAGCTTGCCATCCGCAACCTCCACCTTTAAGCCACCGGCAGTAAAGGTACCGCAATAAACCACATTTTTGGTATTCTGCGTGATGTTGATAAAGCCTCCGCATCCTGCAATTTTCGGACCGAACTTCGATACATTGATATTGCCGAAACGATCGCATTGCGCCAACCCCAAAAAGGCCTGTCCCAAGCCACCGCCATCGTAGAAGTCAAACATTGCCGGTAAATCAATGATACAATCAGGATTGGTCACAGCGCCAAACGCATTTCCTCCGCTAGGAAATCCACCGATGCCGCCTGCTTCCACCGTCAGCTTTAAACCGGGTAATCCTTCTTCATTAGAAACATTGGAAATTCCCTCCGGCACACCAATACCAAGATTGATAATCGCTCCCGGTATCAGTTCCATCGCACTGCGCCGTGCAATGACTTTACGTTCATTTAACGGCATTGGTTCCATGCTATCAACCGGAACACGGCATTCACCGGAGAAAGCAGGATTGTATTGAGCTACATACGTCTGCATATGATTTTCCGGTACGCTTTGTACGATTGCATCCACTAAGATTCCCGGAACCTTCACCTTGCGGGCATCCAGCGTTCCACTTTTAACAATCGTTTCCGCCTGTACGATAACCTTGCCACCTTGATTATGCACTGCCTGTGCTAAAGCCAGTGATTCCAATGCGCTTGCTTCTTTTTCCATCGTATAGTTTCCATCCTCATCGCAGATGGTGGCACGCAGAAAAGCCACATCAAAATGCTGCGCCTTATAAAGCAAACGCTCCTCACCTGCCACTTCCACAAGCTCCACCAAATCCTCAGTAGTGCGTTCATTCATCTTTCCACCCTCTAATCGTGGATCAACAAACGTCTTCAGGCCAACATGGGTCAATGTCCCAAGTCTTCCTCCCGCAATATCTCGATAAAGATGACCGATGGTACCCAACGGCAGATTATATCCTTCAACCTTATTTTCAGCAATCATTTTCTGTAGCTGTGGTACCAAGCCAAAATGACCTCCGACAATTCGCTTTAGTAAGCCTTCATGAGCCAGTGCATTTTCGCCCCGCTTATCACCATCTCCCCCACCAGTACAGAAATGCAGCGTCAAATCACGCGGACTTCCCGTTTCCAAAAAGCGTTTTTCCAATGCGTTAATTAATTCTTGCGGCAATACACTGCCGATAAAGCCAACAATGCAGAGCGTATCCTTATCTTTTAACAAGGAAACTGCTTCTGCCGCACTCAAAATTTTACTCATAGGGATTTCTCCTTTCTCACAATATTAGTTTACCAATAAAAAGCTTATCAGAGTTTAGTTTCGTTCTATTTGTTGGAGAAATTCTTTTCCTTTACTTTCTCAAGGAAGCACGCCATACCATATGTTTGATCTTCACTGGCAAAGCAATCTGAAAATTCCTTAACCTCGATCGCAATACCGCCATCAATGTCAGCTTGCAAACCATCATTAATCGCACGCTTCGCATTTGCAACCGCAATCGGTGCATTTTTAGCGATACCGTTAGCCATTTTCATTGCTGCACTCATTAATTCTTCCGCCGGATATACAGCATTGACCAAACCGATCGCATAAGCGCGATCCGCTTTGATATTGCGGGCACCAAAGATCATTTCCTTGGCGATTCCGGCACCAACCAAACGAGCCAGACGCTGTGTGCCACCAAAGCCCGGAGTGATTCCCAATCCTACCTCAGGCTGACCAAATACAGCATTATCCGCAGCCAAGCGAATATCACAGCTCATTGCCAATTCACATCCGCCGCCTAACGCAAAGCCGTTAATGGCTGCGATCACAGGGCAGCGAAAGGTTTCAATTTTACGGAATACTTCATTTCCGAATTGACCGTAAATTGCGGCTTCTTCGACGCTTTTATCCTTCATTTCGGCAATATCCGCACCGGCCACAAAGGACTTGGATCCGGCTCCGGTAATCACAACACAGTAAACATCCTTATCGCCATTTACCTCATCCAATGTCTGATTTAATTCCGTTAATACTTGAGTGCTTAACGCATTCAATGCTTTTTCACGATTAATCGTAATCACTGCTACATGATTTTCTTTATTCAACAAAATTGTTTCCATTTTATATCCTTTCTTTCCGCTCTTTTGCGATGCTTGTCCAAGTAATATCTTGTCATATTTGGAAAAAGGTGAATCGCAAGTCATTTCCAAGAAATGTTGATGAAATTTACGATTCACCTAATATTCAATACTTTATTTTGTATAATCGTAGAAACCGATACCGCTCTTCATACCCAGCTTACCGCCGCGTACCATTTTACGCAACAGTGTGCAAGGACGATATTTCGGATCGCCGGTTTCTTTCTGCAATACTTCCATGATTGCCAATACAATATCCAAACCAATCAAATCCCCCAGAGCTAACGGTCCCATCGGATGATTAGCACCTAACTTCATGGCCGTATCAATATCCTCAGCTGATGCCAAGCCCTCTTGATAAATAAAGATTGCTTCGTTAATCATAGGAATTAATATACGATTTACGACAAAGCCTGGACCTTCTGCCACTTCCACCGGAGTTTTACCCAATGTTTTGGAAATTTCCAAAATGGCATTTTTCGTTGCTTCACTCGTGTTAATACCGGAAATGACTTCAACCAGTTTCATACGATCAGCCGGGTTGAAAAAATGCATACCGATGACATTGTGCTTCACACCCTTCGCAATCTCCGTTACTGACAAGGAAGAAGTATTGGTAGCGAAGATGCAATCTTCTTTACAAATATCATCCAAGGTCGTAAACAACTCTTTTTTGGTTTCCATGATCTCCAAAACAGCTTCCACAATCAGATCACAATCTGCCAAATCCTTGTATTCGCCGGCATGAAGGTTGCCTTTTACTTCATTAGCACTATCGGCAGTGATTTTCTCACGTGCTACTAATTTGTCTAATTTCTTGGCAATTTTGTCGATACCGCCTTGTGCCCATTCCAATTTAATGTCACATACCGTAACATCATAACCATTGCTCGCAAATGCGTTCGCAATTCCTTGACCCATCGTTCCTGCGCCGATGACTCCGACTTTTTTCATGTTCAACATCTCCTTTTCCTATTTAGTTTATTAAGCTTTTTTAGCTGCGATGATTTCTTCTTTTAATAACGGCAGTACTTCTTCCACATTGCCGACAAATCCCATGTTGGATACAGAGAAGATTTCTGCCTGCGGATCACGATTGATCGCAATGATCATATCGGACTTATCCATACCGGCAACATGCTGACATGCTCCGGAAATACCGCAAGCGATATAGAGGCTTGGACGAACCGTTTTACCCGTTTGGCCAACCTGAATAGCTTTATCCGCAAAACCATCATCAACTACGGCACGAGAACAGCACATTGCGCCACCCAATTCATCCGCAACCGCCTGTACCAAATCCAAGCAGTGCTCTGCGCCACGTCCGGCGCCAACCAAAATATCGCATTTGGTAATATCAATGCCCTCTACGACTTTGGCAATAACTTCTTTTACAACCACTTTCGCATCCGTATCAGCAAAGGTCGGTTCAAATTCGATCACTTCACCGCTGCGGCTAGGATCAGCAGCATCCATCGCAAAGACATTAGGACGTATGGTTGCCATCTGCGGACGGGTATCCGGACAGATGATCGTGCCGAACAGGTTTCCACCGAAGGTCGGACGAGTTACCAGCAACAACGCCTCGTCTTTCTTCTCCGGATCCATTTCAATCTTTGTGGCATCGGCGGTCAATCCCGCATTAATGCGTGCCGCAACACGCGGAGCCAAGTCACGTCCTAGCACGGTCGCACCGGTTAATAAGGAATCCGGTTTGAATTCCTGAATAACCTGAGTCAACGCGTCAGCATAGAACTGCGTTGAATAATCCTTTAACAGCTCATGATCCACCACAACCACACGATCTGCGCCATGTGCGATAACATCCTGCGCTTTATCTTTGATCTGATGACCCAATAAAATACCAACTACGCTGTAATTCATATGAGGAATGGACGCAACCAGTTTTCTGGCTTCGGAAATCAATTCGTATCCGACATTGGCAATTTCCCCGTTTTTCTGTTCTACAAATACGTAGATATCTTTATATCCTTCAAATTTCGCCATATTCTCGTCCTCCTTATTTCGTAATTAATTGCTTTTCTTTTAATGTTTTCGCAATTAATTTCGCCGCTTCATTTGCCGGCAATGTAAATGTCTCCGTTTCCGCTGAAACATCTTTGGTAAAGGTATGATGAACCTTTGTAGGAGAACCAGCCAATCCGACTTTGCTTTCATCAATGCCCAGATCATCAAAGGTCCAGACTGTCACTTCTTTATTCATCGTATCCACAATGTCGTTGCAGTTCATATAACGCGGCGTATTCATACCGTTTAATGTCGTCAATACCACTGGCAGCTTTGCCTCAATAATTTCTTCACTGTCTTCCAGTGCCTTTTTCACGGTAATAAACGTATCATTAACCGCTTTGATCTCGTCCACATAAGTTACCTGAGGAATACCCAAGCGCTCTGCCGTCTGCGGACCTACCTGTGCGGTATCACCATCGATTGCCTGACGTCCGGCAATGATTAAGTCATACCCGAGTTTCTTTAATGCAGCTGCCAACGTAGAGGAAGTTGCACAAGTATCGGCACCGGCAAATTTACGATCGGTGATCAAAACACATTCATCGACACCACGAGCATACAATTCCTTCAACATTTCCGTTGCCTGTGGTGGCCCCATGGAAACGATCGTGACTGTTGCGCCGGTAGATTCTTTTAATTTCAATGCTTCTTCAACACCAGCTAAATCATCGGGGTTGATAATGCTAGGAACACCTGCACGAATTAACGTACCGGTTTCCTTATCCACTCTGATTTCAGTAGAATCAGGAACTTGCTTTACAAGAACTACGATTTTCATATCTCTTTTTCCTTCCTCTCTCTTATTTCATCATTGCGCCGCTGATAACCATGCGCTGTACTTCGGAAGTACCTTCATAGATCTCCGTGATTTTGGCATCGCGCATCATTCGTTCTACCGGATAATCACGCGTATAGCCGTATCCGCCCAACAGCTGAACCGCCTTGGTTGTTACTGCCATCGCTGTTTCTGCGGCAAACAGTTTCGCCTCTGCGGCCGGTACGGTATAAGGCTGACCGCTGTCTTTACACATTGCGGCTTTGTATACCAACAATCTAGCTGCATCGGTTCTTGTCTGCATATCTGCCAATGTAAACTGTGTATTCTGGAATTTGGCAATTGCACGACCGAACTGCTTACGTGATTTTACATAAGCAACGGCTTCATCGATAGCACCCTGGGCAATACCCAATGCCTGAGCGGCAATACCGATACGACCGCCGTCCAACGTTTGCATCGCAATTTTAAAGCCCTTGCCTTCTTGTCCCAATAGACTTTCCTTCGGCAAATGAACATTATTGAAAATGAGTTCACAGGTCGCAGAACCGCGGATACCCATTTTCTTTTCATGCTTGCCGATTGTAAAGCCTTCTGTACCACGATCCAAGATAAAGGCAGAAATACCACGCGTACCCTGCGTTTTATCGGTCATGGCAAAGATAATATAAACATCCGCCGCACTTGCGTTGGTGATAAAGATTTTGGAACCGTTCAAGATGTACCCATCATCAGTTTTCACTGCCGTTGTCTGCTGACCGGCCGCATCGGTTCCTGCGTTGGCCTCCGTCAAACCAAAGGCTGCCAATTTCTTACCGGTGCACAAGTCCGGTAAATATTTCTTTTTCTGTTCCTCACTGCCGAACATATAAATCGGAGTTGTACCCAAGGAAGTATGAGCGGATAATACAACACCTGTTGTAGCACATACTTTGCTCAGTTCCTCTACTGCTAAAATATAACTTAAATAGTCCGCACCGGCACCACCGTATTCCCGCGGGAAAGGAATGCCCATCATTTTGCAGGCTACCATTTTTTCCACATTTTCTTTTGGGAAACGCTCTTCTTCATCGATTTCAGCTGCCAGAGGTTTTACTTCTTTTTCAGCGAACTCAGCGAAAAGCTTTTTCATCATTTTTTGTTGTTCTGTTAACATGAAGTCCATATTGTCTTCTCCTCTCTTTATCCTTATGGATCGTTTGGCGGATTGCTGAAGCGGAATGCTTTCCTATTATATATAATGCTTACTATATTGTGAACCATTCCTTTTCCTTGATCGGAAATTCATAATCCGTATTTAATTTTATAATGTTATTGCGTTTCCGTCAACCACTTTGTTATTTTTTTAACAAGGTTTTGCATCGTTTTTCTTTCTTTCCTTTTTACCGATACGTTTTTCCTTGAATAACTTGTGAATTTTTTCATTAGTGGTTGACAAAGCCCATTTTTTTATGTACTATTTTAGAGTAAGTGCAGCCCTAATAACAGCTGCCTTAGCGAAAGAAAGTCAGGTAGATAAAATGAGAAAAGCTTATGTTGTCGCTGCTAAGCGTAGCGCGATCGGCAGTTTCCTCGGCGGTCTGTCTACAGTACAGCCGGTTGAGTTAGGTGCCACGGTATTAAAAGAAGCAATTAAGCAGTCCGGTATTGACGTCAAAGACATTGATGAATGTATCATGGGTAATGTCATTTCCGCCGGATTGGGTCAGAATGTGGCTCGTCAGGTTGCCTTGGCAGCCGGTGTTCCGGAAACAATCTGTTCCCAGTCCATTAACATGGTTTGCGGTTCCGGCTTGAAGGCGGTTATGGAAGCCGTAATTCGAGTTCGTGCCGGTTTTGGGGATATTTTTGTGGCCGGTGGCGTAGAATCCATGAGCAATGCACCATTGTTAATTCCAAGCAAGGTGCGTACCGGTATGAAGATGGGCAACATGGAAGTGGTAGATGCCATGACCAATGATGGTTTGACTGATGTCATGTATCATATTCACATGGGTGTTACGGCTGAGAATATCGCTGAAAAATATAACATCACTCGTGAAGACCAGGATGCGTTTGCTTATGCTTCCCAGCAGAAGGCGATCGCAGCCGTAGACAGCGGACGTTTTAAAGATGAAATCGTTCCGATTGAAGTGAAGAAACGTAAAGAAACTGTAGTATTTGATACGGATGAGCATCCGAATCGTAAATCCACTCCGGAAAAATTGGCAACGCTTCGCCCTGCCTTCATTAAGGATGGTACGGTAACAGCCGGCAATGCTTCCGGTATCAATGACGGCGCAAGCTTTGTCATCGTTGTCAGCGAAGATGCATTGAAAAAATACAATTTGACTCCGATGTGTGAAATCATCGGTATTGGTCAGGGCGGCGTTGATCCGCGTGTCATGGGTCTTGGACCAACACCGGCAATCTTAAATGCCTTGAAATCCGCAGAAGTATCCATTAATGATATCGACTTAGTGGAATTAAATGAAGCTTTTGCCGCACAGTCACTCGGTGTCATCCATGAATTGGTAGAAGCAACAGGCATGGATAAAGACAAGTTCATGGAAAAAACGAACGTCAACGGTGGTGCCATCGCCTTGGGTCACCCAGTTGGTGCTTCCGGAAACCGTATTTTGGTTACCTTGATTCATGAAATGCAAAAGCGTGACGCAAAAACCGGTCTTGCATCCTTGTGCATCGGTGGCGGTATGGGAGCCGCAGTCATTGTCAAGCGTCCGTAATTAAAACGAAAGAAGAAAGGGACAGTAACAAGATCAGCGATTTTCATTCAGAAATCGTTTGATTGAGGTACTGCCTCTTTTTTTTATGTGTAATAGTTTGATACTCACCGCTTGTTTAGATCACCCCAACAAACAACAGAAAAAATGGCATAAAATGCCTTATAATGCACAAGAAATTTTATCTTTCATAAAAAGTAGACTTTTTTTACCGTATATAGTAATATATTATAGTGAGAAATACAGAGTATTAAAAACACTTACATTTGGATATCAGACATAATGACAGCACGAGCTTTTCATCGCATATGATCAAAATGTCTGCTTATTTTTCATACTCTGACTCACTAAAGCCAAAACACAAATAGAGAGGAGCAAACAAAATGAAACTAGCGAAAAAAATAATTTCTTTATTTCTATCGGTAATCCTCATCTTAGAGTTGATACCGCAAAGTGTCTTTGCTGAAGAAACGATGACTTCTCCACTTCAATATGAAATCACACAAGAAACAAATGAAGATCATCATTCAGCTACGATTACTCTGACATTGGGAGAAACGGATAGCGTACAGGTAGAAAAAGTGACCTTGCCAAACGGCATTGAACAAACCGATGAATTATCTACGATTCATTACGCGGTTACGGAAACGGGAACGTATTCATTTCTTGTCGCTTATGCCATGAACGGTGTAACACACAAGGAAACGATCACGGTGGAGATAAACTCTTTGGAAGATGCAAAAGCGGATGAGGCAGATCAAGCAGATACGAAAAAAACTGTCGAAAATACAGAAGATCTCACAGAACCGAAGGAAGGCATTCTTGCCAAAGCGAATGATCTTCGCCCTGCTGTAAATGAGCTAGGCGATGAGGAAGAATGGCTGGAGTGCGACAAGTGTTCCGAAAGTAATCCCCATATGATTTCAACCCCTGCCGATCTTGACAAAATCAGAACGCATACGCATACCGTAGACGATAAAAAGATTATTCACGGTTACTTCAAATTAGCAAACAACATTACGTTTGATGATGCCGATTTTGAGGTAGATGGAGCTTTCTATAACGATGGGCAGACGTGGATTCCCATCGGCCATACAAATGTCGCAGGCGATCCCCCCAATGCCGCTGAATTTTGTGGCGTTTTTGATGGTAACGGATATCGCATTGAAAATCTTAAAATGACTCCGATCTCATCGGCTCAACGCAATCGGCGATACAGCGGCGTATTTATGGCATTAGGCGATGGAGGCATCATCACCAACACCGTATTTGATAACATCTCTAACTCTACAAAACATGCCGGTGCGATTGTTGTGGGTAAAGTAACGAGCAAAACAGCGACATTAAGCAACATCACCTTGCAAAACTGTGAGATCATTCCGGCTGAAACTTCTAATAATGGTCTGGCACCCAGCTTTTTGGCTTATTCTTTGAGTGGTACCATTTCCAATATTCTGATGGATCATTGCTTCTATGGAATGACTAAAGATGGTGTTCCCAGCACTGGGGCGCCATGGTTTTCCAGCGTGATCGCTACAAAAATGGAAAATTGCAATATTGACGGCTTCACCATATCCAACAGCAGCTTTAAACAATATTCTGATTCCTCACAGCTCATTAACAATATTGCTGGTACGAATAGCATAAAAAATGTTGAAATCTCTGAAATAAAAATCATCAATACTCATAATCGTATGGCAGGATGGGTTTATGGTGCCACAGCAGGCAGTGTCCTGAACATGGAAAATGTAAAAATTGATTTGATGAATGAATTTAAGGGCACAGGATCTGCAGTACCCTCAAACCCAACAATCCCGGATACACTGACAATGAATATGGAAGATGTATCCATGCGATATGCTTGCGGCAATGGCACGAGTATTAACTCTTGGTGGAAAATGATGTCCGGTGCCGTAAAAGCAAATGGAACGGCTGAATTGATCAGCATGGATGATCATGGCGGCAAGGTGGTCATGACGTTGGATGAACATATTTACTGTGTGGAAGAAGTACCGGATGGTTTTTCCATTGTTTCCAACGACTACTGGGTAACTTACTTGAATGGCGGTCATTTTGAATATACCAGCGGACTTCCTTCTGACACTTTGGCTGTCCCCGTCAAGAAAGGTAACCTTTTTGCCGGATGGTATGAAAATAAAGAACTTACCGGCGATGTGATTTATGACGCGAAGAAAGGCCAAAGCTATTATGCCAAGTGGATCGAAATCGAACAGCCGCAATTTGAATACAGTAAAACTCATCGGATGGATACTTTGGGATTTATCCCTCAGGGCAATTGGATATCTTCTGATCCTAGTGTTGCGACAGTCGATAATAATGGCAAAGTAACAGGAAAAGGAGTCGGTACAGCAAAGATTTCTGTTGCCGGAAGCTATAACGGATATGAACAAAACTTTGTGTCAACCGTTACCATCACACCGCTGAGGATCACTTATAAGGCTACGGATAATACCAACGAGGGGCTTCCCTATGTCATCTATTCTTTAAAAGAAAATGGATTTATGCCGGACTTCAACAGTTTAATTGGCTTTTATCCAGTGAAACCGGGAACCAAGAAGGGCACCTATGAAGCCGACACATCACAATCACAGATTCTCATCACAAATAGCATGAGTGACAAAGGCGATGTTTACTTTCGGTATCGACACGATATCAGTGGCAATATGATTGAAACCGATACACTGCCAATCCACCCTACCGTTGATGAAAACGGCATCCCCGTTGGTATCAAAGTGGAATTGATATTGAAAAATCCTAATTATCAATTTGTTACATCCGAAACCAATTGGATCGCTGAGGATAGCACCACAATGTATGTGACATGTCATGAAAACGGGATGAGCAAGACAAATATGTATTTGGCCGGTGACAACAAGCCATTAGAAACTTTTGATGATCGTCATGAGTATGAATACACAGGGGAAGGAGTTGTACCGACAAATCGTGATTTAACAACATTATATACGAAAGGAACAAATACGATAAATACAGTACAAAAGTTTACCGCCCATTTCCATCCTATAACGTTAAATAAAGCTCTGAATGATTCACATTTGTCAGAAGTCTTTAACACAGAATTAACCGCTGAGGCATTGAAGGAAATTGCCCCGACAGAGCTAGGCAGTTATACATTTATCATAAATGGCTTTAATAAAGACAAAAAGAGCTATTGCTATGCTTCGAGACAATTTCGAATCGTTAAGGGTACGCCAAAGGGCGAACCGACTTATGAAACGATCAATGACAATGTCTCATTATCAGAAATCAAGCTGGAAGGCACTATGAGGAACGCGGCTGGAATTGCAGTGAAAGGCACTTTTGCTTGGGATGATGACAGCCAGATTGTGACACAAAATACCAAATATGGATGGACATTTACTCCTGAGGATACCGCTCACTACCATATTGTCAAAGGAACAGCGGTCGTATGGAAAACATATTATACTTTGACGTTTGAAGAAAATGGCGGCAGTGAAATTAAAGATATGGTGATTGAGCATGGCAAGAACGTGAGTGAGCCAACTACGACAAAAGAGGGATATACATTCCGTGGATGGTATATAGATAAAGACCTGACGCAGAAATTTGATTTCGCTCAGCCAATCAGCGAAGATATGACTCTATATGCGAAATGGGATAAAATCAATCATGATCTTATAAAGCCTATAACCCCCGACAACCGCAATGATTCGAATAACGAAATGCTAAAAACGAATTCAGTGAATACCGGTGACAGCACTAATCCAGGTCTGTGGATGTGTTTCGTATTATTATCAAGCGGCTTGTTAATTGACATTTCAAACAAGAAACGCCGAAAGGATTTGAAATAGAAATCTAAAAAAAGGCCGTTAGTCCAAAAAAAACAGATCATACTTTCCCTGTATGGAAAGAAAAAAACTGTGTAAGTCAAGTGCGTTCAGCTTAGCTTATACAGTTTTTAATTTACCATGCGAATAAGGAAGACGTTCATGCCAGAATAAAATTGAAATCTTACGCATTTAAAATTATAAAAAGTATCGGTAGTTATCCCCCTCCTTGATTATCTGTCACAAGTAAAAGGATGAAACTTCACGTTTCCAAAATCACAAATCCGTTCACTTGTGCTTAGAAAGAAACTCAGTTTTTTACACTGATTATTGAAATAAATAGACCCTCTGCTTTTAATCTAAGGGTCTATTTTAATAAGCTTTAATCAAGCTCCTGTTTCTGTTTAAATAACATAAACAACATGATTCCCATGGCACCAAATCCCAGCCCCATATACATCATCGTATTAGTCGTATCTCCCGTTAACGCGCCACCCATATTCGCGCCCGGATAATAACTGCCTTGTACATCCGTATCCGGTTCTTCTCCCTTTGGATCATCTGGTTGTTTAGAATCATCCGGTTCTTTTGAATCATCAAATGTCATCGTATCATACGGGAATGGTTCTTTCGCATTATGTTCTGGTTTCCATTCTGTGATCTTAATGATATTTTCATCCGGCTTGCCATCACCGTCCGTATCCACATTCACATCCGGTTTGCCATCACCATCACTGTCAATATCAACGTCAGGAATTCTATCTCCATCGGTGTCAATATTGATATCGGCTATTCCATCACCATCTAAATCAATATTGATATCAGGTAAGCCATCGCCATCCGTATCGATATTCAAATAAGGCGGATACGTATCGGAACCAATAGAATCATAAGTAAACTTATTCATCTTATAATCCTTATCCGGTTTCCAATCATGGATGATCGCAATATTGACACTTGGTGTTTTTCCATCTTTCGATATATTCAGATGTGGATTGAAGTCACCCTTATTATCAATATTGATATCCGGTATCAAGTCACCGTCCAAATCAATGTTTATTTCAGGTTTGGCATTGATACCGGTAGAATACTTGATATCTCCTATCTCAACACACTTACTTGGTTTCCAATCTTTTAAGATTACTAGGTTAACATCAGGCTTGCCATCATTGTCTGTGTCGATATTCAAGTCCGGTTTGCCATCTCCATAACTGTCAATGTTGTAATCTGGTATGCCATCATCATTCATATCTCCATTGATTGTGATTGTATTTCCATCATCATCCTTGATCTGTATGTTTAAATCCGGACAGCCATCATCATCTATGTCCCAGAAATTCTTGTCTCCATTATCCTTTACATTCAGCTTTCCTTGTTTGATGCTGAAAGTGTAATTCGGATAATTTTCATTTAGCTGCTTTTCCGCATTTCCTGATGTGATTGGATAAGATCCAATAGGACTGTATTTCCCTGCCGTTGTACTTAACTTTATATGACTTGTATCAATGGTATCTTTCACACCATTCCATTCCACTAGCTGTGGCTTGAAGTCCTTATACGTGAATGGTGGATTTTCTTCTAATCGTTTCTTATCCTTATCTTCTATTTCTATTGTGATTGGTTTTGGTAACACCTTAATTTTTACATTCTTGCTTAACGGTAGTTCCCCATCAGCTGTTCTCGTTACCTTGATGGTAATCTCCGTGCTGCCGCTGTACGCTAATGCATCAAATTCTGCTTTATTGCCGCTTACTTGCGGTGCACTGATATATACACCGTTATCCGTTTCAAATGTATATTGTACATTTGTACTTGATGAATCATCCTGGGTACTTCTTATCGTAAAGTGATCTCCATATATCACCTTGCCCGGTGTGCTTAGCATCAATATATTTTCATCTGCGCCTAGGATGTGC
>CANDJN010000036.1 GCA_947385085.1 uncultured Erysipelotrichaceae bacterium | reverse complement strand
GGCAAAAATTCATCGCGCTCTTCCTCTTGCATCATCAATGCATCGTGCTGTTCCATATCCATAGTAATGGCTTTGCGTTTACGAAAGATGCGATTGCATTTGCTGAGAACAATGCGATTCAGCCACAGCTTAAAATATTTTACATCACGAAGATTATGAATCGAGTTATGTATTTCGATCATCGTTTCCTGTGCCGCATCCTTTGCATCGGCATCATGATGGGTGATGGCTAAGGCAATATAATATACTTTCGGAAACCATTCCTCATAGAATTCCTGAAATGCAAGTTCATCGTGATCGCGCATTCGCACAATCCATTCTTCGATCTTCTGCTGATTATATTCCATATCATCACCTCCATGTATTTTCATCATACTAAAAAGATCATAAAATATCAATGATTATTTCTAATTTTTTTATAATTTTTTACCTTAAGTATCATTTCAGCCCTTAATTCATTGTGTTTTTCCATATTCATCCAATTAAAAACAGGTGTGAAATCACACCTGTTTCTGCTTGCATTGCTTACATATTCGTAGTCGGAGTCGTTACACTGTTTCGCTCGTTAAGAATCGCATCCCAAGTTCTGCTTCCGATGATTCCATCAATAGTCAAATCATACAAATACTGGAACATTTGTACCGCCGTTGTCGTACGCGGACCATACATACCATCCACCGGAATCGGCCGCAGACAGGAATTTACTGCCGCAATCTCATTCAAATATTCCTGCATTTTGAACACGGCTATACCGGTAGAACCGGAAGACAATAAGAAACGATTGGTCACTACTGGAATATTGGTGACAATGCCCAATTCACGCAGCTTATTGACTATCGCATCCCACGTATTGCTTCCAATAATACCATCCTGCGGCAATCCGACATAACGCTGGAATTCTTTCACGGCTGCTATCGTTCTTGGGCCATACAAGCCATCCTGTAGATTTCTTGTTTGAATCATGCCTCGTTCTTGAAACAAATTCAAATACGCCTGCATTTTGTTGACCGCAATGCCGATGTCACCCTGTTGTAATACACTGCTTGTATACATGAAATTTCACTCCTTTCTTCATCAGTATATGTGATAAGGGAGATTATTCTTGTATGGATGGCCTAGAAAAAAAGGCAAATAAAAAAGCATTTCCATGCTTTTTAGAAGAAACGTGCTTGACGATAAACACGCTCATAGATCAAGTCAATAATCCTGTTAACTTCTCCATCGCTCAGATGAGGATTTTTCATCATTAGCCTAAGCGGCTGTGGTGTTGCCATCTCATGAAAGCTTCCTTGATAATATTCCACATCTCCGTAATAATGGTATTGTAAGCGCTCATAAAAGCCAATTCGCCGTCTTGCCAGAGCATGATCCGGCAATTCTACTTCAAATACAAGCGGAATCTTGCTTAATTCTTCATAGGCTTGAAAGAGCTTTTGTCCGATATGATGATTGCGCTGATCTTTGCGGGTCGCAAGATGTTCGCCAAAACGGATGGAATCCAAATTCCAAGCGGCCAGAAATGCTAGCAAAGTATCCTTTTCCACCCAGCCATATACCTCATATTCCATAAGGGAAAACAACGCTCGTTGTTCTTCCCTCGTGCGCCGTTCACTCCACGGAAAGGCTTCCTCCATAATATCAAAAATGGCGTCGAACCATGATTCGTCCAATCGTTTTAACATAGTTCCTCCTCATCAAAGCGAGTTCGAAAATCGCAATGCCGACATAGTTCTTCCACTAGCTTTCCCTGTTGAAAACCCTGCATCATTTCTGTTGCTTTCGGACTTTGTATAATATCCGCAAACGATGTTTTAAAAACATTGCCTAACGTACAGATTCCTTCCCCATCTAGGCAACATGGGACTACGGTGCCATCAACCAAAATAGCACAGTGTGAGCGCAACCCATAACAGTGTCCCTGTATAGAAATCACCGGTTCTTTTAAAGAAGGCCAGTGGAAAGGGTGATCAAAATGAATAAAGCGATATGGTGCTAATTTCACAGAAGCACGGGGCGCTAAGGATACATCATAATGTGATTCTATCTGTTTTAACATCGCCGCAGTGATGCTATCCCTATCACCCTGATGCTGATTCCAAAAGCGATAGGAAACATAAATGCCGTGCTTAGCCATTTGATCGCCAGCCATCAGACAATCCATCACATAGGAATCGGAATGAGGCTGTTGCGGAAAGGAATGCAGTGAAATATTACATTGACGAAGGGTGGAAAGCAAAAAAGGAAGTTGCTTCGGCAAAAGAACACCATTAGTAGTCATATTCACCTGAAAACCACTTTGTTTTGCCACTTTCAATAGCAAATTCAAATGAGGATGAGTAAGCGGCTCCCCTAGTACATGAAGATAAATATAATCGCTGTACGGGTGAATTTCCCGTAAAATGTGAGAAAAGGAAGCCACGCTCATAATCTGCCCTTTTCGCTTGCTGGCAAGGCAGAAATCACAATGCAGATTGCAGCGATTGGTGATTTCAATATAGATTTTACGAAAGCGTTTCTCAGTCATTTTTTGGTAAAATCAAGTTTAATACAATTCCGACAAATGCCGATAAGGCAGTTCCTGACAAAGTGGCAGCTCCCCCCAACGGCAATACGGCACCGCCTAAGCCGATGACCAGCATCGCACTGGCAATGATCAGATTGCGTTGCTTACCAAAATCTACCCGATTTTCAACAAGCACGCGCAAACCATTCGAAGCGATCACACCGTAAAGCAGAATGCTCATCCCACCCAGTACACACGCAGGAATGGTGGAAATAAAGGCAGAGACCTTGCCAATGCAGGAAAGCACAATCGCAATCACAGCTGCTCCTGCCGTTACATATACACTGGAGATACGGGTCATGCCGATCACACCGGTATTCTCGCCATACGTCGTATTGGCAGGACCGCCAATGAAAGCGGAAACAGCCGTAGCGAAACCATCACCCATCAATGTTTTATCTAAGCCGGGATCCTTTAAAAAATTGCGTCCACAGATTTTGCCCAAAACGGTGTGATCTCCGATATGCTCGGAAATCGTTACCAAAGCCACCGGTAAAATCGCCCACGTTTCCGGTCCGAAGTAAAAACGGTACGTATCAAAATTACCAAGCGCAAACGGTAAAATAAACTCTGGCAGCGAGAACCACTTTGCTTCCTGTACTGCAGTAAAATCCACCAAGCCAAATGCCAATGAAACGAGATATCCCAACAAAATGGCGCATAAAAATGGGATGATCTTAAAAAAACCCTTTGCTTTTGTGGAGATAAACGCCGCAACCAAAAACGTAAACAATGCGACAATCATCTGCCGAATGTCTCCATCGACCACAAAGCCGGCATTGCTGACGGCATTCGCCGCAAGTCCCAAGCCGATGACCGCAATCATCGGGCCGATCACAATCGGCGGCAGTAAATAATCAATCCAATCCTTTCCGATAATACGAATAAGCAGCGCCACTACCACATAGATGATTCCTATCAGCATAAGCCCCGTCTGTGCCGCTGAAACATCCCCGGACAGTGCCGCAACGGCTAATTGAACTGCCGATATATAGGCAAAAGAAGAACCGAGATAAACCGGAACCTTGCCGCGGGTAATCCCCGTATAAATCAGTGTACCGATACCGCTGGCAAATAACGCAACGGAAACAGGAAAGCCCGTGATCATCGGCACTAGAATTGTAGCCCCAAACATGGCAAACACATGCTGAAATGACAACAGGCACCATTGAAACGGCTGGGGACGATCATGAATATCCAAGATCATTTCAGTTCCCTGTACTTCCTTAACTTGTTGCTGTGCTTTGTTAAAATCCTTCATAACAACCTCTTTTCTAATCGGATCATGAAAAAGCAGATCGCTTGACCTGCTTTTCTCATAGATCATACGTTGGTAATATTTTACCACAAACGTTGTTATATTAACAGTCTGATTCTTTGGCAAACCATTTACTGCACTCATTCACCACAATCACCAATAGCGATAAGCCAAATACGATGAACCATGCCTCAAAAGGTAATGCCACCGTCTTTAACAATAACTGAAACAGCGGTAACTGTGATACCAAAAACTGCAAGCCAATCGAGAAACAGATTGTTAGAATCAGCCATTTATTCTTGCATATGCCCACTTGGAAAATTGAATGGGTTCGTGAGCGTAAATTCAAGGCATGGAATAATTGCGAAATGGATAAGACCATGAATGCCATCGTCTGTGCCATCGCTTCCGAAGTGTTAAGGCCATAGCGGAAAGCGACCAGCGTAATCGTGCCAATTAACATTCCATTCAATACGGTAAATAACAAGCCACCATGCGCAAATAGGCTTTCCTTGGCATCCCTTGGGTGTTCCTTCATGATATACTGATCCTTGGGATCCACTCCCAATGCCAGTGCCGGAAATGCATCGGTAATTAAATTCACCCATAATATTTGAATCGCGCTCAATGTAGATACCACATTCGGCATGAGCACAATGGCTAAAAAGAGCGCCATGATTTCACCAAGATTACAGCTTAACAAATATAGGATTGCCTTTTTAATGTTGGCATAGATATTGCGTCCTTCTTCTACGGCTTTTACAATTGTCGCAAAGTTATCATCCGCAAGAATCATATCACTAGCCTGTTTACATACATCAGTTCCATTTTTACCCATGGCAATGCCAATATCCGCTTTTTTCAAGGATGGTGCATCATTGACCCCATCACCGCTCATCGCTACGACTTGTCTGCGCTGCTTGAAGGCTGATACGATGCGTACCTTATGTTCCGGTGTGACACGGGCAAAGACACGGATGGAACCGGCCTTTTCCATTAGTTGGGCATCGTCAATCTCATCCAAATCACGTCCCGTCATGACTTGATCCTCACGTTTTGCAATGCCTAACTGTCGGGCAATCGCCAGGGCGGTCAACGGATGATCACCGGTGATCATAACCACCTCAATGCCGGCATCACGACACTGTGTGATCGATTCCTTGACCTCTTGACGAGGTGGATCAATCAGACCTACCAAACCGACGAATGTCATTTCCCGTTCCACGCTTTGATGAGGATCATTTAGCTTGCGATAGGCAACTGCCAACACCCGCAATGCCGATTCTGACATTTTGCGTGCCGCTTCGCTTATGCGCTGTTTTTCATAGGGAGTCAGGCGAACGATCTGCGTTCCTTTTTTCATATGCGTACAGCATTCCACTACCCGTTCCAATGCGCCCTTCGTATAAGCATAATACGTACTGGAGCACTGGTGAATCGTCGTCATCTTCTTACGGTTAGAATCAAAGGGCAGCTCGTTAATGCGCACATAGCGCAGCTCTATATCGTTTTTATCTACGCCCTGCCTGATCCCATATTCCACCAAGGCGCTTTCCGTCGGCTCTCCCAGCAGCTCTCCTTTCTGCACAACCGTATTGTTACAGAGCACCATGCCATTCAGCATTTCCCGATCACACTGATCAAAGCCATCGTAGCACCAGGTCGTTGCGACATGCATCTTGTTTTGCGTCAACGTGCCCGTCTTATCGCTGCATATGACGCTCACCGATCCTAACGTTTCCACCGCATGCAGCTTACGCACGATCGCATTGTTTTTGGACATCAGCTGAACTCCCATCGCCAATACGATCGTCACCACTGCCGGCAAGCCCTCCGGAATCGCCGCAACCGCCAAGGAAATTGACAGCAGCAGCATATCAAACAAATTTCTGCCCTGCAGCATCGCTACCGCAAACATCGCAATACAAACGCTTAAGCATATAATGCCCAGCACCTTGGAAAAATGCGCCAAGCGAACCTGTAAGGGCGTCATTTCCTCTTTTTCCTCACTTAGCATCGCTGCGATCTTCCCCACCTGTGTATCCATTCCGGTCGCTACGACAATTCCTCTCGCTTTCCCATATGTAACATAGGTTGACATGAAGACCATATTGCGCTGATCGGCAATCGGCATTTCCTCGTTGTATACAAGATCCGCATCCTTCTCCACCGGCTCACTCTCACCGGTCAAGGTGCTTTCCTCCACCTTTAAATTGCGACTCGCTAACAGACGCATATCGGCCGGAATATAACGCCCCACCTCCAGATCGACAACGTCTCCTACCACTAGAGAAGCCGCATCTACTTCCTTCAAATAACCGCCGTGCACCACTAATGCCTTGGGAGAAGCCAGCTTTTCCAGCGCATCAATGGCTTTCTCTGCCTTATACTCCTGTATAACGCCGATGATCGCATTCATCACAATGACAAACAGAATGATTAATGCGTCAATCCACTCATTTAAAAAGATCGATACGATGGCACCGACGATCAAAATTACGACCATGGGATCATGAAACTGTTCCAAAAACAATCCAAGCATTGACTTTTTCTTTTGCTTTTTCAGTTCGTTGGTGCCCATCGACATCCGTCTGCGTGATGCTTCCTGAGCGCTCAGACCTTTATTGGGATCGCTGTTCAGTT
The DNA here is from genome assembly GCA_947385085.1 of uncultured Erysipelotrichaceae bacterium. GTDB lineage: Bacteria > Bacillota_I > Bacilli_A > Erysipelotrichales > Erysipelotrichaceae > C-19. The sequence goes on along the minus strand of CANDJN010000036.1, from coordinate 13,333 downwards.
CTTTTAAAACCTCATACGTATTTTTGCGATAGCTCATCTTACTCTGCCTCCTTACATCAACACCGTATGAGGCATTTTATCCTTCTATGATCATTTCGACAAAAGCACACAAGAAAAACACATGATTGCTCATGTGTCTAATTGTAATGATTGGTTTTTTTATGCAGATGCATAATATCATGCAACAGCTCACTCAATTCATCTTCTAAAGAATCCGCATTGCTTTTATAATCATGCATCAAAAACATCTGGAAATAAACGCGCTGTAATCGCATAATCTCACTGTTCCCATAAAGAGCGCAGCCATATTCCGGCATAAAGAGATGTCCATCCGGCGTATGTAAACAGACATCGCTTATCATTGCCTCTTCATCACCCCAAGGTACCATGGCAGGGCTTTGAATCATTGTGATTTTCGCCTGTTCACATTGATCGGCAAATGCTTTTACATATTTTTTACTCGTATCCTTACCACTGATGTAAATATGGGTTATCCCTTCTTTTTGAGCAAAGGCAAACAATCGATTTTTCATTGTATCCAAAAAGGGCAATGAGCGAAGATACGTATCACCGATGTATAAAAATTTCATTATCAGCGCTTAAAGAATCGTGGAATGCTTCCCTCGTCTTCCTCTACTTCCACGATGGTTTCCTGAAAGCTTGGCGTTTCATTTGCGCCAACCGTTACCGGTTGTTTGGGCTGCGGCTGGGCAAAGCTGGCGGTATTCGCTGCTTTCGGCACTGCCTTGATGATATTCTCCTTGGGCTGATCAAAGCCGGTCGCAATGACTGTCACAATGATGGAATCTCCAAGCTTTTCATTGATCGCAACACCGAAAATCGCATCAATGTCGTTTCCGGCTGCCTCACGAACCAATGCCATCGCATCCTCAGCGTCAAATAAAGTGATGCTCTCTCCGCCGGTAATATTGACAATGGCATTGCGCGCACCGGTAATCTGCGCTTCCAATAGCGGCGATTGAATTGCTTTTTCTGCGGCAGCCCGTGCTTTGTCTTCGCCCTCTGCCATACCAATACCGATCAAGGCGCTGCCCTGATTTTCCATAATGGTCTTAACATCTGCAAAATCCAGGTTGATGAGTGCCGGTACCGCAATCAGATCGGTAATCGTTTGAACGCCTTGACGCAATACGTTATCCGCAGCCTGGAACGCTTCTACCAGCGGCTTTCTGCCAATGACTTCTATCAAGTTGTTATTGGAAACAATGATCATGGAATCCACGTATTCACGCAATTCAGCCAGACCGCTTTCTGCCGATAATAAACGTTTCTTTCCTTCAAAGGTAAACGGCTTGGTTACAATCGCAACCGTTAACGCTCCTTCCTCCTTGGCAATTTTCGCAAACAACGGAGCTGCACCGGTTCCGGTTCCACCGCCCAAGCCAGCGGTGATGAACACCATATCACTGCCCTTGATCGCTTCCCGAATCTCATTTTCGTTTTCCTGTGCCGCACGACGTCCTACTTCCGGATCTGCCCCGGCGCCCAAGCCTTTGGTAATTTCTCTTCCCAAGATGATTTTATTCTCAACGGGAGATTGATTTAATACTTGAAGATCGGTATTCGCTACGTAGAATTCTACGCCCTTAACGCCTTCGGATACCATGCGGTTCACAGCATTACAGCCACCGCCGCCGATTCCGAATACCTTGATTTTAGCCACCTGTTCAAATTGTAAATCACTCATCTTTGCTCTTTCCTCGCTCTCTTATTTATCTGTCGCTCAGCAACATACTCTTTAATTTCTTAGTGAAGCCGCCTTCATCATCGTTAGAGCGCTTATTGACACTTTCCACGATTTTTTCCACATCACGCTGATCGCAGCTCGTTCGCTCATCCTTGCGCAGCGCCTGTTGAGAACGCCATGCATAAAATAAGCCTAAACATGTCACCAAGCCACAATCGCGGGCACCGATGGTTTGTGGAACATAGATTTGCATCGGCGCATTCAATTCCTTTGCTAAGCTTTCCAGTTCCTGAATCTCCATACCTTCACCACTCAATATGTAGCGTACATTCCCGCTTTCAATAATTGGCTTACAGGTTTCATTCACCATATCCAGCCATTCATGAATTGGTCCGATCACGCATTGATAAACATCACGCTCGGTAATCTGCCGCGATTCTCCTGCTTCTGACCAAATATATACGACAGAATCGCCCACTTCCTTTTCATCCAATGCACATGTATTCTGTATTAAGCGAAAGCCGACATCCAAGGGAAGATGGTATCGATCCTTCAACGGCGCAATCCAGTCACCGTATCCGCCGTCCAGTACTTCACAGTTTACCAGTTTACCATGCGTGAATAAAGAAAGTGTTGTATTTTGTCGCTCCAGATTAACTAATATCACATATTTATCCACGGTCTGTTCAAAGATTGCCGCTTCCTCCGCAATTGCATAGGCATCAAGGCAAATATCGATAATCTCCAAACCAGCTTTTTCTACACAGCGTGCGTACGAATAAACAATATCTTTATTGGCATATAACAAGTCAATGCGCATCGTCAGCACATCACATATTTCATTCAGCGGCATTTTCCGTGAAGTGATACCGTTGGTTACATATTTGATACAGCCAAGATTGACCAATTCCAGATCATCATCCGGCTTATAAGTAATCGCTTCATTGATTCCGCTTTGAATATGGGACATACGTACCCGCTTACTGCCATCCTCAATAAACACATTCACTCGTTTATTAAACCGTGTGACATCAATACAGGGAATCGCCAGCAAAACCCGTTCAATCCGAAAGCCTAGCGCTTTGGATGCGTTGTTTACTGCCTTCATCACCGCATTTACCACATTTTGTTCTTCTATAATGGATTTATTGACAATGCCGGATGTCCTTACTCGTTCTACACGCAAAATATTAAACCTAGTTTCATGGAATTCACCAATCACAAGTCGTACTTCATGATCTGCTAATTCCAATGCGGCAAATATTTGTTTGCGCTCCATAAGGTCGACCCCCTTACACTCTTTTTCATTCTATAATATCATACCATAATTCGCAGACTTTAAAAACACCTAATTCGGAAAAGAAGACTTTTTTTTCGGATTTTTCTTGTCATGTTAGAATTAGAATCACCATATAACAGGAAACGAGTAATCATTTCCGTCATGATTACTCGTCTAAAATATCGTCATGCTTTTCAAACAAATGCTGTTCCTCTTTATATGGGTTCATATGAATGGTATGCTTTTCCTGTTCTGCTTCATACTTCCAAGCATCAAAGGGTACGTCATCTTCTTCCGGTGTTGAACTTGGCTGTGATACCTCCGGCTCTTTGATTACCTTAACTTTGCGTTTCATCAGCTTTTTCAGCTTGCGCTGTTTAAACACCACAACCAGCAATATCAACAATGTCACAACGTTGATAGCCGCTAAAGCCATGATCATGATCATCCGTGACTGCAAATCATTAGATACTTGTTCATACTGCGCTTGCGTAACCGCAGCCTGTTGGCTATAGAGCTGCAATGTATTCTCGCTTTTCTCATACAAGTAATACTGCATTTTGCCTTTATCATCCATGAGATATAACAGCACATAGTTTGCAAAGGCGGGCTCATCAAACGTCCAGCCCATTAACTTGATATTATCGACCTCAACCTCGCCGTATTTCATCCCCGCTCTTGTTTGTAATTCACTGGGAATATCAATCACGGCAACATTGCGTCCCAATAAAGCGATCGGCTTGTAAATGGAACTGATCATTTTCGTACTCTCATCATACAAGTAAAAGTTCTTTTCGTTGTTTTCATCAATCATATAAATGATCGTTAAATTGGACAGATTACTGTGCCAAGCTTCCACATTTTTACCTTCCAAAGAAATCATAGTTTTTTCAAAAGTATTTGGTATCACGGCATTATCCAAATTTTTGACAACACCCAGTTTCTTACCATTATAGTTCACAAACACATCCGGTGATTCATCCACCATTGCCTTTATGACGTACTTTTTCACCGTACCATCTTCCGCCGTTACGCTGATGATGATTTCATTGTCACCCGGATCTAAAGTAATATCGCCTGTTCCTTTGACGCTTGCCTTGCTGTCCTCGGCCTTGGCTTCGACACGCACACTGGTTTCCTCTTTCTCTAACGATACACTGTAATTGGTTTTATCCGGAGTGAATTCAGGCGATAATGTTCCCTTGGAAATGGTTAATGAGGATAGATTGGCATTGTCTGATTTGCTCTCCACCGGATCCTCTTGGTTTGTCACCTGCGGTGGCTGATATGTGCCTTGATTACCGCCACTATTGCCATTACCGGTGCTACCGCTATTACTGCTATTCCCGCCGGTCGTAGGTCTTTGCGTACTGGGATTGGTAACCTGAACACTTTTGCCGCCCAGATTCACACCGCGATTGACCGGTTTGGGTTTGTTGGGATCGGAAACATCCGTCACATCGACAGTCACAAAATAAACAGAAGCCGTACCTACGCTGCCTGCCTGTGCCGTGGCACTCAATGTCTTGCCACGATCACACCAGTTATCTGCGCTGATAATCGTCGCATTGCTGCTTTCGGCAGTGACGCTGCCCTCCAGATTACCACATGACGCCGTTGCGGTAAAACGCGCGCCCGGAGCCTCTGCAAACGTATATACCGGCATGAGCAGCGAGCATAACAATGCCAGAGATAAAACCACCCTAGTCAAATATTTACGCATAAGCATCTCCTTACGTTGTTTCGATACCATTTTTATTTAATCGTCGCAATTCCTAAAATATGATTTTTAATCATCACATAGTCCATGGAGGTAATCTTACCATCTCCGTTGACATCAGCTGCTTTAGCGGCATCACCAGATAACTGCTTTACCTTTAAAATATGGTTTTTTACTAAGACATAATCCATGGAAGTAATCTTGCCATCACCGCTAGGATCACCTTTTTTCACCGTGGAAGTAGGCGGATCGCTTGGAACATTGTTATTCGTATTGGTATACTGCACCAAGTCCACATACTGTGAGGACACATACGCATACATCTTATTGAAATCATAAGTGTATGTTCCCTGTGTTGTCGCTGTTCGATTACTGTTCAATGTCGGATCGCTTTGAATCTTATACCATACATTGTTACCGTCAATGCTTTGTCCCGTCGCTGAGGCTTTAATTAACACCGGAAAATTACCGATATTCTTCGTTGTATACAATGCCGTTGAAGAAGTATTGGCATCCTTGCGAATCTGCAAGTTTGTCATCTTCTCAACCATACCGATTTTATAAGCACCGAAATCCTTATTGCTGTTTTTCTGTGATACGGCATTGGCAACTGCTGCGGCTTTCTCACCCCAGTAAGGATCGGAAGCATACTTCACATTCATACCGCTTCCCTTATCACCCAAATGAGCACCAAAATAACGTCCGCTGTAATCTTTCGGATCCAAATATCCATCAGAAATAAAATCCTTCGCGTGATGTTCCACACTCTCGGCCGGCGAATTGTACTTATTCGCATTGGCACCGGGATTAAAATCTGTCGCATTGTGACCAAAGATATTGTTCTTATTCATCGCAATATTGCTGGTACCCCAATAAGATTCATTTGCCGCTACACCATACATCAACAGCGCATTGGCACCATACTTATTCTGATTGGTGATGAATGCCGAACCCAGATTTAGCATTTTACTGTCAAAATCAATCATCGTTTTTGTATAAGCATCCAACTGCTGCGCTGTAAAATTCGTTTTACTGCGGTGCGACAGAAACTGGAAATAGTTGTAATATGGCTGATTGGGATTGATCGAATGGGCATAGGTGTTATTTTTATAATCATCAATCATTTTCTCATAGGTTGTATAAAAATAATGTCCATCATAACTAAAGTATACCATATTGTTACTCATATATGACTGTTTTATGCCAACATTAATCACAGAGGGATAATATGATGAAGTCACATCGGTATGAATATAATGATAAAGCTTGCCGTTTTCTACACGATAAAAGCTGACATAAGCACCATCTGCGTCACGAACAATAACATCACTGGCGCTGACGCAGCCCTCTACTCCTGCCATTCTAAATTTAATCTTGCTTTTATCGGTAGAACAATAGCCTAAAAATGCCGCATCTCCACCATAAGAGCCATTAATATAACCACTGTATCCGGTTGATGTTTCCGTATATAGGGTATTGGTATTTGACGGCTTTGTATGAAAGTCTACCACTCCATATTTTAAATTAGAATAATCCGAATTGGCTACGACTTTGGCAGTTCCCGCCCGCCGCATTTTTCTGCGTGAGCCTGCGGCAGCCTCCGCATCTTCCAATTTATCATATGTTGCGATGGTATGTTCCTCATTGCCTATCGAAAGAACCACATCAAAAGAATCGGCATTTTCTGCCTTCTCTTGTTCAATAGCATCTGGATCCACTTCCGGCACTTTTATCATCGTGATTTTCCCATTGACGTCCATTGCTGGATATTCGTAATATTCTCCATCACTGTTTAGAGAATCATCGTGAATATCCGATTGATAATCTTCTTCATCGCTCGCATTAACCGCAATCAATGTATTCATGCCCAAACAGGATACAAGAAATAACATCATCAATTTTTTTATTTTCATCGCGATCCCCTTATCTTTATTTCTTTCTTGTTTCGGTATTATTATAAAGCACAAATACGAAAAAAGCAATTTATTAAAGGCATTCCCAATATTTACATTTATATTTGTATGATTTAAGGTACTGAAATGGATAAAACAAGGCATTATTGGTAATTGATAGCAGCTTCAATCGTGAATAAGTATACATTTTTATCCTTATCGCATAATGATCTTATCGTCAATGCTGCTTTCCGAGAACAGCGCGTAATAAAATAAAGCATTCTGTTTCATCCACCCAAAAATCATCTTTAGCCTTTTTATCGCGAATTGTTGTTTTTCAAATCACCTTTCCATCTTATGACAACGAAACGGCATATGATAATCCTTCTGTATTTTATGAATAAACTCTTTGCACACATCTTCAAACTGCTTGGTTACGTTTTGCCATGCAAACTTTGGAAAAATGCAGTTGTTTCGGTTTTGTAAAATTCCTCTTGTATTTTCATTTTAGAAATGCTATCATATATAGGCAAATGTGCTTTTTATGAATATAAAGGAGGTAAACGCAATGTCAAAAGTTTGTGCAATTACCGGAAAAGGTCCAATGTCCGGTAATAAACGCTCTCACTCTATGCGTGCTAGTCGTCGTAAATGGAATGTCAATTTACAGAAAGTAAAAGTAATGGTTGATGGCAAGCCTCAAACGATGCGCATCAGTGCTCGTGCTTTGAAAACACTGAAAGCAAAAAACGCACTATAAGTCACAAAATGAACAGGGTAATCCTGTTTTTTTTGTATCAGACGAATGTGTTTTTATTCTCTGATTCAAAATAAAGATGCAAATGGATACTGAATCGTTTTCATTTGCATCTTTTATTAATATCCTCACATTGAATTAGCAAAATACTTCCTTCATGAATGATAATTTCAGCATGATCCGCCGTAATTTCATTCGATATAGTATAAACATCACCAGGTTTGATATGTCGTTTATGCAGCGGATAGGCAACATTGCTTTCACTGATAATGGTTGCTTCTAAGGCTAAAATAGATAGATAGGTAAAGCGTTTTTCCACAATGAGCGTTCCTGCTTGATGCTTTGTGATGATATGATGTTCATCCTGCAGTGTTAATGGAAAATCGCGATACATTAACAGATAAAGATTCGCAAGCGCATGATCCATCCGTCCTCCCAACCCACCATATAGAATGATTTCCTCATAACCTTGTTGTAACGCATAGAGAATTGCCGCTTCACTATCGGTTTCGTCCTTATGCGAAGGAAGTGTATGCATTTCACAAACCGCCGCAATTTCCGCCTTTTCGATTTCATTAATGGAATCAAAATCACCGATCGCACAGCGAAGTGGTATGCCTTGACGTACAGCGGTTAGGGCGCCGCGATCAACACCGATAACATCAGCATGTTCATCCATTACTATATGCTCGCTTAAGCCCGCTGCCAAGATTACTTTCCGTGCCATAATAACGATTGGACTGCCGCCCGCATGTCCTGCTTAAACACATAACTGCCCGCTACCAACGTATCACATCCGGCCTCCACTGCTTGTCTGCCTGTACGCTCATTAATACCGCCGTCAATTTCGATCCGTGTTGCTAAACGGCGCTGTTCAATCACTTGGCGCAGTATCTTCACCTTATCCAGAACCTCCGGCATGAAAGCCTGCCCACCAAAGCCCGGTTCTACGCTCATAATCAAAACCAAATCCATTTCCTCCAAGTATGGAAGCAATTCCTCCACTTTTGTTTGTGGTTTTACGCTCACCCCTGCCATGACACCTTGTTTACGCAGGTTGCGACACAACGCAATACATGATTCGATATTTTCACACGCCTCACGATGAAAAGTAATTAAATCTGCTTGGGCCGCCACAAACCATTGACTTACAATCTCCGGCTGTTCAACCATAATGTGTACATCCATCAATGCCTTGGTCATCTTTTTAACCCCCTTCAAAACATCGGGGCCAAATGTCAAGTTAGGCACAAAATGTCCGTCCATCACATCAAAATGTAACCATCTTGCGCCGCTTTGATTGAATTCCATCAGTTGTTCCTCCATGTGTGAGAAATCCATCGCCAAAATGGATGGCGATATGATAAGTTCCTGCATAATCGCTCTCCTTAATATTTCCTTTTCATTTGTTTGATCATCGTAACCACTTCCTGATAATGAGCATAACGTTCACAAACTACCTTTCCTGCCTCCACAGCTTCACGCAATGCGCAATCCGGTTCGTTGATATGAATGCAGTCACGGAAGCGGCATTGATTGACATAAGGTTGAAAATCGGGAATCTTTGATGCCAGCGTTTCTATATCCATATAGGTAAAATCCATGGATGAAAAACCGGGAGTATCTGCGACCCAGCCTTCCGCAATTTCATGTAGCTCACAATGGCGTGTCGTATGCTTTCCCCGTCCCAATGCCTTAGAAATTTCCTGCGTCTGTAAATGAAAGCACGGATCAATGCGATTCAACAAGGAGCTCTTCCCTGCGCCGCTTTGCCCGGTCAACACACTGATTTTTCCCTTTAAGGCATTAATCAGTTCCTTAGAGGCAGCCTGTGCATTGCTTGTATACACCTTATATCCGCTTTGCCGATAGCGATCAATGGTTTCATAAATGGCATCATCACCCGCGATCAGGTCCGTTTTAGAAATGCAGATCAATGGTTCAATATCATGATAGATAATTTGAAATATCAATCGATCGATGAGCACCGTAGAGAAATCAGGCTCACGACATGACATCACAATAATTGCCTGATCAACATTGGCTACCGCCGGGCGCAGCAGTTCATTGCGGCGCGGCAAGATTTTTTGAATTCCGCTTTGATCGCCAAAGTGCTCCACCTCCACCAGATCACCCACCAGCGGTGTCTTACCCTTGCGCAACTTTCCCATCGCAACACAGCTCACAGTGCCCTGTTCACACAGTACATCGTACTGATTCGATACGATGCGAATAATTCGTCCCTTTTCCATATTAGTAATAATATAGCGTGATGCAATTGGAGGAACCGTCCTGCACATATTGCGTGCCTTCAGGAGGATCCACCTCTACCACGACGCCTTTCTCTAATGCGGCAATTTCTTCATCACTCATGCCAATTGTACTGCGCTGCATGGAAACCACCGCAACCCCTGCCTCATCCAGTTGCTTCAAGGCTTGTTCCACCGGCATCCCGATAATCCCTGAAATCGTCACACTCGGTGCCTTCGCTACTTGAAAGAACAACGTTATGGATTTCTCCGGTGACAGTTTTTCACCAACAGTGGCACCGCTTTGCGATAGAATCACCCCCGGCTTGGCATCCGCTGTAGCTACAGATTCAATCGAAATCGTTGCCATCGGCAATGCTTCTCTGATTTTTTCCTTCACCTCATCCATTTCTTTCCCCTTATAATCCTCTAGCACAAAATAGTTGCCCTTTGATATGGTAATGACAATTTCCTGACTTTTTTTGACACTGCTTCCTTCGCTGGGATTACATTGGAATACAAATCCCACCTTCACATCGTCACTCAGTTCTTCCTTAAAGGTAATATTATTTTCATCAAATCCGGCATTAAGCAATTCCTTCAATGCTTCTTCCTTGGTCAATTCATTTAATGTGGGAATCTGAATAATCGGATCATAGGCAAAAAAGCTAACGACACCACTGAAATATATCCCTATTGTCAAGGATACGATGAGTAATAAACCCATTCCACCCCAAAGCCATTTTTTCTTGCTTTTATGACTCGGTTCCTCAATTTCTTCCACCACAGTCGCCTTTTTTCCACTTACGGCGCTTTGCGATTTTCTTTGTTCATTCATTACCACGGTCGGCTGCGGCTCGCTTTCCGCAAAGACCAACTTTTCGACATCCGCATATTCAGGCAATAAACATTTTTGTAAATCATCCAGTAGTTCCTGTGCGCTCTGATAGCGCTGTTTGCGGTTTTTCACCGTTGCCTTCGTAATGATGTTTTCAATCGACTGCGGCAAGGTTGGATTAAATTCCCGAATGCCCGGCATTTCTTCACGCAGATGCTTCATCGCAATTTGAACAGGATTCTCTCCTTGAAACGGCACACTGCCGCATAGCAATTCGTAAAACACGATACCCAATGCATAAATATCGATTTGATTCGTGGCAGGTTCGCCTCTTGTCGTCTCCGGCGCCAAATAATGCGCGCTTCCCAACACCGCATCGCTTTGGGTTAATTGTACCGCATCATGCGCCAGCGCAATGCCAAAATCAGTGATTTTTACCGTACCATCGTCCTTCACCAATACATTCTGCGGTTTGATGTCACGATGAATAATATGATTTTCATGCGCATGCTGAACAGCAGAAGTCAGCTGGATCATAATATCCACCGCTTCTTTTTTATCCAAAGCCCCTCGTTGTGAAATCAATTGCTTTAAGGTACGTCCCCGTATATACTCCATTACGATGTAATGGCGCCCCTCAAATTCACCGACATCATAGACATCCACAACATTGGGATGGTTTAGTTTGCTGGCGGCATTGGCCTCACGCTGAAAGCGCACCAAAGTCACCGGATCCGAGGACAATTCTCCACGCAAAATTTTAATTGCCACTTCGCGATTTAGAATCGTATCAATTGCCAAATACACATCGGCCATTCCACCCTCACCGAGTGATTTTACAAGCATATAGCGATCGGACAAAATCTTATTCACGTGCATCACCATCCTCACTCATGAAGACAATAACACTTACATTATCATAGCCTCCAACACTTTTGGATGCATTGATTAAATCATATACGACACTGCGGATATCCGGCTGCCCCGTTATAATGCGGAAAATGTCCTCCTCCTTCACGTATCCATGCAACCCATCGCTGCAGATCAATAAACGAGAATAGCCGCCCTTGATTTTATTGATGTCGACCTTTACCGTATTCCAAATTCCCAGTGCATTCGTCAACATATTACGATTGGGATGATGCTTTGCTTCTTCCTCTGTAATCTCTCCTGCCTTTAACAAGTCGCGAACAAAAGAATGATCTTCAGTAAGGCAGATAAAGTCATTGCCATAGACACCGTAAATGCGTGAATCTCCGATATTAAAGATATATGTTTGTCTGCGTGTGTAAATCACACCCACACAGGTTGTTCCCATGCCCTTCTGCATTGCCGATTTCGCCGACTGCATAAAAATAAGATCATTGGCTTCCTGAATCACATCCATTAGCCAATGCTTGACATCCAAATCATCTTGAAAACCGCTCTTTTGTAAAAAGCGCTCCTTCATGTGCCGCACCGCCATATGAGAGGCTACATCACCGGCCAAGCCACCGCCGATCCCATCACAGACCATGGCTAATATATCTTTTGCTTTATTTTCCACAATCAGATAGCTGTCTTGATTCTGCTTACGATGCAATCCGATATCACTGGCTCCAAATGCTTTCATCCCTGCTTCGCCTCCTTTTGTAAATGCTTCACTCTCAGCTGTCCACAGGCTGCGTCAATATCGCCGCCGTGCTCCTTGCGGATCGTACAGCGCACTCCATATTTCATCAGTGCATCATAGAAAACCATTACTTCCTCATAACAAACCCCCTGAAATCCCTTCTCATCTACCGCATTATAGGGAATCAAATTCACATAAGCATTCAATCCACGAATTAGGCCTGCTAACTGCTTTGCACAGGATTTAGAATCGTTGACACCCTTTAATAAAATATATTCAAAAGTTAAGCGGCGATTGTTTTCATCACTGTATGCATGGATTGCCGCAAATAATTCCTTTAATGGATATCTGCGATTGATCGGCATCAAACGATCTCGTAATTCATCGTTTGGCGCATGTAGCGAAATGGCTAAATTATATTGTGTGTGTTCATTAGCGAATTCATAGATACGCGGCACAATTCCACATGTGGATATGGTGATATGTCGTGCTCCAATCCCTAAGCCGCGATCATGATTGACCGTAGCCAAAGCGTTCATGGTTGCTTCATAATTATCGAACGGTTCCCCACTGCCCATCACTACGATATGAGAAAGGCGCTGTGAGCGCTCATCCAAATAGCTTTGTACATACATGATCTGCGCTACGATTTCTCCGGCGGTTAGATTACGTTGTTTTTTTGTCAAGCCGCTGGCACAAAAGGCACATCCCATATTACAACCGGCCTGAGTTGTGACACATACGCTGTTGCCATAATCAAAAACCATCATAACACTTTCAATCAATGCTCCATCGGGCAACGCAAACAGAAACTTCGTCGTCCCATCCGAAGATATTTGAATATCGCGCAACGTCAAGGGCGATATTATAAATTCTGCTTTTAGCTGTTCTCTTGTTTCCTTTGACAGATCGCTCATTTCATCAATGTCACTCACCCGCTTGCGATACAGCCATTGAAAAATCTGATGCCCACGGTATTTCTTCCATCCCTTTGTAAGGGCATATTCTTGGATCTGTTCATAATTAAATTCATATAAACTTCTCATGGTATCACCGTATATCATTTTACCATAAACACAATATCAACACAAAGAAATCAGATCGAAATCGTACTTTTATGAATACATGCGCATTTTCAAGACAAAGTGTAGCTTATATGTGTTTTATGACTCAGCCAAGAAAAATCGCACTCATAAGAATGCGATTTTATTTTATTCTTCATACTTTTTACGCTGATATAGTAAATACAAGACAACTCCGATTGACATACATCCTGTG
>CANDJN010000035.1 GCA_947385085.1 uncultured Erysipelotrichaceae bacterium | reverse complement strand
TTTATGCCGATTGCCGGATATAATTATGGGGCGAAACAGTATCACCGGGTACAGGAAGCCACCAAAACCGGGCTGATATAATAGGAATGTTAGCTGCCGCTTCGTGCCGTTGCAATTCTGTTACATGCTGTTATGTGTTATTAGGGGATTAGTTCATGATAATGATCAAAAATTCTTGTATGAATGATTAACCTGTGTTAGAATAATAGATGAAAAAGGTGTCCTTTAAGATGATCCTGAGAGGTCATCAAGGGTGAGAATATGAAACATGACCTAGGCCCTTTTGTATATTCAGGGTTCTTTTTTATAAGAGCCTTATATGGGAGGTATGTTGATGAAAAAAAATCTATTTCGCATTAAAGATTTAACCAAGAATGAACTGCTTGACATCTTAGACGATGCACAGGCTTTTGCGTCCACTTATCGAGATTGGCAATTTCCCCAGCGGAAACTGGTTGCTAATCTTTTTTTTGAGCCGAGTACACGAACGCATTTTTCCTTTGTCAGTGCAGAGCATCAGTTGAATTGCCGGGTGGAGAATTTCACCGCAACGGGAAGCAGTGTGGAAAAGGGCGAAAGTCTGTATGACACGGTGAAGACCTTTGAAAGCATCGGCTATGATGCGGTAGTGATTCGTCATCCGCAGGATGAATATTTTAACGAATTAGGCAATATTCACATTCCGATTTTAAATGCCGGAGACGGCAAGGGGAATCATCCGACCCAGTGCCTGCTGGATTTATTAACGATACGTCAGGAGTTCGAGCACTTTGATGGAATCAAATTGGCGGTGGTTGGTGATATTAAGCATAGTCGGGTGGCACATTCAATACAGGAAGCTATGACAATGCTGGGAGGGGAAACCCGGTTTGGCGGACCTGAGGAATGGCAGGATGATGGTACAAACTATGCATCGATAGATGATCTTGTTGGCTGGGCTGATGTGGTGATGATGTTAAGAATTCAGCATGAGCGTCATTCGAGCTTGATGAAAATGAGTGCACAGGAATATTTAGAAAATTATGGAATGACCAAGGAACGCTATGATCAAATGCAGGCTCATGCGATTATCATGCATCCGGCACCGGTCAATCGCGGTGTGGAAATTGCCGATGAGCTGGTAGAGAGTGAAAAAAGCCGCATATTTAAACAGATGAGCAACGGCGTGCTTGTGCGTAAGGCGGTATTAAAACGTGCATTCGATTATTCATTTGAAAGCGAGGGAATACGATGAACAAGACAATGATAAAGCAGGCTTCCCTCTGTATTTGTGATAATGAATTGGTGGTAAGGGATGTACTGTTTGATGAACATGAAATCTTAGCCATCGCTGATCATATAGAGGATAAGGATGCTACAATCATTGATGGTCGTGGATATTTATTGATGAGAGGCTTGATTGATGTACATGTACATTTACGAGAACCGGGCTTTGAACAAAAGGAAACAATCGCAAGCGGGACGATGGCAGCGGCGCATGGCGGTTTTACGACCATTATGGCGATGCCCAATCTCAATCCCATTCCTGATCATGCAGAAATCATGAGCGATTATTTCAAAAGAATAGCGCAAAATGCCCATGTGCATGTAATTCCCTATGCTTCCATTACCAAGGGCGAACAGGGGGAGGAAGTAGTGGATTTCCATGCATTAAAAGCGTTGGGCATACATGCCTTCAGTGATGATGGTGTCGGTGTACAAAGCGATGAAGTGATGAAAGAAGCAATGCGTCACAGCGCGCAGGAATCAATATTGTTAGCGGCACATTGTGAGGATATGCGCTATCGCAAGCCTAAGGCGTGCATGCATGAGGGGAAGAAAAGCAGCGAGCTGGGGCTTGTCGGCATTCCCAGCGAATGTGAATGGAAACAAATAGAGCGAGATTTACACTTAGTAGAGGAAACGGGCGGACATTATCATATTTGTCATATGAGTACGAAGGAAAGTGTGGAGCTGCTTGCGCGCGCCAAGCAAAAGGGTTTGGATGTCAGCGGAGAAGTGAGTGTGCATCATTTATTATTAACTGAGGATGATGTATTGCCTCATGGCGATTTTAAGATGAATCCGCCACTGCGTTCCAAGGAAGATAGGCAGGCATTGGTTCAAGGGTTGAAGACAGGGATTATCGATTTGATCGCCAATGATCATGCCTCGCATACCACAGCAGAAAAGGCAAAGGGAATGGAAGCTGCTCCCTTTGGTATCGTATCATTGGAAACCGCCTTTCCCTTGTTGTATACCAATTTGGTTAAAAATGGTATTTTGACGTTGAAGGAGCTGATCGATCGCATGAGCTTAATTCCGGCGCGGCGCTTTGGCATGGCACGATGCGGCGAATTGAAGGTGGGAGCTTCATCCGATTTGGTGCTAGTGAATCTATCGAAAAAATGGACGATTGATCCCAATGACTTTTATTCCCGGGGACGATCAACACCGTTTGCGGGATGGCAGGTTTATGGCAAAGTAGTGATGACGATTGTCGATGGAACAATCGTATACAAGGAGGCGTAAAAAATGAATGAGCGCTTATTAATTTTAGAGGATGGCAGTGTTTATCATGGCTATGGCTTTGGCTATGATCACTATCAGATCGGTGAATTGATATTTAATACAGGTATGAGTGGCTATCAGGAGGTTCTTTCCGATTTATCATATTGCGGACAAATCGTATTGATGACATACCCGCTCATTGGCAATTACGGCATCAACCGCGATGACTTTGAAAGTCTGGATCCGGCGGTATTTGGCTTTGTCGTGAGAGAATATTGTGAACAGCCAAGTAATTTTCGCTCGGATATGAATTTAGATGAATTCTTGAAAATGAAACAGATTCCCGGTATTTCCCATGTGGATACACGTGCCATTACCCGCAGAATCCGTGAAAGAGGAACGATGCGAGCCGTAATGGCGAATCCTGATGCGGATGTCGCAGCGATTGTGAAACAGCTACAAACAAGCGAGCCACTTCATGATCAAGTATCCCGCGTATCAACACATAAGCCCTTTCCGATTCCGGCACGGGGCAAAAAGGTAGTATTGGTGGATTTTGGCGCTAAGCATGGCATTATCCGAGAGCTGGCTGCACGCAATTGTGATTTGGTGGTTGTGCCTTACAATACAAGCGCAGAGGCGATTCTTGCCCTGCATCCCGACGGTGTGATGTTAAGCAACGGCCCCGGTGATCCCAAGGATTTGCCGCAAGCCATTGCGATGATTCGCGAACTGATTGGTAAAGTGGTCGTTTTTGGTATTTGCCTAGGTCATCAGCTGATTGCGCTTGCCTGTGGAGCGAATACGGTAAAGCTGAAATTCGGTCATCACGGCTGTAACCACCCAGTGCTGGATCTGATTCATCAAAAGGCGGAAATCACTTCACAGAACCACAACTATGCGGTGGAAGCGGAAAGCCTGGCGGATACGGGTCTGGAAGTGACCCATACGGCATTAAACGATCGTAGTGTGGAAGGCTTGCGTCATACCCAATATCCCGTATTCAGCGTTCAATATCATCCTGAAGCATCACCGGGACCGGAGGATGCGAATCACTTGTTTGATGATTTTATTGATCTGATGGAAAAGGAGCAGACAAAATGACAAAGCGAACGGATTTGAAAAAAATAATGGTGATCGGTTCCGGACCGATTGTCATCGGACAGGCAGCGGAATTTGACTATGCCGGATCTCAAGCATGTCAGGCACTGCGTGAAGAAGGGTATGAAGTCATTCTAATTAACTCCAATCCGGCAACGATTATGACCGATACGGCGATTGCGGATCGTGTTTATATTGAACCGCTGACATTGGAATTTGCCAGCCGTATTATTTATAAGGAGCGTCCCGATGCGATTTTAGGCAGCCTTGGAGGTCAAACCGGTCTGAATTTGGTCGTGGAATTGGCCAATGCCGGGATTTTGGATGAATATCATGTGGAAGTGCTGGGAACAGATTTGGATGCGATTAATAAGGCAGAGGATCGCGAGCTGTTCCGTGAATTGATGATGGACATCCATGAACCGATACCGGAAAGCACTATTGTCCACAGTGTGGAGGAAGCCTTGTCTTTTGCGGAAAAAATCGGTTATCCGCTGGTCGTTCGCCCGGCTTATACGCTGGGAGGAACCGGTGGCGGTTTTGCTCATAATGAGGAAGAACTGCGCGATATTTGTATCAATGGCTTAAAGCGTTCTCCGGTACATCAGTGCTTGGTGGAACGCAGTATTGCCGGCTATAAGGAAATTGAATACGAAGTGATGCGTGATGATAAGGATCAGGCCATTGTGGTATGTAATATGGAAAACATTGATCCGGTGGGAATTCATACCGGCGATTCGATGGTTGTAGCTCCGGTTCAGACATTAAGTGATCGGGAGCATCAGATGCTTCGCAATGCCAGCTTGAAAATCATTCGCGCATTGAAAATTTGCGGCGGCTGTAATGTACAGCTGGCGCTGCATCCTAAAAGCTTTGAGTATTATGTGATCGAGGTCAATCCTCGGGTATCACGTTCCTCAGCCTTGGCTTCTAAAGCGAGTGGTTACCCGATTGCCAAGCTGGCGGCGAAAATTGCGGTGGGAATGAGCTTGGATGAAATGATCAATCCGATCACTCATACAAGCTACGCCTGCTTTGAACCGGCGCTTGATTATGTCGTCACAAAGCTGCCGCGCTTTCCCTTTGATAAATTCAATCATGCCGATCGGCGCTTGGGCACCCAGATGAAAGCGACCGGCGAAGCCATGGCCATCGGTCGCACTTTTCCCGAGAGCTTTTTAAAGGCTGTTCGTTCCTTGGAAATGAAATGGGATCATATTGAGGATGTCGAAATCAGCGCTTGTTCGACAGAAGAATTATGGGAGCGCGTGGCGATTCAAGATGATCGCAGACTGTTTGTGATCACGGAACTAATGCGGCGAAAAGAAGCAGTGGATCGCATTCATGACATCACGCAAATAGATAATTTCTTCCTACATCATTTTGAGCGAATGGTTCAATTAGAAAAAGAACTAAGCGCGCATCACGGTGATCCTGCGGTGTTAAGAAAGGCCAAGGAAAACGGCTTTGCGGATTCCTATCTGGCTCGGATATGGCAGATGAGTGAGCAAGCGATTTGTGATTTGCGCAAGGAACAGAAAATCATTCCGGTATATAAAACCGTGGATACATGTGCGGCAGAGTTTGCGAGTGCCACTCCGTATTACTACTCTACTTATGAACAGGAAAATGAATCAAAGCGCTCCGATCGTCCTAAAATCATCGTTCTTGGTTCCGGCCCGATTCGTATCGGTCAAGGCGTAGAATTTGATTATGCCACGGTACATTGCGTGATGACGCTGCGTGAATGCGGCTATGAAGCGATTGTCATAAACAATAATCCGGAAACGGTATCTACCGATTTTTCCATTTCGGACAAGCTGTATTTTGAACCGCTGACATTGGAAGATGTGATGCATGTGATTGAATGGGAAAAGCCGCTAGGCGTTATCGTACAATTCGGCGGTCAGACCGCGATCAATCTAGCGGCGGGTTTAGTGAAGCGCGGCGTAAAAATATTAGGTACGGATTTGAGCGATATTGACCGTGCCGAGGATCGTCACGAATTTGAAGCGATGCTGCATAAACTACAGATTCCCCAGCCGTTGGGTGAAACCGCCACTGAGGTAGAGGAAGCTGTAGCGATTGCCAATCGCATCGGGTATCCGGTATTGGTTCGTCCCTCCTATGTATTGGGAGGCAGAGCGATGGAAATCGTATATAATGATGAAGATTTACGGGTCTACATGCGCTGTGCCGTTAAAGAGATCAGTCATGATGCGCCCATTCTGATTGATAAATACATTGTCGGCAGAGAAGTGGAAATTGATGCGATCGGTGATGGCGAAAGCGTCTATATTCCCGGAATTATGGAACATATCGAACGTGCCGGTGTCCACTCGGGCGACAGTATATCGGTCTATCCGGCTCCAACCCTTACCGATGGTTTAAAAGAAGTGATTGTGGATTATACAATACGGATTGGCCGCGGTTTCCATTTCATCGGCTTATATAACATTCAATTTATTGTGGATCAAAATGATCAGGTTTACGTTCTGGAGGTTAATCCGCGTTCTTCTCGCACCGTGCCGTTTTTAAGCAAAATTACCGGGGTACCGATGTCTCATGTGGCAACCCGCTGTATTATCGGTGACAGCTTAACAAAGCAGGGGTATCCGACAGGTATCCATGCTGAGGGCAAGCGCACGTTTGTGAAAGCGCCGGTCTTCTCATTTGCGAAGCTGCGCAGCGTGGATACGACGCTTGGTCCGGAAATGAAGTCCACCGGCGAAGCGTTAGGCGGAGACGTCACATTAGAGAAAGCGCTGTATAAAGCGTTGGTGGCAAGTGGAGTGAAAGTGCCCAATCGCGGTAATGTGCTCATGACGATTGCGGATCAAGATAAGGCGGAAGCCCTCAGCATTGCACAGCGATTCTATGCAATCGGATATGGTATCTATGCGACCAGCGGTACCGCAAAATATTTACGCGATCACGATATTGATGTACATGACGCGATTAAAATCGGTGAGGATCCGGAAATCAACGTTTTAAATCTCATTCGGATGGGACGCGTAAGCCTTGTGATCAACACAATGTCACAGACGAGCAGTGTTTCAAAGGACGGCTTTTTGATTCGCCGTACTGCTGCGGAAAACAACATTTCCTGCTTTACCTCATTAGATACGGCAAGGGCAATGCTGCGGGTTGCGGAATCCTTGAGCTTCTCAGCTGTTTCCATGAACGAGCTGGAAGCGGAAACAGCGGCAAAAAACAGCTGAAGCTTTATATAGAGGAAAGGAGGAAACAAATTGAAGTGTGATAATGGTACGATTTTAGAACAACAACAAATGGCTAAGGATGTTTATCGCATGGTCATATCATCCCCGATCACCAGTCAGATGATTCCGGGGCAGTTTGTCAATATTGCCGTGGAAGGGTTAACACTGCGCCGTCCTATCAGCATCTGTTCCATTGATGAAGCATCCTTTACGATTATCTATAAGGTTGTGGGCGAGGGGACGAGACGTTTAAGCAAGATGATTGCCGGGCAAAGCGTAAATGTATTCGGACCATTGGGACATGGTTATCCGATTGAAGCGGATCGCAAGGCGGTGTTATTGATCGGCGGCGGATGCGGGGTTCCCCCGTTATACGAATTGGCGAAGCGCTATATAAAAGCCGGTGTGCATGTGGATGTTGTCATGGGCTTTGACACCGCAAGCTCCATCTTTTATGAGTCTGAGTTTCAAGCCTTAGGTGCCTCAGTAAGCATAGCGACAATGGATGGCTCTTATGGCTGTAAAGGAACGGTTACGGATGCCATTCAAGCAGCCAATATTACCACGGATTTCATCTGTGCCTGTGGACCGTTGCCGATGCTAAAGGCATTGGAACAACGCTATACGCAAGGTTATTTTTCATTAGAATCGCGGATGGCATGCGGTATGGGGGCGTGTATGGCATGTGTGGCGCACGATGCGAAAAGTGCGGATATGTATCATCGCATCTGTAAAGAGGGACCGGTATTCCCGATTGGAAGGGTGGTGCTGTCATGAGTCAGAAAATTGATCTGCATATTGACTTGCCGGGTTTACATTTAAAAAATCCGATTATCCCTGCCAGCGGCTGTTTCGGATATGGACGTGAATTTGCCCAGCTGTACGATTTGAGCCGATTAGGCGGCATTGCGATCAAAAGCACGACACCAAAGCCACGTTATGGCAATGAAACACCGCGAGTGGCGGAAACGGCAAGCGGCATGCTCAATGCGATTGGTTTGCAAAATCCCGGCGTTGATGTGGTAAAAAATAAGGAATTGCCATGGCTTTCGCAGTTTGATACGGAAATTTTAGTCAATGTGGCAGGAGCTAATGAAACGGATTATGTAGAAGTGATTGAAAAGCTGAATGATGTTTGCAATGTGAGTGCCTTTGAACTAAACATCAGCTGTCCTAATGTCAAGCATGGGGGCATTGGTTTAGGAACAAAGCCGGAATTGGCTGCGCATGTCACGGCATTATGTAAAAAAGCCGCACGCAAGCCGGTATGGGTGAAATTGTCGCCTAATGTTACGGACATTGTGGCAATCGCCAAGGCAGTCGAGGAAGCAGGAGCGGATGGCCTAGTTATGATCAATACGCTAATGGGAATGCGAATTGACTTACGCAGCGGTAAGCCTCTGCTAGCCAATGTGACGGGAGGATTAAGCGGCGCGGCAATCAAGCCGGTGGCCCTGCGCATGGTGTATCAATGTGCCCAAAGCGTTCACATCCCAATCATTGGGGTAGGTGGTATTACAAGCGGAGCGGATGTCTTGGAATTTCTTTATGCCGGAGCGAGCGCAGTGGAGGTCGGAATGCAGAATTTCGTCGATCCGTACTGCTGCATCCGCATTATCGATGAATTGGAAACGGCACTTGCTCAATATGGCATGACGTCGGTAAAAGAAGCAATCGGAAGGAGTTTTCAACATGAGTAAAACAATGGTAGCGCTGGATTTTTCCACCAGAAAAGAGGTCTATGAATTCTTATTACAATTTAATGAGCCGATTTATGTGAAGATCGGTATGGAATTGACGTATTCCTTCGGCTTTGAGATCGTTCGCGAGGTCAAGGCAATGGGACATCACATTTTCCTTGATCTAAAGCTGCATGATATTCCCAATACGGTAAAGCAGGCGATGAAGAATTTGGCTAAGCTGGATGTGGATGTAGTCAATCTTCATGCGGCAGGAGGCAGCGCGATGATGCGTGCGGCAATGGAAGGCTTGAAGGAAGGCAGTGTCAATGGCAAACGACCCATGTGCATTGCGGTGACGCAGCTGACATCAACATCGCAGGCAGCGATGAATGATGAGCTGGGAATCCCCGGCAGTGTTCAGGATTGTGTCATTCAATACGCTAAACTCGCAAAGGAAAGCGGCCTGGATGGTGTGGTTTGTTCGGTTCATGAGGCAAAGGCGATTCATGAGGCGTGTGGAACAGATTTTCTAACAGTAACCCCCGGTATTCGTTTGGCGGATGATTCCAAGGATGATCAAAAGCGGGTGGCCACACCGCAGTATGCATATGAGCAGGGCTGTGATTATATCGTCGTCGGACGCTCCATCACCAAGGCGAACGACAAGGTGGCAACGTATCATATGATAGAGGATATTATGGAGGGTAAATAAGTTAAGATTCAACACAGAAAGGCCTGTATGCAGGCCGGAAAGGAATGTGATAATATGAATTTAGAAAAAGAAATTGCGGGAAATTTATTAGCGGCCAAAGCCGTTTCACTGCGTCCCAATCAGCCCTTTACTTGGGCAAGCGGTATCAAAAGCCCCATTTATTGTGATAATCGTTTGATCTTATCGTATCCTGATAAGCGTGATGTGGTGGTAAGCGGCTATATTACTGCCATTCGCAAACAATTTTCTGAAGTACAAATGTTAATGGGAACGGCAACCGCAGGCATTCCTTGGGCAGCAATGTGCGCTCAGGAGATGAAGCTGCCTATGGGCTATGTACGTTCCTCCAATAAGAACCATGGCAAGGAGAATAAAATTGAGGGAAATTGTCCTGCCGGTACAAAGGTGGTCATCATTGAGGATTTGATTTCCACCGGTGGTTCAGTATGTGATGTTGTGGAAGCATTGCGCGCTGTCGGGGCAGAGGTACTCGGGGTTGCGGCGATATTCACTTATGAGCTTTCTCAAGCGACCAAGACATTTACGGATTTGAATTGTCCCTTGATTACGTTGTCGAATTACAGCACACTGATTGAGGTCGCTTTGGCAAATCAAACAATTCAAGATACTGACTTGGAAAAATTAAAGGCTTGGAAACAGGATCCTCGTGATGAAGAATGGATGAAGAAATAACAGAAATGGCATTTTCTCTACTACAATAAAGTAAATAAAATCTGATGCAGTGCAATATGTTTCTGCATCTTTTTTGTCGTAAAGTTAGCGTTTCGTGAATTATATGTTGCGTTAGTCATGATTCATTCTTAAAATAGGTCTTATATTGATAGAGTTGAAAATTTAATCCCATGCGTTTTAAAATTTTCGACGCATATATTATATGGAAAAATTTGGAAAAACGGTTGTATTATCCTTAAACTGTGCTATAATCAATGCGTAAGATCATATAATCATTGCTGATAAGATAAGAATTATAAGGCATGTTTATTAAATTTTACGTACAAATTATCTATTTTGTGTTTATAAAAGTGTACTTTTTGAGACAACGCTTTTTTTATGAAAAGCGTTGTTTTTTTTATGGAAAAGTTACATTTTTTAATCTCTGTGGGGAATCTATTAAAGTACACTTTTGTAGACAATTGGAATGAGAGGGAGATGGTATTCAATCTAGCAAAACAAGGGTTTTCATGAATGAAGTATTTTATTAGGACAGGAGGAAAAATTATGAAGAGTAAGAAACATAACAGACTTGCCGCATTTGTGCTTTCTGCGACGATGGCTTTTTCAGCATTTGCGGTTGACATTCATGCAGAAACAGCGGATCTATGGAGCATTGATGGAACGAGTTATCCGACATTGGAGGCTGCAGTGGATGCGGCGGGAAATGGCGCTACTATCACCTTGGCAAATAATGCAACTGGAAATGGTGTCATCGTTCCCAGTGGAAAAAACATTACCATTGATTTTAATACGCATAATTATGATATAAATGGTACACTTGTTGGTAGTACAGGAACGGCAACGCAGGCTTTCCAACTGTTAAAGGGTTCTACGGTTACACTGAAAAACGGTAGCATTAGCAGCGGCAAGGCTAAAATGTTGGTACAAAATTACGGTAATTTAACGGTAGATGGTATGGATTTAAATGGCAGTGGCTTACAACAAGCAGGCGCATATACATTATCTAATAACTGCGGTAATGTCGTTATTAAGGATTCCACCATTACTGCTAAAGAAGGCGGCTTTGCGTTTGATGTATACTACTGGCCGAGTTATGGCTATGGTGAAGGTGTCACCGTAACTGTTGAAGGCAATACCACAATCAACGGCAACGTAGAGTATGGTTCTGATGGTTCCGCAGCTGGTGTTGCCAATGTTGCGACGAGCGCAAAACTGAATATTAAGGGCGGCACTTTCAAAGGTGAAATTAAGAAAGGAAATGCAAGTGATCCGGAACAAACCGGCATCAGTATTTCCGGCGGCAGCTTTAGCGTAAAGCCCAATGAATCTTATTTTGCCGAGGGCTTTACGATTAGTGATAAGCAAGATGCTAATGGAAACTACTCTGTTGTGGAAGAAAGCAGTTCAACCGCAGATGCGATGAAATCGTTAAAGACAGCGATTGAACAGGCAACTGCAAAATTAAACGATGGCAAGAATTATACGCCGGCAAGCAAAGATAGATTAACTGCGGCTTTGAATGCTGCTAAAGCGGTAAAAGACGATGCGACAATAGCTGAAATTACTAGCGCTACCAATATCTTGAATGAGGCAGTGGCAGCCTTACAGGTATCTACGCTTGATTTGACTAAATTGGCAGAAGTAATCAAAGCGGCTGAACAAGAAGCAGCTAAAACGGATATCTATACCGAGCATAGTATCAATGCGTTAAAACAAAGTATTGCGGCAGCACAGGAAACCTATGAGCACGCATCAAATCAGGAAGAAATCGATGTGAAGGTTGAAATGTTAGAAAAAGCCATTGCGGATATTATAAAGACAGCGTCAGATGATCCAACACCGGAAGAAAGAGATGAAATCATCGATGCCGAAACGAATGTTAAAGTCAGTGCGCAGAAAGGTGTCATTGATCCCGCAGCGAAATTGAGTGTTAAAGCGCTGACTGCTGAAAATGCAAGTGAAAAGATCGCAGCGGCATTCAATAGCTTAAAGGGCAAATTTATTGCTTATGATATTAAATTGATGAAGGATAATGTGGAGATTCAGCCTAACGGTACTGTGATCGTCACACTGGATATTCCGGAAGACTTCGATTTTGAGAAGATTATGCTTTACCATATCGGTGAGGATGGTGTTGTTTCTGCTATGCCATTCTATGCAACTAAGGATAAAGTAACCTTTACGACAAATCATTTCAGCGTCTTTGCCTTGGTAGATGAAACAGGCAAAGTAGCGGAAAAGGACAAAACTGATACAGGTAAAAAAGATTCCCCAATCAAAGAAACGGCAGATGCGCGCCCAAATACATCTGCTGCCGCATGCGTTATGATGATGTTTGCCGCATGTGCATATATTGGTTTAACAAAAAAGAAAATAGGATATAAAGCCTAAATCAATCTTCTTTCACAGTGTTTAATTATTTTTATCAGTCTCCGATATTAACGTTTACGGATTAAAAAGAAAAAATGTATTCGTTTCATTACGGATACATTTTTCTGTTGGTTTACAGATGACTGTACATGCATTTATCGCAGTCTTTATAAAAGATAAATTAACAATTCATTACAATTTTCGATTAGGAAAAATTTGCTTAAGCATTATTACATAATTGTAAAAAGCTTTATGTTCTAAGATCTATTGCCTGTGCTATAATAGAGAAAAGGGAAGGCTGGGATAGGATGCAATTTGCACACGATCGGAAACAATGTATGAATGGCTATGAAATAACGTGTAAAAAGGCTTTTCGTAAGCTAAAGCATCGGATCGGACCGTATGAATATGATATGAATATTTATCGTGGCTGTGCGCATCACTGTAGGTATTGCTATGCCCAGTATTCTCAACGCTATATGGATCACAGCGACTTTTATCGCGATATTTATGTTAAAACAGATATCGCAGAAAAGCTGGAACAGCAACTTGCCTCACCGCACTGGGGACGCCATATTATCAATATCGGTTCAGTAAGTGATTCTTATCAGCCGCTAGAAGCGAAATATCAAATGATGCGGAAAATACTACCTGTGTTGATCCGCTATCGCACCCCGTGTATTATTTCCACCAAATCCGATTTGATCTTACGTGATTTGGATTTGATCGATGAATTGGCAGCGGTGACATACGTTAATATTGCGGTGACGATTACGACTACCGATGAAGAAACAGCAGCGATATTGGAGCCCCATGCCGTAAAGCCACTACGGCGTAAGGAAGTGGCAACAATAGTGAAACAACAGACAAGAGCGATCGTAGGGGTTCATGCCATGCCGATCATGCCGATGATCAACGATGATGAAGACTCTTTGCGAACATTGATGGAATGGATCTGTGAGATACAGGCAGATTATGCGGCATTTGGCTCTCTGCATCTTCATGGTGTGACCAAGCATACCTATATGCAGTTGCTACAGGAACACTTCCCACAGCTAGTGAATGTGTATCAACAACTTTATAAAGACAATCATTTGGATCGTGTATATGCTAAAAATACTTATCAGCGTATCAGCGAATTGGCAGAAGCATACGGAGTCTGTATTGACTATATGAAATTTGCCAGAGAATATAATCAAAGAAGAAGTCATACGCAATTAACACTATTTGATGAATCAGCATAATATTTCAAACACTAATAATGATTTATTTCACATAGAAACGTACAGTAATCGTAACTGCGTAAGAAACAGGAAAAATCAGGGGACGAGCTTTCCTGATTTTTATATGCTTATATGACGAGTAAGCTCATAAATTGATAAAAAATTTGTAAATGCTATTGACAAAAACTATGTTGTGTTATACTGTATTAATATAGTTAGTACAGATAGTACAAGGAGGATGATGTTAATGTTGGAATTAGTGAATATATCGAAAACGTATCGTTCCAGTAGTGGAATGAAGACACAAGCGCTAAAGAATGTCAGCCTGAAATTTCCTTTACGGGGGATGGTGTTTATTTTAGGCAAAAGTGGTTCAGGAAAGTCAACCCTGCTGAATGTGATAGGTGGCTTGGATCAGGCCGATGAAGGGGAAATTCTCATTCATGGCAAGAGCTCTCAATCGTTTAAGCAGGCAGATTATGATGCTTATCGCAATACGTATATCGGATTTATCTTTCAGGAATTCTATTTGATGGATGAATATACGATCGAAAAGAACATCGCTTTATCTTTACAGCTTCAACAAAAAGCAGCGAGCCATGAGGAAATTGAAGCGATGTTGACTAAGGTAGGGCTGAACGGGTTTGCCAATCGCTATCCCAATGAGCTATCAGGCGGTCAAAAGCAGCGCGTAGCCATTGCACGTTCTTTAATCAAGCAACCGGATATCTTGATGGCAGATGAGCCAACCGGTGCTTTGGATTCAAAAACCGGTAAGGAAATCTTTGATACCCTGAAGGAACTGTCACAGGAAAAGCTGGTGATTGTGGTAAGCCATGATGAGGAAGCTGCACAACAATATGCGGATCGCATCATTACCTTTGCGGATGGGGAAGTGGTAGAGGATAGTGCACCGTTTGTGGAAAGTGACGACCGCCAATTTGTGCGCATTCCATCGCGTTTGCCGCTGAAGGATTGTTTCCATCTCGGCTTTACTTGCTTGAAGAATAAAAAGCTGCGTATGATCTTTACGATTCTGCTTACAAGCTTTGCCTTACTGCTATTAGCATTATCCGACTGTGTCGGTCAATTTAATGGAGCGAATGCACAATATAAGGCGATGAATGAAAACAACGAGCATTTGGTGTCCTTGCAACGTCAGCTATTGGATGAAGACGGTAATGTCTTATATCGCTGGAATGCTGATTTGTTGGAAATTCATAGTCAAGACGCCGCAAAGTTGATCAACCAGATGGATCAAAAGGTAGCCAAGGTATATGAATCAAGTGAATATGTGATGAACATTGCATCCTTTCAAATACCGAATGATCCTGATCTTTATCATACAGCTTGCGATCGGTTTCGATTGAGTGAAACGAGCAGTTTCGATGATCTTGATCTTACCGATGTGATCGGTCAATTTCCCAAGAATTATGAGGAAACAGCCATTTCTTCTTATTTGGCGGATTTGATCATTACCTTCGGTATTAGCGATGAGCAAGGGAAAACCATTCATCCAAAGTCATATGATGAGGTCATTGCTAATGTGAAACTGCCGATTGCCGACAAATGGATCAACATATCCGGTATCGTTAAAACCGATCTTTCTGCCTTTGATTCCTTGAAATCCGTTTATCACGATGAGATGAGTGAGGAACAATATCGGCTCTATCGCAAATTCAATGTCATTGTGAATCAGAATTGTGAACAATTATATGTTAAGGAAGGCTTTGTGGAAGCACTGGGATTACCAAAAAGCAACGAGATGAACAGCGATGAGTATGAGAGTGTTTTCCAGTTTAATCATAAGGAAACCTACGCGAATTTGGCTTATCCCACATCAGCGATAACGTATTATGATGGCAAAGGCAAACAGACGGTGAATCATTTAAATAACAATGAGGTGGTTTGGAGTTTGTCAACGCTATATGGATCTACATTTGCGATGGATGCGAACAGCGGTCCTAGCTTTGATGAAAAGTTTGAACAGCGCAGCGAGGCAGAGCGTGAAGCGATTGCCAAAAAGTTGGCATCACAGGTAATCGGAAAGAAGATGACCATGCAGTGCCGGGAAGCGTTTGGAAGCGGTAAGGTGCTGTTTGAACAAGAAGTAGTAATTCGCGGCGTCATCTTACCTGAGGATTATTCAGATGAAAATCTTTTCGGTGAGGAATATGTCAGCTATGTCTCAAAGGAATTACTGGAACCCTATGTGAGTTCGCCATTCTACATCGGTGAATTGTTGATGAGTGCGAAGGGCTCAGCATTACATGAAATTTTGCAAGATTATCCGATAGACAATGAATATAAGGCCCATACATTGGCAACCAATGCTGTGGAATCCATTAACAATTTTGCCCGATTTGCGACCAAAGTATTCTTCTATGCCAGCATTGCCTTCTTCCTTTTTGCGATGGTCTTAATGACAAACTTCATCGTTGCTTCGATTACGTATCGTAAAAAGGAAATCGGAATACTGCGCTCCATCGGTGCGCGTAGCTTGGATGTGGTGAAAATCTTTATCTGGGAGACGGTGACACTGGCTTGCCTCTCCTATGTGGTTACTATAATCGCTTTGTATGCGGTCGCATTCATTGTAAATAGCTATGCCATGGGTTCGATCGGCATATTGATTTCACCGGTGATCATCACATTGCGTCAGCCGCTGTTGTTAATTGTGATTATTGTTTTAATCGCTTTGTTATCGGCAATCGTGCCGATATTGAAAATCGCTGCGCAGCGTCCGATTGATGCGATAAAAAAATAGTGATATTCATTCTATGTTGATGATAAAAAAGCCGAGTCTTTCGATAATAAGGACTCGGCCTTCACTATTTCTGATCAACGGCTGTATCTGCTTCTTTCTTTACGATAACCTGGCTTTCACTCACAACAATATTGCGCTTTTTTAAGGTGGTGTTGATGATATGGGAAAACAAACTGTAGAAGAATGCGGTGGTCGGCACTGCCAGCAGCATTCCAATAATACCGAATTGTGCTCCGAAAACAAAGATGGATAACAGCACCCATAAACCAGGCAGGCCAACGGAATTGCCGACGACACGGGGATAGATTACATTGTCTTCAAATTGCTGCATGAGTTGATAGAAGAGGATAAAGAGGAGTGAAGTCCAAAGACTTTCCGACAGGATCAAGATCGCCCCTACACTCATCGCAAACATCGAACCAAAAACGGGAACAAGCGAACAAACGGCGATTAAGGTGGAGATGAGTTCGGGATAGGGGAATTGAAACAGCTTCATAGTAAAGAAGTAAAGAACCCAAAGAATTCCTGCTTCGACGAGTTGTCCGGTGATAAAGCCGGAAAAGATCTTATTGGCACGATGTCCCCATTCAAAGATACATTCGCTATTTTTTACGCCAAATATCGCTACGATGACTTTACGCACTTGGCGAATAAAGGTTTCCTTGCTGGATAATAAATATAAAGAGAACATAAAGCCGGTAAAAATGATCGCAAACTGAGCGGTAAATGATACGGCATTATCCCAGATGCCGCCAGCTCCGGCGGATAAAAAAGCCAGTACTTGCGAGGATATTTTTGCCCAATCCATACTTTGCATATTTAACAGAGTTTGTATTTGTTCCATATCGGTGAGCTGATAATCGATATTTAATGAGGTGAGAACCTCATCAATATTGTTGATTAAGCCCATGCAGAAGCCGGAAAGATTATTTAACAGCTGAATCAGACTTTCGATGATACGCGGTACAATAATACTGAACATGAGGATAAGCAATCCAAAGACGATCAATAGGGAGAGCGTTATGGCAATACCACGTTGAAAGCGATGTAGAAACGAGGTTTCTTTGATGATGCGCTGTAACAATTTTTCTACACGGATCATCACAACATTGATGACATAGGCAATGCCAATAGCATAAAGCAGTGATTGAAACATCCCCAGCATATGAAAGAAAGTGGATGCTAGCACATCAAAACGGAATATGA
This sequence comes from uncultured Erysipelotrichaceae bacterium, assembly GCA_947385085.1. Lineage (GTDB taxonomy): Bacteria > Bacillota_I > Bacilli_A > Erysipelotrichales > Erysipelotrichaceae > C-19. The sequence continues at coordinate 3,153 of CANDJN010000035.1, read as the reverse complement.
TAGCTGTCAATAGGATCGTATATGTCACCAAGAGCAGCCAAGGACGAATACGCTGAAAATCTTCACGATTACGATTATTCATAGGGATCCCCTTTCTTTTATTAACGCTATTTATTGTAAATGATTCGATGTGATAATACAAGTAAAAAACGATTCATAAAATCAAGCTTAGAATGCCAAAGAAAAAGACCGAAAGCAAAAGGAGCTGCTTTCAGTCTTATACTTATCGCTGATCAAAATATATGTCTTGGCGAACCAATACATTACCTTGGATGATCGCACCACGATCTACTTCGATATGAACTGCGCTGATGTCACCCACGATGGCACTGGTAGCGGTAAAGTGCACGGCTTCACCCACCGTTGCATTTCCTTTAATACGACCGCCGTTAAGCAATTCATACGCTTCCACGTTTCCATCAATCGTGGAGCTTTCAGTTAATTCCATATTGCCACTGCATCCGATGTCGCCTATGACTGTTGCATTTTCCAAATAAGCGTTATTGCAGTTGATAATGCCTTCTACTACGCCATAGATGGACAAGTTGGCATTGCATAGCACATCACCGCGCACATGACCGCGAATCACTAAATCACCATCTGCCTCAACATTACCATTGATCATGGTGCCTTGAGAAATGGTGGTTGTTTCTTTTGGCTCGTTGCTTGTGTTTTGATAGCGTGGATTTTGATAGGATTCCTGCTGGGAATATGTATCATAAACCGGCTCCTGCAAATCCGCTTCCTGATAGCCGTTCTGCTGATTCATCGGTTCTTCATAGGAAGGCTGTTCCTGCACAGGAACTTCCTCATAAGGCTGTTGAAGCGGCTGTGTATCATACGGTTCATTTGCTTTTGCTTTATCATAGGGATTTTCTTGATAGATAGAATTTTGCGGCTGTGATGGAGTATCGGGTTCCTTTTTCTGTGAAAACAGCTGTTTTTGTCGTTCATACCATTTCATATTGATTCCCTCCAGTGGTTATGTCTCTTTCGATATTATATCATTATTTTTCTTTAATTACATCTTAAATTGCGCTTTTTTACGTTTCACGCTTGAATTTGTTCATTTAGAATGGCGATTAACAGAAGAAATGTATGTTTCAAAAATATAATTAAGCAAAAACTGCTTGCAATTTAGCCTCTGGAACAAAAGTAAACTTAGTAAAAATAGGTAAGAGTATGCTTGCGAAAAAAAGACAACCTGTGGTATGATGTGACGCAAAAGGGTGTGAAAGAATGCGCAAAGCATCAGCTAATCTAGTTCTGATAGTTGTGACGATCATATGGGGCGGCGGTTTTATTGCGACAAGTACGGCATTGAATGTTTTCTCCCCCTTTACCATTCTTATGATTCGTTTTGTAGGGGCAGCCATTATGCCGCTAATATTGGCAGGTAAAGCATGGAAATCAATATCAATGCGGGAAGTGAAACAGGGGATAATTGTCGGCACCCTGCTGTTTTTGAGCTTTGCCTTTCAAACGTTTGGCTTACAGACGACAACACCGGGGAAAAATGCTTTTCTCACCGCTACAAATGTGATTATAGTACCGTATTTATTATGGCTGTTATTTCATCAAAAGCCAAATCGCAAGGCGATGATTTCTTCCTTTATCTGTGTGTGCGGCATTGCTCTGCTTACGCTGGAAGCACAGTCGCTGACATTGAGCAGCGGCGATCTATTGTCACTTGTCTGTGCCATCTTCTTTGCGGCGCATATGATCGCTCTAGAACGTTATGGCAAGGATGTTAACGTGTTGGTCATGACAGCTTTACAAATGCTGACGGCAGGGATATTAGCGGCAATTTCTGCATTGTTATGGGAAAGCTGGCCAGCAGTGGTGAGTGGGGAAGCGATAGGGGCATTAGGGTATTCAATTTTCATTTCCACCATGCTGGCTTATCTATTGCAAACATGGGCACAAAAGCATACCACGGCATCAGAAGCAGCTCTGATTTTGTCGATGGAAGCGCTGTGGGCAGCGGTTTTTTCTTTCCTGTTCTTACATGAAACGATGACGCTTTCCATGATCATCGGAGCCGCATTGATTCTTAGCTCCGTTTTATATTCACAATCTTATCATTGATTTTAATATTCAAGCAAAAAAGGCAATGCAAACAAATATAATGGAAGGGTATGGAAGCAAATTCTTATTTGATAAGAATTTGTAGAGATTCCATTTTGCGAGCTATAAAATTATGATATAATACTTTGTGAAAATAATTACAAGGGAAGTGCGGTCGTTAACGATGAATGAGAGGAGAATACTATGTCATTATTTGAACATGAAGCACGTCAGTTTAAATTTGATGTGTTAAGAGAGGTAAGTCATCGCTGCTTTGAAGGAAAGCTGAAAGAATCCATCGCAGATGATTTGGCTTATTTGCTGATTCCGGGGAAACGGGCAGATTATCGCTGCTGCGTGTATAAGGAGCGTGAGATTATCCGTCAGCGTACCCGTATGGCTATGGGGATGGCACCCATACCGGAAGATCATGAAAATCCCCGGCAGATTGTCCGCGTCATAGAGGCAGCGTGTGATGGCTGTAATATTCATAAAATTCTAGTTACGGATAATTGCCGCAAGTGTATGGCAAAGTCGTGCATGTCCGCCTGTAAGTTTGATGCGATGAAAATGGGATCGGATCATGCTTATGTGGATTATGATCGCTGTAAGGAATGCGGAGCCTGCGTCAATGCGTGTCCGTTTAACGCAATTGTGCAGACAAAGCGTCCATGCCTGGCCAGTTGTCCGGTGGATGCGATTTCCATGGATGAGAATGGCTTAGCGAAAATTGATGAGGAAAAATGCATCAACTGTGGTGCTTGTCAGGCAAAATGTCCGTTTGGGGCAATCGAGGATATGTCGTGGATGGTCAAGGTTATTGAAGAATTGCGTGCAAAAACCAAAATGTTTGCGATTTTTGCGCCGGCAGCACAAGGTCAGTTTGATGAGGCAACCTTGCCGCAAATTAAGCAGGCAATTCGTGAACTCGGCTTTGAAGAAGCGTATGAAGCGGCGATCGGTGCTGACGCGGTGGCTTGGTATGAGCGAGAGGATGCTTTGGATCATAAAAGCAAGGGAGCGAAGATCACAACGTCCTGTTGTCCTGCCTTTGTCAATCTGGCGCGGCAGCATTTCCCAACCGTT
>CANDJN010000034.1 GCA_947385085.1 uncultured Erysipelotrichaceae bacterium | reverse complement strand
ATAAGCTTCAGAAATGCATTGACATCGTTTTTCCCGAATACAATACCATCTTTCCTACGAAGTATTCTAAGGCTTATATGGCCGTTTTTAAGGAGTGTGGATGTGCCAAAGCAGTTCGCGATACTCACTTAACTCATCTTAAGAATATCATATCTAAGGCATCCAACGGTAAGATCAATTCTGATTATCCTGCACGATTGAAAGAATCAGCGAAAACTTCCAGCGGTGAGGATAATTGGGCCTTGACTCTCGAAATCAAACAATTGATCGACAGTATTGAATTGCTTATGGCACACCTTGATGTTGTAGATACACCAAAGGTGGACAGAGTCAAAAAATAGAAGAATTAGCTCGTACTCTCAACTCTCCTATCTTTACGATTCCCGGTATTGGTTTCATTACCGGGATGTCTATCTTATGTGAATTGGGCTCCATTGATCATTTCAGTGCTCCTTCTAAAATCATCGCTTTTGCCGGTTTAGATTGCGCTGTTTATCAATCGGGACAATACAACACGGATAAGACCGCGATTACCAAACGCGGGTCTCCTCACATAAGACTCTCTCTTTATCAAGCAGCGCTGCCTCTTTGCAGGTTCAACACTACTTTCAATCAATATTTTAACCGAAAACGCTCAGAAGGTAAGTCCCATCGTTGCGCTCAAGGTCATGTTGCTCGTAAATTACTAAGAGTCATCTTTAAGTTGCTTACTGAAAAAATTGCGTTTGATCCTGCTTTATGCAAATAACGTTTTTTTCATCATCGCTTTTAAACAGGCTACTTGTTAGTTGTTTTCAGTGTACACATATTCACTTTTCAAAGATCTTATCTATTTCCAACAGAATGTCAATTTTCATCTTGACTTCTATATAGTTGGCTTTATAAAAACACTTTTACATAACCGAGCAATTTTCTGAAATAATATTTTGAGGTAAAGCACGCTTTCACACCATTTGTAAAAAATGACATACGGTGTTGATTTAAGTCTGTCATCGCCTGCATAAAATAGGCGGATGCTCTTGCATAGTTTGCTTCATCCTCGGTAGAAATTGTTTGAAAAATGACTTCGAATGTTGCTGTTTCAATTTGATGCAGTTGCTTCTCTTGAAATGATCGAATCAGTTTTTGAGAAACTAAATATTGCTTTAAACCATTGGAATTGGAAATAGATGTCTTTCTTACTGTATATCGAAACAGCGGCTGATTGAGATTTCCTAATTGAAACCCATTTTGCACCGCCCGCAATAAAAAATCATAATCTTCCGCATAGGGGATCGGGCGATACCCCTTATTCTCCATGAATACCGTTTTTTTCCCGAGCCACGTAGGGTGAACCAACGGATTATTATATATAATTTTTTTCTTGATGTCATCATCAAAAGACGGCATTGATTTCAAAAAATATATGGTCTCTCCTTGTTCATTAACACATTCCACATAACAGCCAACCAAATCAAGATGATTTTCTATTAAAAATTTCAGTTGGTTTTCCAATCGTCTTGGCAGACTCTCATCATCGGCATCCATCCTTGCGATATAGTCGCCCTGCGCATGAAATAATGCGACGTTTAAACTGGCGCTTAAACCAAGGTTTTTCTCATTTTTAATCACTTGGACTCGTGAATCACTTATCTTTAATTGTTCCAGTAATTGTAATAATTCACTGTTATCGGGATTATCACAAACGATAATGAGTTCCAAGTGATGATGTGTTTGTTTTAAAATTGATGTTGTTGCTTTTTCTACTTCTTCTGGCCTTTCATTATAAGTAGACATTAATACACTTATTTTATGATCCATTTTGAATCCTCCAATAATGAATACCTTTTGATTTTTATTTCCCTGTTATTATATCATGTCACGTTATAACAGACAAAGAGAAAAGCTGCATTATGCAAAGGTTTTACCATTTGTACTTCATGGTAAAGGGTTAAGCTTTGTATAAAAAGTCCTATAAAATAAACGAAGCAGTTTTATTCACATTCTGCTTGTTTACTTTATAAGACCACCATTCAAATGATAATTTTCAAAAAACCTATAAAATTTCTTTTATATATCTTCTCACCGCATCCTGCCAAGACGGCAGCCGCTTAAATCCGTTTTTATCCAGATTTTCCTTATTCATACGGCTGTTGGATGGCCGTTTAGCCTTGGCAGGAAAAGCAGAACTGTCTACCGGTGTAACGTCTACATTCATACCGGCCTGCTTAAAAATTTCACAAGCAAACTCATACCAGCTACATTCTCCCTCATTGGTCGCATGATAGATCCCATATTTGTCCGTCACGATCATATCCATGACGAGCTTAGCCAAATCATACGTGTAGGTAGGAGAACCAATCTGATCGTTGACCACGCTTACAGCCCCGCGTTCCTTTCCCAGTCGCAACATCGTCTTTATAAAATTGTTTCCGTTTTTTCCAAACACCCATGCGATCCGAATGATGAAAAACTTTTCCAGCTTTTCCACTTCACATTCGCCTTCATACTTGGTTAATCCATACACATTGAGCGGATGACGTTCATCATATTCCTTCCAAGGTGTTTTACCCTCGCCATCAAATACGTAATCGGTGGAAAAATACATCATCGGAATATCTAATTCCTTACATACAACGGCAATGTTCCTCGTACCATCCACATTAACCTTGCGGCAGGCGTCCACCATATCCTCTGCCTTATCCACCGCTGTCCATGCGGCACAATGAATCACCGCATCATAATTGCCTTCGCATATTACACGGTGAACCTGATCCGCATCCGTTATATCCATTTCCTCAATATCAACGCCAATGGCTTTGATGCCGCGTTTTTCTGCTTCCTTAACGACATCATAGCCAAGCTGTCCTTTTACACCAGTTACCAAGACCTTATTCATCTTATACCTCCGATTAAGACAATAACAGCTTATACCCGTCCCTTGTCTTTGTACATTTTTTCAAAATAATTCTGATACTCACCATTCAGAATATTCTGCCACCAGTCTTTATGATCCAAATACCACTGAATCGTCTGTTTGATACCCGTATCAAACGTATACTTTGGTTTCCACCCCAGCTCACTTTCCAGCTTCTTCGGATCGATCGCATAGCGCATATCATGACCCTTGCGGTCCGCAACGAATTTAATCAAGCTTCTCGGCTTTCCCAAGGCATCCAAAATGGTCTCCACAACCTCTAGATTGGTGCGCTCATTATGACCGCCGACATTATAAACCTCGCCGTTTCGTCCGTTACGAATGATTAAATCAATCGCTACACAGTGATCGTAGACATGGAGCCAGTCGCGTACATTTTCTCCGGTTCCATATACCGGCAAGCTTTCATCCGCCAAAGCCCTTGAGATAATCAATGGGATCAGTTTTTCAGGGAAATGATACGGTCCATAATTGTTTGAACAGCGAGAAATCGTTACAGGAAGCTGATAAGTGCGATGATATGCCAGCACAAACAAATCAGCCGCAGCCTTTGCGCTGGAATAAGGGCTAGAAGTATGAAGCGGTGTCGTTTCTGTAAAAAACAGATCTTTGCGATCCAAGGGCAAATCGCCATACACCTCATCGGTGGATACTTGATGATATCGCTGAATTCCATACTTCACACAAGCATCCAGCAAGGTAGTAGTACCCATAACATTTGTTTTTACAAAAATTTCCGGATCCTCAATTGAGCGATCCACATGGCTTTCGGCCGCAAAATTCACCACCACATCAAATTTCTCTTTTTCAAACAGATCGAAAATAAAGGCACGGTCCGCAATATCACCTTTATAGAACTTGTAATTTGGCTTATCCTCAACATCCTTGCAAGTTTCCAAATTACCCGCATACGTCAGCTTATCCAGATTCACAATCATATCCTCCGGATACTTATTTACCATATAATGCACAAAATTGCCACCGATAAAGCCAGCGCCGCCTGTTACTAATATTTTCATCACTTACTCATCTCCTTCATATTTAAAATTAGCATCACTATCTTCCAATAAAGGACCCTCCTGATCCTTTTTTGATAGAATGGGTTCAATTCCATTTAACAGTTTACCCCAATCCACATGGATACTAGGATCATCATAACGAATTCCCCGATCATGTTCCTTGGAATAAAAATTATCCACCTTATAACGGAATTCCACATTGTCCGTCAATGTCAGAAAACCATGCGCAAATCCTCGCGGAATAAAAAACTGCCGTTTGTTTTCTGCGCTTAATTCTACCGATACCCATTTGCGATAGGTCGGACTGCCCTTTCTGATATCCACTGCCACATCAATGACACATCCTTTGGTACAAGAAACAAGCTTTGCCTGTGCCATCGGCGCATTCTGCCAATGAAGACCGCGCAGCGTTCCCTTCGCTGCACTAAACGACATATTGTCTTGTACAAAATCCGCATGGATGCCATTTTTTTCGTAGACATCCTTGTGATATGTTTCCATGAAATAGCCGCGATGATCCCCGTGAACATCAGGTTCGATAATCAACACGCCGGGTATTTCTGTTTCAATTACCTTCATTCTTAAGCCTCACTTTCTTTTATTGATTCAAGTCCTTGTCGATATATTTGCGATCGATAACTCTCTTTAAATATGCCCCATACTGATTCTTCTTATAAATCTCATAGATTTCTTCCAACTTCTTGATATCAATCCAACCATTATTATAGGCAATTTCCTCTAAACAAGCAATTTTTCGATGCTGATGCTCCTCAATCGTTTTCACAAAATTTGTCGCATCTACGAGCGATTCATGCGTTCCGGTATCCAGCCACGTAAAGCCATCCCCTAATAACGTGACGCTTAACTCATTATTCTCTAAATAAATCCGGTTCAAATCCGTGATCTCATATTCACCTCTTGAACTCGGTTTGAGCTGCTTTGCGTACTCAACCACCTTGTTATCATAAAAGTACAGGCCGGTAACCGCATAATTGGATTTTGGATGTTCCGGCTTTTCTTCTAATGATACCGCCTTGCCTTGATTGTCAAACTCTACCACACCAAAGCGCTCGGGATCTTCGACATAATAGCCGAATACCGTCGCTCCGTTTTTCTTTTGGGCAGCACTGCGCAACCGCTTTTTTAATCCATGACCATGAAAAATATTATCTCCTAATATCATGGCAACGGAATCATCGCCGATAAATTCTTCACCCAACACAAAGGCCTGTGCCAACCCATCAGGTGATTTCTGCACAACATAGCTCAACTCCAAACCAAATTGGTGACCATCACCTAATAAATCTTGAAAACGCGGCGTATCTTCAGTAGTAGAGATAATTAGAATTTCACGAATTCCCGCATCCATTAAAATACTCATCGGATAATAGATCATTGGTTTATCATAAATAGGTAATAATTGTTTTGATGTTACTTTGGTCAGCGGATACAGTCTTGTCCCACTGCCGCCTGCTAAAATAATTCCTTTCATAAGCATCCTCCTTGTAAAAATCATAAACCATTACGTTACGTAACGGTCAAGCGAAAATTTACATTTCATTTTTTTCCTTTGCATACAAACATTCCAACCTCTTTGGTCACATGTATTCTTTCATCCTGTAATAGTTTGTGATCTAAGAATGCTTGAAATTCATCTAAGCGATCATTTAAGTATTCATTTTGATTCCCATGGCAGCTGATGATATATTCCATAAGCGGCTTGACTTCATCAATTTCTAATGCATCTTCATATGGTAGAAATTTCACCTCTTTGAAATACTTCCGAAGTATTGACTCTCCATTCTCTATCCCAAAACGCTGCGATAAGTTCTGATCAGAAAGATAAATTCTTTCATCAAATTCCTTTACGATATCCTGTATTTCGATCATATGATGCTCTCCATATGCACTAAAATAACAAATACCTCCTGACTTTAATACACGATGGATTTCCTGAACCGCCTTATCAATATGTGGCGCATAGAACAATACATGATTCGCAACGACAGCATCAAAATATGCTTGCTTGAAAGGTATACTTTGACAGTCAATCAGCATATAGCTATATTCTTCCCCTAGTGCTTTACGCGCTGATTCCAGCATTCCTTCCGAAATATCTGATAAGAAGATCTCACGATTTCTCATATCAATCTGGCAATTTTTCCATAATGCGCCATTGCCACACCCTACCTCTAACAATCGGTACACATGATTAAAATCAATATGCGATAAGAGCCATGGAAACCATCCAATCGAATTTTGCGAAAATAACTCATGAAGGCGAATCCGTATGGATAGATGGTTGGCAGTGCGATAGTGCTCTTTCATAAGATCATTAATAGCATTGCGATGAATCAACTGATGAAGCTGATCCCAATCTATGGATTCCTCATTCCACTGCGACTGTACCTGTAGCAATGCTTGTTTTAACGATTTCATATGGTTGATTTTCTGTTCAAGCAGATAGATTTGTGTTTCTAACGTTTCCGATATGCGCTTGGAATCCGCTTCTGTTATCAGCAATTTAATTTCTTCGAGGGTAAAGCCCAAGTATTTTAATGTCGTAATCTTTTGTATTTTGATCACATCATTTTCATTGTAATAGTGGTAGCCGTTTTCAGCAATATGAGCAGATTTTAGTAAGCCAATTTCGTCATAGTAGCGAATGGTTCGATCACTCACATTTGCTCTTTTAGCTAGCTGACCGGTGGTATATCGATGTTTCATTATATCACGCTTTCTATTGGGTGACAATGCATTGCTTTCATACACTAGTATTCTCATTGTTAACTTTAATTTATTACTATTATTCTGGAATTCTTTCATCTCTTAATCTATTTTATACTTACAATTAATTAAATAATATGTAAATATCATAAAAAGATACTACAGTTATTTATAAAATATAAGATGATTTTTATTTACCATTTTTAACATCTTCAACCATCCACTCAAGCAACGCTTCTTGATATCCCGCCCTTTTCTGCTGCTTCAAAGCCTCACATAATGGCTGAAGCAAGGGACAATCAATCTTATCCAGCTGCTTCAATCGACTATCGCTCAAGTGTTCATCCGACATAGAACGCTGATAATCATCAACGCTAAAACGCCATGGGTGAATATGCTCTGGATTTCTGGCAATCAACCGATCCGCAATCATAATTCCCTCCGGATCATGATCTCCGGCATAATAAATCGTATACCCGCCATCGCATAGTAAATCAAGCATTAACAATGATGCAGCCTTCGGCTGTCCCGAAGTACATAATAAAGAAACCCTATCATCACGCAGCACCTCACACAAATGCGAATATAACATTTGATTCTCAACGGCATATATCACCGGGCCTTCGACAGTAGCTTTTACCATACGATTGAGATGGAACGATGAAATAAGATAAGGCTCCTTTCGCTCAACAAATGCCTCAAATGCAGGATGCAAGCCATTCTCATCATATAAATGAATCCCAAACGCCGAAATAAAATTCGAGATTTCATCCGTGATAATTCCTGCTAAATCATACAACTTTAGAACCTCTTCGGCGTTTTTGGGAAAAGGAACATCATAATAAAACGCCAAAACATATAACAGCGCCTTGCCACTCGTTAAGCCGCGGTCAAAATAATGAGGATTTCCTGTGATTTCCGTGCCGAGTACTGCGATTCTACAGGTCTTTTCTTTTACTAGATAAGCGACAGCCTCCCATGCATGAACCAACATTCGAAACAATGATTCCGATGATTGGCCGTATTCTTTTGCCACAAAACTTGCCGCTATGGAATCTCCCTGCTCAAGCTGAACGAAGAAAGCGGTTGATTCCAAAATTCCCAAAGGCTCAGTTTCTTCAATAAGACGCTCAAAAAATAATTGTTTCTGCTTCGCTTTTTGTTCGCGGCTCTCCTTATTTGTTAACAAGGCTTTGCCAAAATAAGCACATAGAATTTGCTCAAAGGGAACGCTGTAAATACTGGATTCCTCATATGCCTTCACAAATTCCTGAAAGCTGAACTTAACATTTTCATCATCGATCGTTCGTCCAAGCAAATTTCGCAAAGCTGTTCTTTCCGAATGATCCGCATTTTTTAAATGTACCACACCTGTACACTTCCCATTGCGCTCCCATTTTTTGCGCAATTCCAAAAAGATGCGATCATAACCTTTTTGCTTTTTAAAATAATCAACGCTTACTTTACAATCGCTCATTCCACCACTTCCCGCCTTTGACCGTTCCAACGATAATTAATAACAGTAACCACTTGACTGTTCACGGGTCGCGATAACTCGGCAATGCGAAGCGAAGACACCTCGCCGTAACAGCCCCACAATGCCTGTGAATTCATAATATAATCAAAATCAAGCTTTTCCACAAGATCAAACATAACACTGATATTCTTATCATCCACACCGGCAAACGCTTCATCTAAGGCAATAATACGCGGATGTTCTGCTCTTTCACACTTCTTATACTGCGCATTCACTGCCGCAAACAGCGGCACATACATTGCCATCGCCTTTTCTCCACCGCTGAATTTATTAAAAGCGCTGTTGGTCAGTTCTTTTGTTGCTTCCCCGGCATGGGCAAAATACATATGAAATTCAAACCATTTACGATAATCCAACGCATCGCGAATCAAATCGCCGTAGTTGAAAATATCGCCTCTATCCTCTGCCAAGTGTTTCGCTGTCTGTATTTTACTTCTGAAATGAGCGGATACCTTAGCCATATCCTCCCTTGTCAAAAGCACCTTATCCCGATTTAAAAGCTTTTCCAGCTCCTCTATACTCAATTCCTGGTCATTCTCAGGAGATTTCGCTTTCCATCGCAATTTGAAATTGAGACCCATAGAAGTGTCCATACTCCACATCATATCCGACATGGCATCAATCCATTTTCGACTGTCGGAGATGCGATTACTCAGTTTCTGACTTACCGTACCGGATAAAATATCCTCAAATATTTTGCGATCCTTTTCCTGAATCATCAATTCATTTTCATCTATGGAGGACTTTAAAACTTGATAAAATTGTTCTAAGTTCAGCTTTTGCCCGTTCCATTCTAAACGAATCACCGAACGCCGGCGCAAATAATCCCTGTGATCTTCAAAAAGATCATCCAATACAGCGCCATAGGCAAACAAATTACTGCTGTGCTGCTGGAAATTTTTTGTCAGTGATGCGGTAACATCAATCGCAGAACGATCCTTGTCCTGTGATTTCATACTTGCGATCGCTTCTTGTAAGCACTCAATCGATGTTCTGTTCTCCCGTTGAATTACATATTCCAGGTTTAACTCTTCCTCATAAATCGCAAGCAGTTCTTCATCAATCTGCTTATCAGCCTGTATCGTTTCCCGCAAATCATCGATTTCCTTTATCAATTGTCTTTGTTCTACATCCAACGCCATTAAACTCTTTTCATTTTTATTTACTTTTACATTTAGCTGTTCTAACTCTGTTTTTATGCGTTCCAGATGCTGCATCACATCAACATTTTCAGGCAAATTTAAAAACTGCTGTAATTGTTGAATCGCGGTTTCTGCTTTGTTCAGATTTCTGTTAATCGTCGCTAGATTACTTGTCACATCGGATTTTCTTTGTTCTAATTCCTCCGCTGCTTTCGAATAGGTATTCTTTACTTCCAATTTATTCATAACACCATCACAATGATTGCGATACTCATCGAAGTATTCTTTCAAATCTTCACAGTCATCCAAAGCTTGTTCATAACGTTCAGCGCTACGCTCAAAATTAAACTTGCGGCATCGTTCTATCACTTCCTGACGCAGCTGTGTGCATTTGGCAGAGCTTTGGTTGGCTTCGGCTTCTTTTTCCGCATATTCCTTTTGCTTGCGTTCCCATAAAACTGCCGTTTCCTGCTCAATTCGCAATGTGGCATCAAGATCATCAAAACCGGGCAGCTTTTGATACTCCTGTTTTAAACCTGCTAAACCATCATTCACTTCCTTCAGATTCCGCATGATAGATTCCAGCTGTTCCTGCGCCCTCGCAAGCTCCTGTTCCTTTTCCATGATCATCTGTTGCTTTTTTCTTTCCCTAGCCGCCACACCGATAAAACAAGCCGGTTCATCCGCGATACTATGTCCCTCTAAAAGACCATGGCGAAAATAACCGTCATCCGCTAAAATAATGTCGCAGGTCTGCGCAGAATCCAAACCGATACTGCATAATACTCGATTCACTTGGGATTGAAAAGCAGGTTCAATTATCCCCGCAGTAAGATAAGGGTAGGCTTTTTCACTGGCATTCACAGGGTTCAAAATTACATCCGATAAGACATCCCATTCCTGTTTTATTCGCGGCATGTCTTCTCCGGCAATGATCAGCGCATCCAACACACCGCAGTCCGACAGCTGTGTTTCCAACAAATTTTGTTTCTCCTCACTGAGACCATCCGCATATTCAATGGCTTGATAAAACGGCAAAAAGCGAATTCCCTTTTTCTGAAGCAGTTCTCTTGTCTGAGCTACTTTGTCCTTATGAGGAAGAACCGGCTCTTTTTGGTTTCTTATCGCTTCTAGCTCTGTTTCGATTGTTTTAATTGTTTCTTGGCACTGATCTTTATCAAATTCCAACTTCAGCTTCGCTGTTCTGCGAGAGCTTTGTTGATGATCATACAATTCTCGATAAATCGTCCATATTTCATCCTTCTGCTGTGCTCCTTCATAAGTACGAAATAATTGTTGTATGCGTAAGAAAATAGGTTCTTCCCATTGTAAATACCGGTTATCTTGCTTTTGGATATAAAGCATTTCGATCAGCCGATCTTTTTCAGCCACCACCATTTTTCTTGCTTCATTTAACTGATTTTGAAGCTGACCCTTAGCGCGGCTTAATTCATTCAGAGCCTCACTCAATATACTGTAATGCTGGTTCTCCTGCTCGTAAGAAATCAACACATCACGGGCTTCCCCCAGCTCTTTTTTGAATTGTTTCAACGTCTCATTGGCTTGTTTTAACTGCCCGATGATGCCTTGTTCTCCCTCGTGATATGAAAGATGATAAGGAAAATCAAGCTCTGCACATAACGCTTCTATATCTTCCCTGCTTTTTTCCATTTCATAACGCAAGTTATTGATTTGATCAATTACGGCTTCTAAATCGACTCGGTTATCCATGATTCTATTATCAATGATTTCCAGCTTATTTTCCTGTTTTTGCTTTTCTGCTTGATTGTTTTTATGTTCCTGCTGTGTCGCTTCCAGCTGTTCATAAGCATCATGAATATCCTGATCATTCACGAGTTTACGTTCCTGTTCCAGTGCCGCAATGCGATCCTGATCTTTTTGAAGCTGACCTGTTATCTCCTGTTGCACATGCTCGTTTGACTTCACCGTTTGCTGTTTTTCTGTTAACGAAGTGCACATTTTTACATAAGATTGATGATGCTCATGATATACTTGCGCTTTCTTGCCCAGCATGAATTGATTATAGCGGTTGTACTCATTGCGAACGGCTTTTACATCCTTCATCGTATTCTTTAACCCGTCAATGGTTGCTTGAATCGTATCCAGTTGCTCCATCGCATCCACCAACAGTCTGATATCATCATCGCTTAACGTCTGCAAAGATTCATTTAAAATATCATAGACCAAGGAAGGCTTTAAATCCTTTGACAGCTTCGGTGCCCTTACCTTGATCAGCAAGCGAATAAATTGTTCATACAAATCCACTCGCGGAAAACCGAAAATATGCTTATTGACTGCCTCCATATATTCCTTCTGCTTATCTACGAAGACATTTTGATCCCCTAGATCATTTTTCAATTCTTGTTTCGTTTTGGGAATATTCTTGCCGCCCGTTTGACGATATAGCCATAAATCCTTTCCGATTCTTCGATGATCCAAAATAACAAAGCCCCAGAAAGTAATGGGCTTTCCTTGTTGCGCCCGCTGTCCGATTCCGATCGTACAATATTGATCCAATCCCTGCTTTTTAAATTCCAAATAAATATATCCTGTCGCTTCTTCCCGCTCATGATCACCCAACAGGTAGTATTCCATCTTGCGATCTCTTGATCCAAAGGGATCCAAACGCTGGGGACTGCGATCCCCATCCAATATAAAAGGGATCATGCTTTGAGTGGTAATCGACTTTCCCGAAGCATTTTCCCCACGCAACAAAAGCCTTCCTTTATCAAAGAAAAATTCCTCTTCATCATAAAGCCAAAAATTAACAAAACCCATGCGGTTTGCCTGCCAGCGTTTATTCATTCTGCTCACCCCTCTTGCTTATCTTTTTATAGTAACCCGTAAACCTTCCAATCGAAGGATACAGTAGTATGGTGGATTCTTCCATCTTAATCAGCATCCATTCCTGCATCGTAGCAAGCACTTGATCCTCGAGCTTTTCTATAGGCATCATCTTGAATTCCTTGCTCCACATTGACTGATAATCTTCTTTGATATGCTGAATCATGTTTCTAAGCGCCGCAATGGGAATATGGATCGTTTCATCGATTTCCTTTTGCAGCAGCCCCTCTTCTACTTTTTCTCTGATCACTCTGCACAAAAGCAAAACCACATCGCTGATCATTTGGCTGTTTGGAAAGCTGTTTTTAAATGATTGTTCCTTTGGCAGCATCAGCATGGCGCAATTCTTATGAATCTGCAATTCTCCGCCAATATAATCCCCCAAATACTGCTGAACCCATTGTCTTTGATTTTTCAAATACAGCGCATCGGCGCTGTTTCCATCTTTCCAATACATCATTGGATTACATACAAGCGTGCGATAAACACGATTAATCCGAAAATGCCCGCGATCTTCATCAATATCCTGGTTCTGATCATTCTCAAAATCCAAATACGATTGATAGGTAGAAATATCTCTTTGAAATCCGGAAGCAAAATATCTGGAAAGTCCGGTATTTTCATACAACACCTCTTTTGGCAGACCGTTATCATTATCTGCGGTACTTTCCTCATGCTTTTTCAACAAACCGCGATTTTCACAAAACTGCAATACCCGAACCAATGATTTCCGCTCATTGAAATTAGTCCAGTCTACATTCATATACTTTTTCAACCATGCCTCTAACATGTCGACCATTTCTGATAATAAGAATCGTTCTGAATCTTCCTTATCCTCTAAACAGATTAATACCGCACACAAATAACAATAATCGTTAATATCCTGAAATTCTGATATTCCCATAAAAGATTGCGCATGTGCCGGAACTTTCTCCAGTTTCAAGAGCTTTTCATTCATGATCAAGTGCCATCCCAGTTGTTCATTTACCATTTTTTTATAATCAGGATATGCTTTTTTTACTTTATTATATAATTCTTTATTCTGATCTTTTACAATCCAGAAATGCTGTAACAGCTCATGGAATTCATTCATATTCTTCCTCCTTGAACTTCAGGATAAAATGCGGTAACGATAAATCACCGTCTTCACAATGAAGAATGCAGGTGCCTTCTTTTCTGATCAATTCATATTCCTGTCCATATTCAGTACTACCCTTTTTGGTGCTGCGATTATTCGCTTGAGTAATCCATCGAAGCAGTGTCTGGCGCATCGAAGCAGGAACAACATCCTTGATTTCTGATATATCAATTTGGTGATGTTGAATATAAGCCATGATGATTTTCTTTTCTTCCTCGATTTGATTCAAATAAGCCATTTTCTGCATTTCCTTTTCCAGCTTTTTTGACGCAAATCCGGACTTGTCAATCCTGGGGCGATATTGCCTGCCATGTGACTCCAATAAAAATTCCATGGGATCTTCTTCATAGGTAGAACTGTTGATACTGTCTGTAGAGCGCTCTTGTCCATAGCGATAATGATAAACGTTCGCTACACCAAAGGCATGTGCGGAAAGACAATGCGCTTCACTCATATCTTTGCAATTCATAAACATGGTAATCAATTTTTCATAGTCTTTTTTGCGGCTGATACCCCAGTTTTGAAGCTGTAGAATCAAGACCGCATTTTGAATAATCCGATGAATAATATCATTTGTGATATCAAGAATACGCGTATATTCGCTTTCCTTTGTCGGTGTTGTAATAAACCAGGATTTCAGTGTTTCCCATTGTCCTTTCATCTTCTGTTCGATATGAGCAGCCCGCTCATCTTCCGCTTCTGTAAATGAATAAGGGATTTGTAATTCTTTTTCAATCACCAAGCGCAGTAATTTCTTTTCGATGGCAACATCAAAGCTACGCAAAGTTGCCTCTACCTGTGCCGCGTATTGGTTCAGTTCTAATATGAACTCATTTAAATACTGGATAAATTTATCCTTGTGTAAAATAAAAGCAACCGACTTCATGATTTTTTCACTTTTTCCGGCATAGAATTCTCTTAAATAATCTTGATAATTCTGATTTAACCGTTTGAAGTCCTCCTGGATACTTTGCCAATATTCATAAACCTGCTTTTCTTCTAACTGATCCAGTTTCTTTAATTTGGTAAGATACTCATTTATCCTTAACAAACGATTGGTAGAAAGATTTCCCCGATCTAAAAACAAGTGCTGTAAACGATCAGCCATTCGCTCAATTTCTAATGCGACGGCAGTCATGGAATAGCGAAACTGCTGATTTTTATAATCGGCAATCGTATACACGCGTTTGGGTTCCTGATATGGGGTCAGATTTTTCCATTCCACCAGCTTGTCCAAGTCAATTTTTAACTGGTCAATGGTATAATCTTGAAATTCCGGATATTCTTGAATCCGCTCAAAAACATCTTCTTTATATAACTGAAAACGCATCTTCTCATTTTCTTCATAAAAAATTCGCATGATTCTTCGATATTGCGGTGCATTGGTCGCATTTAAATATGATGTCTCGCTTATTTGATGAAGATCTCCCATAATTTACCACTCTTTCTTCGTTAATTATATAACATATGATGTACTGCCGCAACAAAGAGGAAGAAAGTAGTCATAATAAAAAATCAATAAATGAATACACCCTATTATAGATAGCTATATCAACCAATCATACCTTGTTTATCCTATTAAAATTAATAATCCATTCAATTAAAAATTCTACCCCTGTATCAGTTAAAATGCAAAAGCTTAATTGCCCTTGCTTATCGTTAGTTTTCTCTGTAGTAGCATCAAGCTATACCCCTTTATCCATATCCATGAAACGTTCAATTCGTTTCTTTTCCTTTTCTTGCAGCTCATATAGCATTTGTGTCAAACCATTAACATCATAATCAGCAATCAATTTAAAATACTCAGCTCTTTTATCATCAGGTATAATGATAGGTGCTTGCGCTTGTTTTAATAATTCAAAGTTCAACAACAGTCTGCCGGTTCTCCCGTTTCCATCCTCAAAGGGATGAATATGCTCAAAACCAATATGAAATTGGGCTATTTTATCCATTAATTCAATGGAATTATTTTGATTAAAATTTCCAACCAAATACATCATTCTCTCTTTCACTTCGATGGCCTTAGGCGGTATATCTAATGCCCCTCTAATAAATACCTGAACTCGTCTGTATCCATGTGTATCCAGAATATTTTTATTGATTGTTTCATTCAATTGTATAATCAATGCCTCTGATAAAATTTCGTTATTCATAATCGCATCCAACATCATATTGATCGCATACTTCAAATTTACTGCTTCATAAAAATCTCGCGGCTGTACATTGCTCAGTTTAAAAGAATTATCGTTCCACAAGATTGCGTATGTTTCGGCATATGATAATGTACTGCCTTCCATGCGATTTGATGTACTGACACTTCTCGTTATAAAATCTTCAAAATAATTTTTATTAGTATTCAATAAATGAAGTATTTTATTTTCCATTATCAGCGTCTCCTTTATACAGAGTGAATATCCACTTTTTTTCTAAAATCCATTATACCCTTTGTGCCTATAATTATATCATATGGCAGATAGAATTTCGGTGACATAAAATATCTCTCTTATAAAAGATGAAGTAAAAGTATGCGTTATGAAAACAACTCCATAATATCCTCTTTACTCATCTGAGCGATACTTCCATCATTATTCTCGATAAACATATCCGCTAGCTCCTTTTTCTTCTCTTGTAAGGATACAATTTTTTCTTCGATACTATCCTTCATAACCAGCTTATAAACCTGAACATTGTTCTTTTGACCAATGCGGTACGCTCGATCTGTTGCCTGATTCTGAGCAGAAACATTCCACCAAGGATCGTAATGAATCACACCTTCTGCGGCAGTGAGATTCAATCCCGTACCACCGGCCTTTAAAGAAATTAAGAACACATCCGCTTGACCGGCTTGAAATTTTTCTACCAGCTCTCTGCGTTCTTCCTTTGATGTTTGTCCCGTTAACAAGAAATAGCGAATTCCTAACATCTGTAATTCATCGGCCAGTAAAGCTAAAACAGAAGTAAAGGAAGAAAACAACAAAACTTTCTGATGATTCTCTTTAAAATTCGTAATCAATTCAATACAGGCCTTCATCTTGGATGAACTGTTTTCTATATTCTCATATAACAGCCGCGGCTCGCAACATATTTGCCTTAGCTTCGTTAACATCGCTAATACGGCAATCTTATCCACTGTTTCCATTTGAAGCAGCGCTTGTAGCTGCTCATTAATCTGAGCCAGATTGGCATAATAAAGATTATTTTCTTCTTCATTAAAGGGAATCAGCTGAGTTGTCTCTATCTTATCCGGTAGCTCGGTTAAAACATCTTTCTTGCTTCTTCTTAAGATAAAAGGGGAAACCAGCTTACGTAATTGATGGATCTTATCTTCATCATTATTTTTGACAATATCCGTTTCATATTGCTTTTGGAAATAATGATAATTGAACAAATACTGCGGCATTAAGAAGTCCATAATCGACCATAGCTCAGCCAATGTATTTTCAATCGGTGTTCCCGTTAAAGCCAATTTATGCTTTGCCTTTAATTTCTTTACCGAAAATGCATTTTTTGTTTTCTGATTTTTAATATATTGTGCTTCATCTAAAATCACATAGGTAAACTCAATATCTTGATACAGCTCATGATCTCGGCGCATATAATCATAGGATGTCACGAACAAATCATATTGATTTATTTCACCAATGATTTCTTTTCTCATGTTCTGATTACCAACAATGCATTTTACTTTTAATTTTCGAGAAAACTTGTGAACCTCATCTTCCCAATTATAAATTAACGAAGAAGGACAAACCACAAGACTAGGCTGTTTTGGATTTAATCCCTCTAACAATGAAATCACCTGTAATGTTTTACCCAATCCCATATCATCGGCTAAAATTCCATTAAAGCCGTAATCGTACAGCGTTCTCATCCATACATAGCCTTCCTTTTGATAATCTCTTAAAATAGCCTCATATTGCATCGGAATAGGATAATCGCTTTGATCCTTCTGATGAAATTCTTGTAGGACATTTTCAAAAGAAGCTCTTCTTTCTAAAGTGATGAATTCACTGTGGGAAGCATCTTCATCAACCGCAAACATCCGATTCTTGCTCAGCTCCATCCGCCCGTTTTTTATATCCTTCGGTTCGATATGATGTTGCTTCATAAATCCATCTAATTCCGCTAACTGCGGCGAATTTAAATTAAGCAATTCACCATTTTTCAAACGATAAAACTTCTTTCTGCGTCGATATTGTTCCAGCACCTTTGACAAGTCATCTTTGGGTATTTCTGCGCTCTCGATATCCAATGCCAATAAATCATTTTCAACCTTAACTCCCACATTAATACTATAATGAGTTGATTGACCGATTCTCTTTAAAGCTTCAGAAATAAAAATCTGGGCATATTCCTTTAACAGTTCAACGCATTCATTGATAAATTCGATCGCTCTTTCCGATTCCATATCAAAATAGGCAATATGCTTTTCCTCATCAATGAAGCTTGCATATTTCCTAAAATACCCTTCCACAACATCCTGACGGTAAGTCGTTACTGTCTCATGATTAAAAGCCGATATCTTATTTTGATTATCATCCATATAATAAATCTTGAAAAACACTTGCGAATGCTCATTCACATCGCCATAAATTTTTATTGTTCGATATTCGTTATTCTTTACATCAACAAGTCCCTCGATCTCCATGTATTCCAGAAACGGCGATAAAACATATTTATAAAATTCAACATATTCATCGTTTCTAATCACCAGCGGTCTTTCCAGTATCGATTTAAAGAATGAAACAAATTCACCCTTTTCATCTGCTTTTATCCTGTTAATCTCACAGTAACTATCAGCCATTTTATCAATATGATAAAGATGCTTCTTACCCCAATATAAATCGAGTTCATCTTTATAAGTCAGAATATAAAAATCATCGTCTTGTTTTAAAGAAAACGGTATCTTATCATCAACATCGTAGAAGTCCATATGGTCAAAATCATAATCTTGATATAATTCATAAAATATATCTAAAATATTTTCATCTAAAGAAATTGTTTTTTCCAGATCAAACAAATAGTAGCCATAATATTCACTGTTTCTTTGTTCTTCCATAGAGTTTTCTCTGGCTATCCGCATGAATTGAATTTGTTTTTGCGCAAAGTCATCAAAAGCTTCCTCTGAGTGAATAAAGGAAAGTTCTTTACCATATCTATGTTCGCAGTGTTGATCAATATCATCCAAAAATTCACCGATTCGCTTAATCACATATTTCTTTTTCATACCAACTCGAAAGCCTAGTTTAATACCGCCTTCAAAACTGATAACCGGTTCAATACTAACCTTTTCATCAGATAATAAAGATGAAATCTGCGATTCATAAATGATTTTATTTCTTTGAATTAATTCGCGGCTTTTCACTGTTTGATCATTTAACACTTTTCTTCGCTTTTCTAAAAAACGCTGTTTATGTTCTTGTTCCAATTGTATCAGCTTATTGCTGCGATAATGAAAGGGAAATATTTCAATATGTAATTGATTGATTTTTAAACATACGGCGCCGATATGACCGCAAGCGCTTTGATCATCACACCAAGGACAATTACATGAGTAATCAATGATATCTTGTTGATCATTGAGTGTTATTTGACATTTTGTCTTTCTTCCCAATACATTAACAAGAGCATGAATATCATACTTATGATTGTCATAAGCAATATCTATTGACTCTACATTATCATATCGGTCATAGCTGTTTGATAATGCTAAGCTTGTTCTGTTTTTCACGATATTCTCATAATATATTTTCATCATAGAATAATTCACCATCCTCTCCGTTTACGAAATCCGCCAGAATATCATGCAGAGCTTTTTTATTTGGATTCTCTCGTTCAATAAGGTATCTTATTTCATCAATGGATTGGAATGAGCCTTGATCGTTGATAAGCTCGTTCAAATAATGCAGAATTTGATAATATTTCGATTGACTTTTTGCTTGTCTCGATTCTTCTAATATCAATAGTGTTAATAAATAATGATACATGCTGTTATCATATTTTTTAATGATATCTTTATATCTTCTTATATTATTCGAGGTTAAATGCTGCATTACGTAAAGTACAATATATTGAATTTCATCTTGGTTTTCTAATATATCCTGAATAAAATTTTCACCGATCCCAATAAAAAGCTTATCATAAAAGTCGTAACATGCATTCGTCCATTCATCCTCATACATCGACTTTAATTTATCAATATACATAAAATCATCTATGTCATTATAGGTATGGATCATATGAATAATCGTATTTTGATACGCTTCTTTATCTTTTACATGATAATAAATATCTTCTTCTAAAAAATCAAAGGTTTGATCATCAATAAATTTATGATTCTTTTTAAAAGCCCGAATACATTTATAAGCTGAGGGATAATCCTTTTTATAAATAAGATTTTCTATTTTTATTCTTTGATACATCTCACGATCAGCGAATCGTTTTAAATCGTTCAGAAGCACAGATACACTGTCATCGCTATCCTTTAAAGCATAATAAATACATTCCAATAAATGATTTTGTATCTGCGCATCAGTATATCTCATATGTAATAATAAATCTTTGACTTCCTTGATCAATTCTTCGGTAGGTATAGTATCAATAAAATAAGTTAAAAATTGAGGATAGAATAAATGACCCCCATCAATAATATCCTTCTTTATCCATGATAAAACATCTTGAAGATAAGCATCATTAAGATGAATTAATGTTTGAAATTCTTCAATGAATTCATCATAAACGGTTTCCTTATATTTTCGATCATAGGACAGCTCATCTACTTCCTTCAATAGTTTTATAACTTGTGAGAAGTAGCTTGATGAATATACTTCCGCATCATTATTGATTTGTTCAAATCGCTTGTTTAATTCGTTTAAGAATAGACGGTGCGTCACTCTCGCATTACGATAATTGCTTGAAAACACTAAATATGCTTCTGTCAGGGATAATTTACTTACTTCCATATCCTCGACGATTTGCATTTCTCTTTCATTTTCTATTTTAATATATAAAGCCGCCTCATGTTTACAATGATATCCATCCACTGCATACGGACAATCACATTCCATATATAAGACTTCACGATTTGAATTATATTCTATATAGACGTGATAATGATTGGTTCCTTTTACAATAGCTCGATATCTATTTTGAGACGCATTTAGCTGGATCACTTTACCTTTGCGATAATAGTCCATACCTCTCTGATATATCGTCGATGTAAATAATTTTTGTTTTACCATAGTTATCCTCGTCTCTATCAAGCAACGCTATATTCATTTTATCATAAACTCGATGATACACAATATCTTTTTACCTAAAACTTGCATCTAAAATCATTCAACCTATAATTTAAGAAGCTCGTGCCATTTTTCATTACTTCTTCCCTTTAGAAATTCAATCTAACACTTGTTTCGAAGCATGTTCATGATTGATTGCTTCAGGTCCTATGTTTCATGATATTAAACCTAATATATCATAAGGAATTGACAACATCCTTCTGATTAGTTATGCTTGATACAGAACTGCATGATTCAAATAATTTTAGCAAAACTATTTGCTTTGCCAATTTTCTCCATAGTTATTTTGTTGCTTATTAGCATATAGCTTTCTTCATACCATTCACTTTTTTTGTACAAAAAAAGCTATCGCTTCTAAAGTCCCTACCACCAGAGGCTTTGAGTAGCATATAGCTTTTCCAAACAGTATAAAATTTTGAATAAATTAACGCTTGCTGAACTGCGGCGCACGACGAGCTGCCTTCAAGCCGTATTTCTTACGCTCTTTCATGCGGTCATCACGAGTCACAAAACCGGCTGCCTTCAACGCAGGACGATAATCCTCACTCGCTTGCATCAACGCGCGCGTAATACCATGGCGCATTGCGCCGGCCTGACCGGTATAGCCGCCGCCCTTTACATTGATCTTAATATCAAACTGATCCAACGTCTCGGTCAATTCCAATGGGGAACGAACCACCATACGTAATGTTTCCAAAGGCAAATACTCATCCAAGGTTTTGCCATTTACAGAAATATTCCCTTTACCCGGAGTCATGAACACGCGGGCAACAGAGGTTTTACGACGTCCTGTACCATTGTAAGTAACTGTATTTTTCTTCGCTGCCATCTTCAATCCTCCTTATCGAATCACTAACTCAACCGGCTGCTGAGCTGTGTGCGGGTGTTCACTGCCCTTATAAACAAACAAATGCTTACGCTGAACATCACCCAATTTGGTATGAGGTAACATACCGTGAATGGCTCTTTCCACCCATTCCACTGTATAATTTTCCTTCATCGTGCGAGCTGTACGCACACGCATACCTCCGGCATAACCGGAATGGTTGTAATAATTCTTTCCATCCAATTTATTACCGGTTAATTCAATCTTGTCCGCATTGATCACGATAACATAATCACCGCAATCCACGTTTGGTGTATAAGTAGGTTTGTGTTTTCCTCTCAACACTGCCGCTACTTCCGATGCCAAACGTCCTAATGTCTTGCCGGCACCATCAACGACGTACCAAGTACGTTCTACCTCTGCCGGTTTCAAAAATGTTGTCTGACGCATGATAATCTTCCTTTCCTAAGTAGTTTCCGGGGCTACATAGGCATTAAAAGCCGTTTTTAATTGTATCGTTTTCTCGCAATAAAGTCAATAGTTAATCCATATTTTACCGTAAAAAAGGGCGATTCTTTATGCTTCCTTGTAAGATAACAGTGTGCCTTGCAATCCTAATCCCTGGTATATTATAGATGACTCAAATAACAGTCATCTGATAGTATACCTTTT
>CANDJN010000033.1 GCA_947385085.1 uncultured Erysipelotrichaceae bacterium | reverse complement strand
CTTGATTTTGTTGCTTAAACCCTGTACAATATCATTGAAACTATTTCAGTTTCAATGATAGGGTGGACACAGGTTAGACACTCCGATCTAAATCTGTGTCGTTTCACTGGATGCCGCTTCTTTGGCTGGGAAGGCATCCTTTTTTAATGTCCATATACCGGTTAATCAGAGCTGTGATAAGTTCATCCGATGGACTGGGTCGCCAATGTTCCATATATTCCATGAATGCTTTCTTCGGTATATGAAAGCTTTTTTTTGTTGCGTTGTAACTCCCAGGAAGGGTTCGATTAATAATTGCTTGTCTCACAAAAGCTTCGCTTTTCCCAAGCATCGCAGAAGCCTCTTTTACCGTTAGGCTATCTTCATTCATGACGTTTCACCTCCTAACTACGCGTTTGCTGATTCTTCTTATATTCTTTGATACTACTTCGCAACCTTGTAAGCTCGTCCATGAGTTTTTGCACAAATTGATCGACCTGCTTTGAACGCTGTCTTTCCAAGTATCCGTTGCGCAGATAGAAAAGCAAAAATAGAAACCCGCCAAATAAATGATTATTTTCATACTCATAAAACAGAATAATCATTTTTATTGAACCGAATACAATATCGCATAGAATAAACAAAGCATTTGTAATCATTAATTACTTCCTTTCATACGTTACTGCTGATTTTCTTCTTGCAACCACCTTTCGATAAAGATAAAATTACTATATGGAAAGGAGGCGCTGGGTAATGAAGAAAATCGCTACGATATATTTCTTTGATAAATCTGTAACCGTTTATGATAATTACACATTTAACGGTATTGAAGCCGATTCAGGTGACCTTTTTGAAGAATTAACATATATGCTTAACAGTCAAGCAAAGCCCTTTGTTGAATTCTTCAATGGCAAGAAAGTTTATATTCTGAATCTTAACCAAATTTTATTTGTCAAAGAATATAAAGAGTAAATCAGTCGTCAATCATGACTAAGACTTTTGCGATTTCAAGCACTGCCAATGCTCCTTTTTCATCGTGAAAGTCTTTTAATATGCTTTTTGCAACCTCTATTGCCTTTGCAGTTATATCTTCCATAATATCCTCCTTCCTTATCCATCTGCCCTGTTGTTAAGTATACTTAACAACAAAATCAACAAAAAATATCGCTTACAGGCACTTGCAGGCATTCAGATATCTTTTTTAAAATTTTAACGCTGACATTTACCTCGTTGCCATTTTCTAAAGCGCTGATAGTTGTCCGATTTACCCCCGATTTAACGGATAATTCTTCTTGCGTCATACCTGCTTTCAAGCGATACTCTTTGACTTTATATTTCATCGAATCACTCCTTTCGTGTTAAGTATACTAAACACATGGATATGTGTCAAGCATTTTTAACAAAAATGTTGATTTTTTTTAACAGTAGTGTATAATATATTTAACAAAGGAGTACGAACATGAAACTATCAGAAGTTTTGAAAAATTATAGAATAGAGCACAATCTATCAATGAGAGAATTTGCTAAACGATGTAGTGTAAGTAATGCATATATATCGTTAATAGAAAATGGCGATACAAAGTCTCCAACGTTTGAAACACTCAATAAATTAGCAAAGGGCATGAATATAGATATAAATGATTTAATTAAAGTTATGGATGATGAAACAGTAGTGGCTGTTAAGGCAAGGAGATCGCATGGTGTCCGCATCCCTGTCCTTGGCAGAGTGATTGCTGGTATCCCTATTGAAGCAATAGAAGAAGTCATTGACTACGAAGAAATCACAGAGCAAATGGCAAGAACCGGAGAGTTCTTCGCCTTGCAGATTAAAGGTAATAGCATGGAACCTCAAATGAGCGAGGGGGATGTTGTCATCGTAAGGAAACAAGATACTATCGAAAGCGGACAAATTGGCATTATTTTAGTTAACGGTGATGAGGCAACAGTTAAAAAGGTTCTAATCAAAGAAAACGGCATTATGCTTATACCCTTTAACACAGATGACTATGAGCCGTGGTTTTATGATCAGTATGATATAGAAACAAAGCCAGTAAAAATTATTGGTCGTGTTGTAGAACTGAGGAAGAAGTATTAGGAAGGGAGAAAGAAAGATATGAAAATGGGTATAAGAACACCTAATGTTAAAAAGAGTTTTAAGGCTCGTACAACAGGGAAGGCAAAACGGACAATTAAAAAATCAGTTAATCCATTGTATGGAAAAAAAGGAATGGGTTATGTAAATAATCCGAAAAAGGCAGTTTATAATAAAGTATATAGCAAAACAACCATTAGTGCTGTACCTAAAACGTTTGATAATTCAGCTAAAAAAGAAAACAAGCAAACAACAGAAATATATCAAGATAATATAAGCGCAGTAGAAATGCAAGAGCAGAAACCAAAGGGTATGATTTTTCTTTGGCTATCTATAGCGTTTTATATCCTATTCGCAATATTCATTGTCTATATTATTAGAGCTATGATAAAATATCCTTTAGCAAGGAAAGCCCCATTTAATTACATAGTAATGATTGCTCTCTTTGCGATTGCAATAGGTTTTCAAAAAATATATAAATTATTAAATAAATAATTAACTTTAGCAAAGAGTATTTATAAAAAAAACTCCCCCACTACCAATGGGAGAGAAAGAAGATACTACCAATATCTTCTAAATGTAAAACAACCATCTTACAAGTCCTTTTACATACTTAATTTTAGCATAAAAGTATGTCTTAGGCAATTCATAAACTGAAAGGATGTGCTTTTATGGCTAAAAAATCATATCACAGACGACCGAACCGCTCGGGTACTGTTGTTAAGCTTTCAGGCAATAGAAGGAAGCCCTTCATGGCTAAAGTAACCGATGGATATGATACGATTACAGGATCACAAATACAAAAGCCTATCGGTTATTTTGAGACAAGACAAGAGGCTTTAGATGCTTTAAGCTTATATAGCTTATCATGCAAAAAAGAATTAAATAACGCTACCTTATCAGAACTGGGCGGTGATACTTATCAACAAGTATTGAATCAAAAGAATAAATCACTGCCTACATTTGCTATGTTGTATGATAAAGTTACAGAAGGCTTATTTAAAACCCTATCTAAATCAAGAGTAAACGCATATAACAGCGCCTATCATCGTCTTTCTGGACTTCATAACAAAAGAATTAACACGATTACATTGTTTGACTTGCAAGCTGAAATTGACAAGAGCAAGACAGAAGTGAAACAAAAGACTTTACACGATATGAAAACCGTTTGCGTTAAAGTATTTGAATATGCGGTTATTCATCAGCATATATCGCGTGACAGCGATTTTACAAGCTACATAGACACGAAACAAGAAAATATGAATAACAAATCAGACAAACACAAAACATTCAGCATAAGCGAAATAAAGGCAATTATGAAAGACAATAGCATAGAGGCGAAAACAGTATTGACGTATATCTTTACGGGATGTCGTCCCATTGAACTTGTGAATCTAAATAAAAGTAATATTCATATAGACGAGCTATCCGATGATAACGGCGAAGAGATGAAGATTAGTTATATTATAACCGGATCAAAAACAGAAGCAGGAAAAAACAGGTTCGTACCAATACATAACGAAATCAAACCATTCATAAAAGAAGTGGTCAATCACTTATCTAGATTTAAAGATGTAACTAAATACAGAATAGACTTATTTTTGCCTTTTATGGATAAATTGGGATTAGAACATTTGCCATATGATACTAGGCATACGTTTGCTACATTAGCTAAATTTTATAAGATGGATGATTATTCGCGCAAGCGGATCATGGGACATAAGTCCGCCGACATAACTGATGATGTTTATACGCATTCCATCCGAAACCAACTCTATCAAGAAATCCACAAAATCAGCCTATAAATGTGTTACTTATTTGTTACTTATTCGGTAAAATTCTATCTTTTTTATACGTTAAAAACCTTATAAACGGCGCTTTTGGCGTGAAAAATGTTTCGTTGATTGAAACAAAAGAATATTCGGGTAATTATATTCTATCCCCCGCCTATGATTTACTGCCTGTAAATGTGATCATGCCTGAAGACAATGAAGAATTCGCCCTTGCCATGAACGGAAAGAAAACAAAGCTTCGTAAAAAAGATTTCCTGATCTTTGCGGATGAATGCGGGATATCCAGGGCATCTGCTGAAAAAATGATTCATCAAATGGTTTCATTTAAGCCAAATTGGATCTCAATGTGCCAGACATCACTGTTGCCTGATGATTTAAAAGAAAGATTTATTTTATTGATTGAAAAAAGAACAGCGATATTTCAAAAATGATGTCATTGGAAGATGTTCATCAAGTAATTGCAAAATAAATATAGCAACCCTAAAAGTATGAATTTCACAAAATATTTTTATTCCGTTGACATAAAATTTTTATTCATTTATCATGAAAGCCGAGCAAGATCTTACTCAAACTTAAGGAGGAAGATATCAATCATGTATCATGGAAGATTTAAAAAGAGTCATTATGAAGCAGGCTTTCATTGGGGAGAGCAGTTATATCGTCATGGGATTATCATAGCCAATCAGCATACGTTTACGATCACTCATGAAAGAAAAGAATTTGCAAATCAATGCCTACCGATTTATAAACAATACTTCCCTGAGGTATTGGATGAAATCAAAGGCTTGGCAGAAGGACAGAAAAGTTCCTTTGAAGACTTTTATACGTTTTTATTCAGTATGTACTGTTTTACATTTCAACATCATTGCACGTGCATGGCATGGTCAGATGATGATAACATCGTCTTTGGTAGAAACAGTGACTTTCTTGTTTTCTTGGAAAAGCTGTATATGAATTGCTTGTATGATTTAGACAATGCGTATGCATTCAATGCAAATACAACCGCATTTATTGAAATGGAGGATGGCATCAATGAGCATGGCTTGGCAGTTGGTCTTACCTTCATTTATCCTACCATCATAAAACCGGGAATCAACGCTGGATTTTTGATTCGCTTACTGCTGGAAAAATGTAAAACCACGAAAGAAGCCATTGAAATACTAAAACATATCCCCATCGCTTCCCAGCAGACACTTACCATCGCAGATAAACTCGGTGATTTGGCAGTGGTGGAATGTAATTGTGATCATGTGGAAGTTATAAAACCAGAACAAAATAGCAGCTTTGTAGTAAGTGCCAACGAATTTCAATCCCAAGTAATGAGGCCTTATAACAATGATCGTGTGGATAATTGGCGTGCCGCAGAGCGATATTCAGTCGCTTATCATGCCTTAAAAGAACATAAAGGCCTTCATCCGCTTACATTGATGGAAAATATTTTGTCAGGGCAATATGGCTTCATGTGTCAATATCAGCGTGAAAATGATGCCGATACTGTATGGTCGGTACTCTACGACATAAAAAACCATAGCATTTATCGTGTAGAGGGAAACCCCGGTAGGAAACCATTTATTAAGGATAAGAGGATGAAATTTCAATAGCACCAATCGATCATTCTAAGATCATGACCCCTATCGATGCGATCACCAACGATTCCGTGTATATTAAAACCGCCAATTTACTAACCATAAATCAGCGGTTCTTTTTAATAATTTATTTTCAAATAACCAATTTAATTCATAGCTGAGTCAAAATTTAGGACTTCTATCATTTATATTGAGTATTCATTCAGTAAATGACCGCAAAAAAAGCACATACCGCATTATGCCATATGTGCTTTTTGTATATTAATGCTTATAGATATTATAGAAAGCGGATTTACCCTGGAATACTGCAACATCTCCCAGTTCTTCCTCAATGCGAATCAACTGATTGTATTTTGCGATACGATCGGTACGAGACATAGAGCCCGTTTTGATCTGTCCTGCATTGAATGCCACTGCGATATCAGCGATTGTCGTATCTTCTGTTTCACCGCTGCGGTGAGAAACAACTGCCGTATAACCGTGCTTCTTAGCTAATTCCATCGCATCGAATGTTTCTGTCAAAGTACCGATCTGGTTAACCTTGATCAAGATGGAGTTCGCAATGTCCTTGTCGATACCTTCCTGTAAAATAGCAGGATTGGTTACATACAGGTCATCACCAACCAACTGAATTTTCTTGCCCAAGTGCTCAGTCAGCTTCTTCCAGCCATCCCAGTCACGTTCACCAAGACCGTCTTCGATGGAAATGATTGGGAATTTTTCTACGAGTTCATCGTACCAAGCGATCATCTCATCCGTAGTTTTTACACCCTGTCCGGATTTTGTCAATTCATAATTGCCGGTTTCCGTGTTATAGAATTCGCTGGCAGCCACGTCCATGGCAATGCAGATGTCTTTACCCGGAACATAACCGGCAGCCTCGATCGCTTCCATGATGCATTCCAACGGTTCTTCATTACTGCCAAGGTTTGGTGCGAAACCACCTTCATCACCAACAGCGGTAACCTGTCCTTTGTTCTTCAATACTTTTTTCAATGCATGGAAAGTTTCAGCGCCCATACGAATTGCTTCGCGAATAGAAGTAGCGCCGACCGGCATGATCATGAATTCCTGGAAATCTACAGAAGAATCTGCGTGACTTCCGCCGTTTAATACGTTCATCATCGGAACCGGCAAAGTCTTTGCATTCATACCGCCCAAGTAGCGATACAGCGGCAAGCCATAGTAATCTGCGGCAGCGTGAGCTACAGCTAAGGAAATACCCAGAATCGCATTGGCACCATATTTGGATTTATCCTTCGTACCATCGGCTTCGATCAATTTTTTATCAATCGCATTCTGATCGGTTACATCCATACCCATAACCACTTCGGCTAAAATATTATTCACATTGTCAACTGCCGTCAAAACACCCTTTCCCAAGAAACGGGATTTGTCCTGATCACGCAATTCCAAAGCTTCCCGCTCACCGGTGGAAGCACCACTGGGCACCATTGCCCGTCCCATTGCACCGGATGCAGTTTCTACCTCGACCTCAATCGTCGGGTTACCTCGAGAATCCAAAATTTCTCGAGCATGAACATTAATAATATATGGCATTTTTCATCCTCCTTATGTAGAAATAACCACACTGTTAGTATAACACAAGCCTTGCTAAAAGTTAAGTATTTTACCAATAATTTCCCCTACCATTTACGAGCAAAATTCGACAAGCAGCTGATGTAAATTTTTTACGATATGATCCGGTTGTATCTTTAGCCGATCAATATCGGATAGATCATGAACGCCGCCCAGCACAAAGATCGTTTCCACCCCATGATCCAATCCCAAACAAATATCGGTTTCCAGATTATCCCCGACCACAAGCACATCCTCCTTACGACATCCACTCACTCGCAGCGCTTCCTCTAAAATCGGCGCATAGGGCTTTCCGATCCGCGGGCTTTTCTGATTGGAGGCATACTCCATCATAGTTACCACCGACCCGTTTCCCACCGCAAAGCCGGTGGGCTGTGCCAGTAAGCGATCATGATTGGTACCGATCAAAACAGCTCCTTTCGTTAAGGCATCCACCGCTTTTGAATACTTTTGATAATCCGCCTTTTGATCCAAGCCGACAAACACAAAATCAGGATTTTCCTCACATAGGGTGAAGCCCTGTTCCAGCAGCGCTTCCTTCAAGCCATCCTCACCGATATAAAAGGCACGGCGCTTTTCATAGTGCTTGCGGGCATATATAGCCGCCGCCATTGCACTAGTAAAAAAGTCTTCCTCGAAAATATCGGTATAACCCATATCCAGCATATGCTGGCGATTTTGCGCTCGCGTGCGCTTGGAATTGTTCGTCAAAAAAAGATAGGGAACATTTCGCTCATGCAAGGCATCCATAAACTCCTTGCCGCCCTCCATAATCTTGGTCCCCCTATACATCGTACCATCTAAATCTAAAAATAATGTTTTCATACTATCACCATATTCATTATACAGGAAATTCATGCAAATACCCAACACAAAATGTTCAATTATTGTCCCTATCACTATGCCATTACAGAATTCCTTATGATTTTTTATCCATAAACTGTTTTGTCGCACACATCAGCTTATCATAGACCGGCTTCATATCTTCTTCTCGTACCGCATTCAACACTTCTGTGACTTTAAACCAGCGAACATCGCTGTTTTCATCCGGCTTGATCGTTAACGCATCACTTTCCTTTCCCATACATAAATAAGTGATGTTCAAATGAATATGCGAAGATACAAATACACCCCGGCGGACATGAGGCGGCACAGGGAGCACATCCAAGGCAAGCGGTTTCTCTGATAGCGGAAGCAGTGTTAATCCTGTTTCTTCCTTTCCCTCGCGAATTGCCGTTTCCAAAGGATCGAAGTCACCGTCCAAATGACCGCCGCACCAGCTCCACGAATCATAAATTCGATGATATGCCATCAACACCTTACTTGCATCCTCATTGATAATCCATGGTGAAGCGCTGAAATGACCAAAGCGATTTTTACGTGTTGTGACATCGTCAAAGGCAGTAATAAAATCCAGCATCACTTGACGGTCGCTTTGTTCCTGTTCGCTTACTGCTTCATAAGCGCTGATTAAATCATAAAGCTGTTGATTCATTGTCATAACCTCCTGTTAGAAACGATATACAGATTTCTTTATATTTGATAAAGGCAGAGGCAATTGCATACGTATGTACCAATGCTTCCCTATCTGCCCATAAGCCATCATCCTGCCTTGTTTCTAATACCGCCAGCCACCCATGCATATGCCATTCCTTATGAGTAAAAATATGGTGTGCATCCTTCAGCGGTATTAAGGATTGAAGCGTTCCATATGATTCTATATATTTGCCGATAGCAGCTTCATCACAACAGCCATCCAAAAAGTCAAATTGATACAAATTCGCCAGCAATCCCGAAGCCGGGCGCTTGGTTAAATGCACCTTCTGATCATGGATCAAAATTAATACTGTATGTTCTTCCAAGGAACGCGATTTCTTTTTTTGATTCACCGGCAGCATCAACTGACAGCCGTTTTCATATGCCAGACATTCTGCTTGAATCGGACACTTTTCACAATGCGGCATGCCATTGGGAATGCAAATGCGTTCTCCTAATTCCATCAGCGCCTGATTAAAAGCACCGCTGCGCTTGGGCAGATATTCGCTGATGATCGAACGAAACTGTTTTTTGGTAGCGGTTAAAGAAATGTCCGCATCACTGCATAAAACACGCGAAAATACCCGCAGTACATTACCATCAATGGCACATTCGGGAAGATCATAGGCAATGGAAGCAATCGCTCCTGCCGTATACTCGCCAATGCCGGGAAGACTGCGTAGAGCCGTGAAATCCGCAGGCAGCGTGCCGCCGTATTTTTCCATGCATTCAATCGCACAGCGTTTCATATTGCGCGCCCGATGATAATAGCCCAAGCCTTCCCACAGCTTCATCAGCCTATCATCATCGCACTGTGCCAGATCGGCCAAGGTTTTCAATTCCTTTATAAAGCGTTCGTAATAGGTAATCACCGCTTCAATGCGTGTTTGTTGCAGCATGATTTCACTGACCCATACCGCATAGGGGGTGGGATTGATACGCCATGGCAGCATTCGTTTGTTTTCATCATACCAGATTAATAGCTTGGCAGTTAGTTCAGTTTGTTTGGTTTTCTTTGTCATAGAATTAGTATAGCACAAATATCATAAAGAAGGGAAAACACCACACCTTTTTGAATACATTTTTTTACCTCTAATTTTACTATCAATACGATATAAAAAAGCGGCGCTTGTGACCATCCTTGATTGAACGATTACCTTCACCGCAATAAGAAATCATATATTTACTACTTAGATAGAATGATTCAAGAACAATTCTTAATGAAAACGGCGCAGTCGCAGTGCGTTAGTTACCACACTGACACTGGAAAAGGCCATAGCGGCACCGGCAAATACCGGGGACAAGAGCGGCCCGCCAAATAAATACAATAACCCTGCGGCAATCGGAATGCCCAGCGAGTTATAAAAGAACGCCCAGAATAAATTCTGCTTGATATTGCGCATAACCGCTTTGGCAATACGGATACATTGCAGCACATCATTTAAATCATCCTTAACCAGCACCACATCAGCGCTTTCCAAGGCGACATCGCTGCCGCTGCCAATCGCAATACCAACCTCACTTTGCGTTAAAGCCACCGCATCGTTAATACCATCGCCGACCATAGCGACTTGCTTGCCCTGTGCTTGAAGTGAGCGAATCGCTTCGGCCTTGCCATCCGGCAATACTTGGGCGATCACCTGATCAATTCCCGCCTGCTTTCCAATCGCCTGCGCACTCACCTCATGATCACCGGTAATCATCATCACATGAACGCCCTGATGATGCAATGCGTCAATCACCTTGGCGCTTTCCGGTTTTAATTCATCCGCCAATGCGATTAATCCAAGAATCTTATCCTGATCGGCAATACGAATGACACTTTTGCCTTGTTTCGATAGCTGATCTGCCTCTTTTTGATAAACATCGGTAGGAATCTCGTGTTCCTTCATGAGCGCCTCATTACCGATCCAGATCGTCTGCTTGTCTACTTGTGCTCCCATTCCTAAGCCGTTATAGGTGACAATATCCGTCGCACTAACCGCCGTAACATTCCATTCCTGTGCCTTGGCAATGATCGCCTTGGCAAAGGGATGCTGACTACCTGATTCCACTGCGGCACAAATCGCCAATAGCTGATGTTTATCCATATCCGTAATGATATCGGTAATCACCGGTTTTCCTCGCGTTAACGTTCCCGTTTTATCAAACACGATCGTATCAATATGGGCCGCCTGTTCCAGCGCTTCACCGCTTTTAATGAAAATGCCGAGCTGGGCTGCACGACCTGTCCCAACCATAATCGCTGTAGGAGTTGCCAAGCCCAATGCACATGGGCAGGCGATGACCATCACGCTCACAAAAATAGACAATGAGAACGCCATGTCGCGGTTGACCGCATACCAGACAAGCGCTGCGATCAAGGCAATACTCATTACCGTCGGCACAAAGATGAGCGAAATCTTATCCGCAATGCGGGCAATCGGCGCTTTTTTGCCTTGGGCATCCTCCACCATGTGAATAATTTTAGCTAACATCGTATCTTCACCCAATTTGGTTACGCGCATCCGCAAGCGACCGTCCAGATTGATCGTACCACCGATCACCTCATCCTTTGTCTGCTTATGAACGGGCATGCTTTCCCCCGTTAACATGCTTTCATCGACATGGGAGCTTCCTTCCAAGACAATGCCGTCCAAAGGAACATGATCTCCTGCTTTAACAATCAGTTCATCATCCATGACGATTTCATCCAAGGCGACCTCCCATTCCTTGCCATCCTTCCACAAGACGGCAGTTTCAGGACGCAGCGATAACAGCGAGGCGATCGCACCGGTTGTTTTTGCCTTGGAATTCGCCTCCAAATGCTTGCCAAGCATCACCAGAGCCACTACGACACCGGATGATTCAAAATACAACCGATGAACACTCGTCGCATCTCCCTGCCCAATCATCCACAACGAATACATCGAATATAGATAAGCGCTGCCGGTACCGAGTGCTACCAAAGTATCCATATTGGGCGCACCGTGAAACAGCGCCTTAATTCCACGTGTAAAAAACGCCCGTCCGATAATTAAGATTGCCGTTGCCAAAACCATTTGAATAAAGGCAAAGGCAAAGGGATGTGTCGCATAATGAATCACATCCGGTAAAGGCAAGGTGATATTCCCCAACATATGCGACATACCGATATATAACAACAGTGTCGCCAATATCAGTGTTACCACGATGTGAACATTGACATGATCGACAGGTTTTTCCTCATTCACAGTACCTGCCTGCTTACGCTGCGCATGAAATCCTGCTTTTTCAATTCGCTGGGCAATTTCACTGAATTTAATCTGCCGTGCATCATATACAACGCGAGCACTATTCGTAACTAAATTAACGCTGATTTCCTTTACCCCTTCACATTTGCCGACACTGCGTTCAATGCTTGCGGCACAAGCGGCACAATGCATACCCGTAATGTCAATTTCCATTGTTTGGAGCTGTGAAGCCTCACTTTGATTTCCCATTTCCTCACATAATGAGAAACCAGCCTTTGCCAGCTTTTCATTACAGTCAGCGATTGTCAACGATGCATCTGCACTCATCGTCACCTGATTTAGCACAAGATTGACCTGTGCCTGTTCCACCTCCGGCATTTTATTTAAAATTCGCTCCACACTGGCGGCACAAGCAGCACAGGTCATACCATCCACATGATACGTTTTCGTAATCGTTTCCATATCGTCCACCTCTATTTCAATAATTTAGATAACAGCGTTTCCACCTCTGAAAGACGCTCATCCACCTGTTCTTCATGTTCCAGCGCATGACGCACACATGATTCCAAATGCCCTGTCAGTATGTGCAGATTGGCTTTTTTTAATAAAGCATTGCTGGCAA
This sequence comes from uncultured Erysipelotrichaceae bacterium, assembly GCA_947385085.1. Lineage (GTDB taxonomy): Bacteria > Bacillota_I > Bacilli_A > Erysipelotrichales > Erysipelotrichaceae > C-19. The sequence goes on along the minus strand of CANDJN010000033.1, from coordinate 9,901 downwards.
GAATCTGATTGGAAATATCAATACAATAGCGTTCTTCTTCAACCATCTTAATAATGCCGTCTAACTGTCCGCGCGCGGTCTTTAACAGCCGCAGTGCTTTGGCTCGTTCTTCATTCATGTTTCATCGCTCCTTATACCCTACGGGGGTGGGGTATTAACAGTATAATGCAATGCGCTTTCACTGTCAAGCAGTCAATTCAATTTTTTAGGTGTACACCGTCACAAAAGTGCCATAATAGAAATATGAGGTGATACAAATGAATACATCCTATTGGCTCGATCGTCATAATGAAAAGCATTATCCTGCTTTGGACCATGATTTACATATTCACACATTAATTATCGGCGGTGGGTTGACCGGTCTTGCGACAGCCTATGAATGCTCGGCTCATACCAAGCAGATCGTCGTTGTAGAAGCAGATCAAGTCGGCTTTGGTTCCAGTGGGCGCAATACCGGCAAGGTGACCTTCCAGCATGGCGCCATTTATCATAAGATCATCAAGACACACTCACAGGAAGCCGCTGTCGCCTATTATCAAGCCCAGAAAGAAGCGATCAATACCATCGAAACAATCATAGATTCTCATGGCATTGAATGTCAAAAGGAAAATAAAAGCGCTAGCATTTATGGCAACAGCGATAAAGGCATTCGTCAAATACAAGCAGAATATGAGGCTTATCAATTATTGGGTATACCATGTGAATATCAGGAGAATGTCAAAAGTCCGATTGTGATGAAAGCAGCTTTGCAAGTGGAGAACCAAATGGGCTATGACCCATATGCTTATTTATTAGGTTTATCCGATATACTGGATCAAAGCGGTATTGCGATCTACGAGCATTCCCGCGCTGATGATATTGTCCGCGTTGGCAGCAGCTGGCGAGTGACGATTAACGATCATCATGTATTTGCTCAAAACATCGTTTCCGCTACGATGACGCCATTACTTGATGCCTTTACTTTTTTCTATGCAAAGACCTATCCTTCAATTTCTCATTTAGCGCTATTGGATTGTGATCGTATGATGCAAGATATCATGCTTTACGGTCTCGATGATCCGATGACCAGCTATCATCCTCTGCATGATTCCAAGCTTTTATGCGGCGGTTATGAGCATAACGCTGCTCAAGCTAATGCCAGCGATTTCAATGCTTGGCTGAATTCATTATGTAAGGAATGGAATGTCGAAAAGCCATTATACGTATGGGATACACAGGATTTAATTTCCCATGATTATCTGCCGTTAATCGGTGCTTTAGCTCCACGCTATCCTGACTTTTATATCGCCTGCGGTTTTTCCAAGTGGGGCAATACACAATCTCATGTAGCCGCAAAAGTGATTGCGGATGCCATTGCCCAGCGTGAGAGTCGTTATTCAGCGTTATTCTCTCCCTCGCGCATCGAGCCACTCCTGCAAGGAAAGGCGCTGCGAATGAATGCGAAGACTGTCATGCATTTTTTAACCAGTCAGTTTCCCAAGCTACAAGATTATGAACTGGAACAAGGTAAGGGAAAACGCATTGAATTGGATCAGCGCTTGTATGGTATGTATTGTGATGAAAACGACGATGTTTATATCGTCGATATACGCTGTCCCCACATGGGCTGTATTTGTGATTTCAATGAAGTCGATCATACATGGGACTGTCCCTGTCACGGCTCACGCTTTGCCTATGATGGAGCGATTATCAAAGGTCCCGCACAGAGCGCCTTGCATTCACGACAACAGAAAATCCCCAATCAGATTGATCCCCGGGAATGGGTAACACATAAGGACTCTCCTACATCATAAATATAGAACAACAGATCCCCTATGCTTTATCTAACTTATCGGTACATAACAAGATAAGTGATACCTTGTTGCATCGTTTACCATCAATCTTTTAAGCATCCGATGGGAATTACATATATTTTCGTGTATATATGAATATGTTCCTGCTTCTGTTGAAGCCATCATAAAAGATGGTTTTTTCAATTTATACGGTAAAGATGCAAGAAACCACAAACAAGAGCCAGACCGTCAGCACACACTATTTCAAAGTTTACACAAAGAATTTACCGCATCACCCTCAAAAATATGTTTCAATATCAACAATCCTTTTCTTAAATCATCTTCCGTATCAGTGGAAACGATAGATACCCTTATGTAAGATGATTTTTGTTTGCTTTGCATAGCAAACCTATGAGAACCTAAAATGTGTACGCCTCTTTGCAGTGTAAGTAATAATGTAGTTCCTTTTTTGTGCAAGTGTTTTTTTTATGAACAATATCAAAAGCTGTACCGCTTTCAATCAATTCCGCAACAATTTGTCCATTCAGAGAAACCGTCTTTAGCCGCTTTTAGCAGGTGTATTTCACAAAACCTTTATCATGTTTTGACACGATATTTGCAGGTCAAATATTGGGAAAAGAAGCATTATTCGCAGTAGGAAATTCGTATGCTTCCTTGCTGATAAATTTAAAACACAAAAAAAGGCTCGCCGAGCCTTTGGCATTATTGAAAACGGGGACGAGCGGGCTGTGCTGTCACCACTTCCTTCACATTGGAAATGGCTGAAATCGAGCTAGATTTCACCAATACTCTCCATACAGCTAAAGAAATGATAAAATCCACGGTAGAATGGACTACTGTACCAATTCCCACCAAGGTAAAGATTGAGTATAAAAAACCTTGAGCATAATTGGCTTCCGGTAATGCATGTGAGAAATATAACGGTAAGATAATCGCCACCTCGCATACCGCATGTAAAAGGGCGATTGCCAATATAAACAGCACACTCCTTTTCCCGTTCAGAAATAGATCCGGATGATTTTCCAAATAGCGTGATCCGATAGCCGCCCACACCACATGGGACAAGGCACGCAAAACCACTGCGATCGGAAAGCCGCCTAACAAAAAGCCAAGCGTCGTACCCAAGGCAACACTAACCGCCACAAACGGCGATACAAACATCGCAACGATGATGGCCACATGACTTGCCAAGGTAAAGCTAGCCGGTGGTATCACAACTTTAATTGGCATAAACATGGGAATTACTACACCTACCGCAATTAATAAAGCCGATAATGCCATCGTATGTATCTTCTTATTTGTATTCATTCCATATACCTCTCTTTACATGTGTCATGACACATAATGACATTATTATAAAAGCATCAAATCACATTGTCAAGTTGTTTAGATATTAAAAAGGGATATTTATATGGAATGAGCAAAGCTCAATTACAAGATCGAACTACAGAAAAAATCCTTCCGATTTTAACAATGCTTTTCCCTAACATTCAATTTATTATCACGACACATTCACCTTTCATTTTAAGCTCCATTAGCAACGCTGTCATATATGATTTAGAAAATAAAGCACTGATGTGATGAGACAATTAAGAGCGGATTTTCATGACAAATGCTATATTTGTTAACTGAAAGGATTGGCAGATCCAGAAGTAGAGCATTTAAAGCCACATCATAATCACAAACTACTTGAGCGAGTCTTTGACTGGAACAACTTATTTTATTCATGTCCGCATTGTAACAATGTAAAAAGGAAGCGAAATATGATAACCGGATTCTTGATTGTTGTACAGAAGATCCGGAAGTGCAATTAGATCAAACTTTTGAAAACAGACATGTGAGAGTTTTCAGTCTAGTAGATAATGAATCAGCTAAAAAGACCGCAGAATTAATTCAAGAGTGTTTTGAAAAACAAAACACCGGTATTAATACAACGATATGATTTCAAGTGGGTATTGAAACTACCCGCTTCATCCTTTAGCATTCACCATGTTATATTTCATATCACTTCTCATAGAGGAAGCCCTGCTTGCGAAGTGCCTGAAGTATGCGCTGAAAACTTTGTTCATCATGCGTGCGTATTGTATGCAGATGAATGCCATTGGTCAGCTCTGCCAAGGGACGGGCTTTTTCATTATGCAGCTTTTCAAAAAAGCGATCGGCATCATAACGGGAATAAATATGTAACAGCCCACGCAATTCACCATAAATCGGATGTTCCACAATTACATCAACCAATGCGCCGCCAAGATCCACGATCGTATAGATTTCATCGCGTAAATCTTCAGGACGATGACAGACCGCAATTGTTTTCAAGTGTCCGTCCAGCCTGTCTTCTTCACATTGATAGCCGCGTGGTGTGGCAATGATATGACAGCCCTGTGCCCTTAATAATGCGATATCTCCGACGATAATCTGACGTGAGACCGCAAATTGCTTCGCCAATGCACTGGCGCTGATCGGCTGTTGTTCCTGCTGGATTTGTTGAAGAATCGCGGCTCTGCGCTGCTTAGAATTCATAAAAACATCCATCCTCTCTGCTTAGAATTATACCACATTTTTCCCTGTCTTCCCGCCTGTTTCCTCCAAATCTTCCCACAGCTTCGCTAATAATAACAAGGTCTTTGTTAATCGTTGTGCTGATAGTGACGCAAACGATAACGACAAGGCTTCCTTTCCATACATCTGAATAAAAATATGATGCTCTCTTGCCTTTTCAACATAAGGCATTAAGGGTAGTTGCTTACGAGGATACATCAATACCTGCAGTGCCGTTTCATCCAGCGTGGCAGTAAAGGAAGAAAAGTGCGCAGATAGCAGTTCCAGCATCAGCGTGCTTTTGACTTCGTAGCGTTTGCGCAGCTGCCGTATTTGCTTATCCATATGTCCATCGATCAAATAATGTGCCAATGCCAGCTGTTCCAATTTAGAAGCACTCGGATGATAGTTCTTTTTTTTACGCTGATAGCTCAAAGACAGGGATTCATTCAATACCATAAAGCTCATGCGTATAGATGGTAACAGCAGCTTGGAAAATGATCGCATATAGATAATGTGATCGCTGCGATCAAATCCCTGCATTGCCGGTCGCAGCTTGGTTTGATAGCGCAATTCCCCATTATGATCATCCTCTAACAAGATCACATCACGTTGCTGAATATAGGCAAGCAATTCACTGCGCCGCTTGGAATGCAAGGCGCGTTTCTGAGTTCCGCTGGAAGCACTGTTAATATAAAGCATTCCCAGTTCATGCTTTAAGCATTCACTCACGCATATGCCTTCTTCGTCATGATCCAAATAAACAATCGTAAAGCCGCAGTCACGAAATACCTGTTCCGCCTGAATAAAACCGCTTTTCTCCATACCGATGCTTTTTTTTCCTTCATATAAGGAACAGATTAAATATAATAAGGATTGAAAATTCGCACCGATCACGATCTGATCCTCTTTACATAAAACACCGCGCATTGCATAGCTATACTTTTGTAAAGCTTTTCGCAATAGATACTCTCCTTGCGAATCGCCGTATGATGTAAGCCATGTATGATTTTGCAATACGAGCTTAATATAATGGAGCCAAACACCAGTATCAAAGGCCTCAGCATCGATGGAAGAGGTACGCAAATCAATCCATTCCTCATCCGCTTGTTTCTCAATGTCACTCGTCATAATCTCACGGCGCAGGTCACTTTGCGCTGCCTCCGCATCCACAAAATAACCACGCTGCGGCTGTGCCACGATAAATCCTTCAATCAATAGACGCTGGTAGGCATTTTCAACGGTGGTGCGGCTGATATTTAACTGCTTTGCGGCATGGCGAATCGACGGCAGCTGATCCCCCTTTTTCATTCGCCCCTGTAAAATATCAGCACAGATCGATTCATAAAGCTGCATGTAGCGGCGTCCGGTTTGGGATGTATCCAGCACCAATGTCTTTATTTTCATGAGATCACCTCATAATAGAGTATATCATAAAAAATAAAACTGTACCCTAATTATTTTTAATTTCTGGCTATTTTATCAATGTACAGTTATTGATAAAATAGAACACAGAAAAGAGGAATGATCATGAAAAACAAAACAATCGTATCCAAGCTCTGTGCCATTGGATTATTAAGCGCCTTATGTTATGTCGGATTTATGTTTATCAAAATCAATATTCCAACTCCGGCCGGAAGCACTGCCATTCATTTCGGCAATACCTTCTGCGTACTGGGTGCCTTGCTGTTAGGAGGGATGGAAGGAGGCGTAGCCGGTGCGATCGGTATGGGCTTAGCTGATCTTATGGATCCTCTCTATGTTGCCAGTGCCCCAAAAACCATTGTGTTAAAATTTTTGATCGGATGTATCGTCGGCTTTATCGCTCATCGCATTGCTCACATCAAGGATCACACCAACGATCGCAGCTACAGCATCAAGTGGGCTTTTCTGGCATCCTTAGGCGGCATGGTATTTAATGTCATTGCCGATCCGTTGGTTGGCTTTCTCTATAAGAATTACATCATCGGTGTGCCCTATGAAGCTGCCAAAATACTCGCCGCATGGTCTTCTGTATCCACTCTTATCAATGCGATTACCTCAATTCTGTTGGCAACCGTTCTCTATGTGACCTTGGCAAAGCATGTAAAGCATCTCGACTTTTTCAAATAAATCCAATAAAGGCTTTAATTAACAGAAGATGCCGATACAAAGCCGTCTATATAAATATATCGCTATCCTGCACAGTGCATTTATCATCTATTCTGTCGAAAGATATGATGTAAAGGGAAAACAGCTTACCACGTTATCATTGGCAAAGTAAGCGAATCGAAGTTGAATTTATCGCAGAAAAGCCAAACGATAAATTGTATATCCAAGTAACAGAAAGCATGCAGTTACCATAACTTAGAGCGCTGCGAAAGACTCCCCATAATTACGAGAAAATCGTTTTGTCGATAGACAGGAGCATCCATTCTTACGATGGTATTAAATCTTTATACCTGATTAATTGGCTGCTATCCTAACAAAATGAAAGTGACTTCAACATAACGAAACCATCTCCATTCATATTATCGCTTAATTCGGAATTTTTTTTAAGGGAATATTAATTTAAAGTATTGATTTCCCCTTAATAAATGGTATTATATAAGGGAAAGCGATGTGATATAGGAAATGAGAAATTTTAACTATTCGGCAATGAAAGATCGAAAATGGGATTCGGAAATATTAGGACTTATTGCCGCAATATACAAGGAAACCGGTAAGCAAGAACTATATCTGAAACATCAGCCTGAAACACTCGAGAAGCTAGTTGAAATTGCAAAAATAAAAAGTACAGAGGCATCAAATGCCATTGAAGGCATTGTCACAACCAATACTCGTATGAAACAACTTGTTGAGGAAAAAACCACACCGAAAAACCGCAATGAACAAGAAATTGCCGGATATAGGGATGCATTAAACATCATTCATGAAAGTTTTGATGCAATTCCCATTACTCGCAATTTTATCTTGCAGCTTCATAAAATAATGTACAGCTATATGAATAATCCTGTTGCAGGAAAAACAAAAAACGTACAAAATTATATTAGTGCAAGTTATCCTGACGGACATACAGAAGTATTATTTACACCACTTGCTCCGTATGAAACACCGCAGGCTCTGGATAAAATATGTGAGGAATACAATAAGGTAATAGGAAACTTTGAACTGGAACCGCTCATTGCTATTCCGATTTTCATTCATGACTTTCTTTGCATACATCCCTTTAATGATGGAAATGGAAGAATGAGCAGACTTCTAACAACACTTCTTCTTTATCGAAGCGAGTTTTATGTAGGAAAGTACGTCTCACTGGAAGCCAAAATCGCAAAGAATAAAGATCTTTATTATGATGCACTAAGAAATGCGCAGGATGGTTGGCATGAAGGCAGGGAGAATGTTATTCCTTTTATAAAATACATTCTAGGTATCATACTTGCCGCATATAAGGACTTTGATGAAAGATTTTCTATTGTAGAGGAAAAACTCCCAGCTATAGAAATGGTTAGAAAAGCAACATTAATTAAAATCGGAAGGTTTACAAAGCAAGATATAAGAGAACTCTGTCCCTCACTCAGTGTAAGCTCGATGGAAGGTTCCCTGCGCAAAATGGTGGAATCAGGTGAAATAAAGCGTGAAGGCAAGGGAAAATCTACTTACTATATCCGATTAAAATAAGCCCTCAATGATTTTAGAGTGACAATGTTAAATACCGAGAAAAACGTTCATCGTCTTTCTCGGTATTTTGTTTATGGTTAACATACTTATGATCAAGTATCCCGTTTTCATTCATTATGACTGATTCATTCTTTTATGCCATATATGCGCCAGTGTCATAAATAAGGCACTCAGTATAAACAGAATCCATAAAGGTATGATTCGTGAATAGTCTCCCGTATCTACTTGGTTGCGGTCGGCATCATTAACACCATGAGCTAAATTCTTGTTCTTCCAGTATTCCGCTGAAGATTGCCATGTTTCCGGTGTTAATGTTTTATCCACCTTGATTCCACTCATCGTATCATATTTAATTGGGGAATCTACATTGTGATCCGGTTTCCACACCGTGATAATCGCCAAGTTGGTATCGGCTCTGCCATCGCCTGTCGTATCTAAATTGATGTCGGCTTTGCCATCACCATTGGAGTCAATTTCAATATCGGGAATGAGATCACCATCAATATCAATATTAATATCTGCGACCTGATCGCCATCCAGATCGACGTTGACATCAGGACGACCGTCATCATCCGTATCAATATTGAGGTATGGTTTATAATATGTGCTTGTACAATACGTTGTACCGCATTTGGTCTTGAAACATTTATCAGGATTCCATTTTACCGGCCCGATGTTGAGATCAGGCTTGCCGTCTCCATCCAGATCGACATTGTAGTTTGGCTTGCCATCTCCATTTGTGTCAATATTGATGTCGGCCTTGCCATCACCGTCCGTATCAATGTTGAGATCCGCTTTGCCGTCACAATCCCAGTCTATATCCGTACTTGGCTTGCTTGGATCCTCTTTCATGGCAATCGCATATTTCATTAGCGTATCCGCCTCAAATACCAAATGATTATCGCTTTGTTTCGCACTGATTTCTTTTACCTTTTGCGCATCGTTGATTTCATATAATATCGGATTTTTATCAGTTCCGCTGTAAGGCAAGTGTACCTTTACCATGCCATCCGGCTCAATAACTTTATTTCCCAGCATCAAATACACATCATATGCCTTACGCGCTTTCATCGGCAGTTTCGGTAAGCTGGCAGTCGCAATATCCTCTACGACCAATACTGCATCTGCCGCAAAATCCACATCGCCGACGCCTTCCACCCATGCGCTCTTGTCTTCATTGTATACAACCTTTATCCGACAGGTGTTTCGGATATCGCGCGCATCGCTCAGCCATTTCTCGACATTCGCAAGCTCTGTTTCATCCATGTGAGCCTTCGCTTCCTCATATTCCTGTTCAATCTGTGCGATGATCTTTTTCGATTCTTCACTACAATTAATTTCTGTCACAATATCAGGCAATGCGACAATTTCAAAGGTCAGCGTCTGCTTATTACCCGCATGATCTTCGGTATTGATGACATAGGAACCGACATCCCTTACGGTAATGTTATCAGTAATTGCTTCACTGCTTCCCCCGTCCTTCGTAATATTCGCTTCCGCTATTCCGCTGTGTACATCTTCTACACTGATATAGCGCGGTAAATAGTATTGATGATATACACTTCGATCCTTAACGCCTTTGATTTCCGGCGCATGTGTATCAATCTTCACCGTGATCGTCTCGCTGTGATCGTTGCCGCTGTTATCCTCTCCGCTTACCAGCAGTTTATAGCTTCCATCCGGTAAATTTGTGAAATGCAGGTCACTGCCCTTTACCTCCACATTTCCTTTATCACTGTGATCCACCTTCGCCGCAAGCGTATCATTGTTTACCCCGGATAAGCTATCACTCACACTCGCAATCAAGCTGTTATCACTGATCCAATCCGTGTAATCCTTGTCGAAAGTGATTTCCGGCGGTGTTTGATCTGCGATCACAAAGTAGGTGGAGGATGCCCTGGCGATCTTGC
>CANDJN010000032.1 GCA_947385085.1 uncultured Erysipelotrichaceae bacterium | reverse complement strand
AGGAACACTTTTTAATTATTCCACGGCATTGTATTAAACTCAGTAAGATTATTTCGATATAAATCATCTTAACACTATGTAAATAAGTTTCCTGCAAAAGCTTAAGCACTTCAAGATTATCCCCCTCAATATATAGGTTTTTTGTATTATCAAAATCAACACTACCGCTACTACAGTATGGATTTCCATTACTATCTGCTCCAGTAGGTATAGTCTCATCTTCACGCACAGAACGAAGAGTTTTAGAAATAGGTGAATTGGCAAGCAGAATCGATTTTTTCTTATCAGGCCAAGTGAACTGATAGCGTTCTTCTTGTCCTTCAACTACCTTGCATGAAATTTCTTGTATAAGTACGTCTTTATCAACAGTACGAACAACTTCGCCATTTTCATCAATAGTTTCCGTTAGTGCATTTGGAAACATTTCTGCTAATTTTCTAAAATTCTCATCAGCCTTGTTAGGCGTATGCATTTTTAATTTGTCCATGTCAGTTCTCCTTATCTTGTCTTGGTTAAAACATAGCCATCAGCATCATCTTCACTTTTATCATAGGCATTGTCTATGTATTTTGTTGGATTCTTTAAAAAAGCTTCTTCTTCAACGTATGAAATGTAAGACCCTGTCAAAGCGTCAACTGACTTACATATATCGCAACTGTATTTTTTAGGATTTTGATTAAACCGATTATTATTTATAATTTCATAAACTAATGATTCATCATAAGAAGAAGTTAAACATCCATCATTCTTATTATTAGATGATTTAAACCAACTATATCCACCGTTATATTTCATAATGACACCAACGACTCCATTTGCATGAGAGGTTCTGTCTTTTCTTGTATTATCTTTTAAACAATACTCTATCTCCCAATCAATCCACTTGCTCTTTTTCATATTAGGAGAAATAATTACTATAGTAACTGATGTATCGTACATCATATTTCTTAAATTATCCTTTATGTTTTCAGTGGATGTATCTGTTAAATCTGGGGAATCACTTGTTTCTCCCTTGTAATATGAAGCATCATCCCCTAAAGCCTCAATTATGTCATCTCTAAGTCCTTGGGCTTCGCTGTATTTATATGAAATAAATGTTTTATGTGCCATTTCAAATTCCTCCTTAACTATTTTGGATAGCAATTACGTATCCTAATTGCTTCTTCTATTAAATCTTCTATATTATTTTTTATATCGTCATATACATATTTGCTTGTTTTGTATGATGATTCAAATGCCATACAAACTTCACTCAATTTTACTTCATTTTTATCTACAGCTGTATTCCTTTTGGCTATGTAGTTGAATGTCTTGTCCACATAAAATAATTCAAAAGGATTTTTCCCTTTTCTAGATTGTTGCTTATTCGAGTTTTCTAATTTGTTTATATATATCCCAACAATACCTTTTCCTTTTTTCCAAGCCTGTTCTATTTCATATTTAACCCATTTTCGATCTGCTGTTTCTGAACCTATCAATACAACAACACAAGATCTCATTTGCATTTCTTTATCAATCCATCGCTTTATGGCATCATCAGATTTTAAACGAACTTGTTCCCAACCATTATCACTAAACAAGTCTTGACCTTCAACTATACCCATGTTTCTAACTTGTCCAACTCTCCAAATATCATTTGAAAAATGAAAACTAAAAAACACTTGCCGTTTCATTAAATAACACCTCCAAATCGCATTCCAATTATTGTAATTCCAACAACAAAAAGAATAGGATAAAACAACCAAATACTTGGTGATCTAAAAAGATCTACAATTCTTGTTTTTGATCTACATTTTTCACATTTATTCATAGTCCAAAGGTTTAGATTAAAATCAACATCTTTGTTATTAGTTCTCACTTGCTCATACAAGTATCTATATTTTCTTTCTAAGCTAAGATAATATGTATCCAGTAACCAAAAGCTAGCAACAGGTATAAATGCTAAAATTAAAATCGTTGTATCTGTATCTTTAAATGAAAATGCAGAAAGTCCTGCAATAATAGTTGCTGCAAAACCTTTAAAAATTGCTGATGCTGTTGACATTCTTTCAATATTTCCTTGTATCATTTGTAAATATGTAACTTTATTATTGCTTTCTGACATCTAATCCCTCCAAATCATTTTTTAGCTTGTTTATCTTCTGAACGGTTTCAAATTTCTTCTTTGGCTGTTTTTCATTTCTTGCCATCTTTTCTAATCGTTCCATTTCCTTTGATAATTTTTGTTTTCTTTCATCTGAAGCAATCTGTTGTTCAAGTGTATTCCCCTGTTCAATAGTTACATCACCAATTTGAATAATAATATTTTCCCATACTTTATCAAAATTCAGACCTCTCAGTTCAATGTTATAAGAATCAACCGCTTTCCAATCTGTTTGCAACAGTTTTGTATGGAATATTGCTACCTTTATCATTCCGTTAAATTCAAGTACAAGCAACATTTTTTGAGGAATAAGTTTTGATAAAGTTATCATATTCTTCTCATCAAAATCTTTTTTCTTTAATGTGACATTCATCACAAAGAAACTTTCAATTACCTGTCCTTTAGAAACATTGATTTTATCAGGTGTAACTTCATTGACAATGGTGATCCTTGAAATATCTGAATCTATCTTTTCCTTTGCCGCTGTGTTCATCTGAAACTTTGCATAGATTGCTTTTTTGGGAAGCTGTTTATTTAATTCTGTACTTTTCGGTAATCCAAGCATTGTATCAACTCCTTATCGTACAACTAAGAAACATATTAGTTCAAAGTCATCTAATCCTTTTATCTCATTTGATAAAAAGCTGATTGAATCACCACTCAAAAAGCTGTCAATATCACTTTCTTCTTTTACTTCTATAATCGAAGATATTGCATCTCCTAGCAGTCTTGAAAATTCTGACATATTTCTTCCATCACGTGTTTCTTTATTGAAAGCCTTGTATACTTCTGGTATTGGCTCATTCTTTCCTTTACAAAGAAATCGCATTTTATCGAGCATATGTTTTGGCGAAAGATGATCACATATTACTTCACCATCATTACTGATATATACCATATAGAACGGATGCAGTCTATTCTGATTATCTATATTCACACTGTTAGAGCGATTCTTCAAAACATAAATTACACCGGATGGTGTTTCTTGTGTTGCTGGGACAACGGAATGTAATCCAAATGGTGCTTTATCAATATCATCATGGTGTTTAATATATTCAATCAAGTCTAGCCTAAACTCATTAAGTCCTAAATCCATAATCGAAATACCCGCAGACATATCTTCAATATCAACCACTTCTTCCTGCAATCGTTTCAATTGTGATTTACGATATTCAAGATCTGTCTTTTCTTCTTCGCTTAAAATATTGTCATCACCTGTCGCAGTCATATCAACAATCTTCATTCTTGTTTCCACTTTGGCTTTTAAATCAATATATTCATCAAGAGTTACATCTGGCCAGAAATTCACTAACTGGATATAGTTATTTTTGCTTCCAATACGGTCAATACGCCCAAATCTCTGAATGATTCTAACCGGATTCCAATGTATATCATAGTTAATCAAATAGTCACAATCTTGTAAATTTTGACCTTCCGAAATACAATCTGTTGCAATTAGCACATCTATCTCTACTGGATTATCTGCCATCAAAAGTCTTTTATCTTTTGAGATAGGTGAAAAACAAGTAAGAACGGTATTCAAATCACGATTTTTAAGTGGTGCAGTAGTTTTTCCATCAACCGAACCTGTTATCATCGCTGTATTCAAATCGAATTCATTTTTCACATGCTCGCTTACATTATCATAGAGGTACCTTGCTGTATCTGCAAAAGCAGTAAATATAATAATCTTCTTATTTCCTTCATTGATTGGTTTTTCTATCTTCTTATCAATTACCTTGAATAATTCTTGAAGCTTGCTGTCATGTTTTGGCGTAATATCACCAACCATTAAAGTTAACAATTCTAAAATTTCTTGATCTTTTGACAATTCGTTTTTCCAAGAAATATAATCCATATCTGCAAGATCAATTTTTACCTTTTTACCAAAGGAAAATAAGTCATCATTATTTTGATCATCATTATCAAACTCATCAACATTAGAAATATCATTGAGTTCCATTTTTACACTTGAATATCTGTCATATTTATCAAGCGTATTTATAGTATTTTCAATCAATTCTTTAATCCTTTTTAATGTAAGATTAAATGAAAACACAGAACTTTCCATACGCTTCATTAAATTAATCGCAGTAAGTCTTCTAATACCTTGTTCACGATTGGCTTGTGTAAAACCTACATTCACTTTATTATCTTCATACAGCTCAGCATATTTTTCTAATTTGCTAGGAAGAATAAAATGTGTCGGCGTATAAATTGATAAATTGAGGAACATCAATTGCTCAAATATTTCATTGTAGTTAATTGCTTTCTTTAGATCTGTCAGTCTTGGTCTTAATGAAATCGGCTTTAATCTTGTTGGAAAATTTCCTATGTCTGTCGTATCATAATACTTCTGAATATGTTTACGAGAGCGAGCAATCGTTACAGAATCAAGAACTTCAAAGAAATCAAAATCAAGCATTTTTAAAAGATTCTCTGTTGTTCTATCAGCAGTCTCCAACTTACTCCAGGTATTAAATGCTCGTTGAGCATTTCTAAAAATTTCATCAATTGAACGAGTCGTATTCAGTTTGTCATCTATATAATCTGTATTTCCCTCATACGCTAAAGCAAGCTGATTTTTTAAATCATTAAATCTGTTATTTACTGGAGTCGCAGACAGCATCAAGACTTTTGTTTTAACACCTTTTCGAATTACTTTATTCAATAATTTTAAATAGCGATTCTCTTTTTCGTTTTCTTCACCAGATAATTTACCACCATTACGAAAGTTATGTGATTCATCAATCACAACCAAATCGTAGTTCCCCCAATTTAGTCGCTCTAAATCAAGCCCATTTGAAGTTCCTCTATTACGATTCAAATCGGTATGATAAAGAACATCATAACGAAGTCTATCTTCAGCAATTGGATTGTTAATATAATTATCCTTATAAGTATTCCAATTATTTCTAAGTTTTTTCGGACAAAGAACTAGGACCGACTTATTTTTGTTTTCATAATATTTAACAACTGCCAAAGCAGTAAAAGTTTTACCAAGACCGACACTATCAGTTAGTATACAACCATTATATTTTTCAAGTTTATTGATAATTGCGAGTGCTGCATCCTTTTGGAAATTATATAGCATATTCCAAATTTTGCTTTCTTTAAAACCAGTTGCTTCATTAGGAAGAACATCCTCCGAAATATCTTCAAGAAATTCATTAAAGATATTATAAAGTGTCACAAAATAAATAAAATCCGGAGAATTTTCATTATATGCTACAGTAATATTTTCAATAACCTCATCAGTCACTTCCTGCAATTTATCACTATCATTCCACAGACTTTCAAACAGATCAATATAATGCTTCGTGACAGGAGCTTCTGTTTTTTGAATTATTGTATATGCATTGTTTCCTCTTTCACAACCTAAATCAACTGTTGTAAAACCTTTTATTGGCATATAGTTCTTTTCATCAAGATTAATAAATCCCGTCATATTATCACTTGTGATATTTGATTTAAAAATTACTTTCTCTTTAATCCATTGTGCACATTCTTTAGCAATTGCCTTTTGCGTTAATTCATTTTTTAGCTTTATTTCAAATTCAGAGCCGTATAAACTTCGCTCTCGATTTAACCGCGGAATATAAAATTCTCGTTTTTCTTTTTTGAGCTTTTCTTTCACAAAGGTTGGTGAAGTAAAAATAAAACGCAATTCGTCTACATTTTTTAATTCCTTTTTCAATTCTTCAAAAGCATAGATGGAAAAGCAGGAAGCTGCAATTGAAAGCTTGCTACCATTATGCAATTCAGTTAACATATCATCTTTTAATGTTTTAATTTTATTATCGATAATTTCCATGAAAACTCCTCCAAATTATAATCCTTTTAAAACTACTCAATGTTATCCATTATACATTCTAATGTTCTACACATTTTAACAAAGCCTTCATAGATACGAAACGATTTTTTGGATTATAGACCATTATTGTTTTACTTAGTTTTGTTCTTTGGCCAGAAACCATTTTTCCCCTTACTTTATCCATGAAAAATCTAAAAAAATTTTGATAACCAATAACCATTATTAACCCCTCTTTTCTCTCACATATATTTATTATACAAGCTATGTAAACGAATTAACATACTTTTCCATAAATAAAAAAAGAAATCTTTAAAAAAGAATAGTGTGCTACTCTTAAAATTAAGTAGTATGCCATTACCCCAACCCCACACCGACATGGGTCCACTTCGACAAACGCTATGGTCGCCCGGCATGTTCCGCCGGTTTCCCACTATTGCGAAATGGATCAAGAGGCGTCTATGTTCTGATTTTACAGGATGCGCTCAATGCTTTGGGTTATACGACCTATACCTTAGATGGCGCATTCGGAAACAACACCCGCAATGCCGTTGTTTCCTATCAACGCAATAACGGATTAAGCGCGGATGGTATTGTTGGCTGTGCAACATGGACGAGAATTGTCAGTGAAGTGGTCGGAATCGGAAGAACTCCAACAGTCATTGATCCATAACGAAAACGGTGATGAAGCATTGAAACTAAATGCCCATCACCGCTTTTTTTCATACCTATAATCATTTAACATCGCAAAGCTTTTACTCCCTTATTTCCGTCTGCACTTTGCCATATAAAATCCATCACTGCCAAACTCAAACGGAAATACTGTGCGTTCAAAAACCTTTTCAAACTCACTGTGCTCTTGAAGAAACGCTTCCACCTGCTTTTCATTCTCCTTTTTATTGAGCGTACAAGTACTATATACCAATACTCCACCGGGCTTGACCATGGCAGATGCCTGCCGCAATATCGCCGCCTGCAAGGGAATCAGCGTATCCATATCCTCACTTTGCATATGATACTTAATATCGCTTTTGCGCGATAATGTGCCATAGCCGCTGCATGGAACATCACAAAGAACGCCGTCAAAAGAAGCCTCTTCCAGACCTTCCAAACAAGTCGCATCCATACACCTTGTCTGGATACTGGACAAGCCCAAGCGCCGTGCTCCCTGCTCAATCAGCGCCACCCGATGCTCATGTATATCCAAAGCGATGATTTCCCCTTGATCCTTCATCAGCTGCGCCATATGCGTCGCTTTCGTTCCCGGAGCGCTGCATACATCCAAAATTCGTTGTCCAGGCTTAGGATCCAACAAGGGCGCAATCATTTGACTGGCTTCATCCTGAATGGATAAATAGCCATCGCGATACCAAGAGGTATCCGCAATATTACCATGATCATAAATGACCGATGCTTCACCAATTACTCCGGCAGAAAAGCGTGAATCCTGCGCTAATAACTCATCCCGTGACAATTTACACATATTCACACGCCCAACACGCTGCCGTACCCGTTTTGTATCGCGACAAAGCTGTTCCGCTATTTCCTTTCCATACTGAGCTTTCCACATCCGATAAAGCCATGTCGGATGCGATGTCTCTATTGCCAATGCTTCCTCAGGATCATCACTCAAAGGACGCATTCCCTGCTCATTCACCCGCCGCAATAGTGCATTGACCAATTTCGCTGCCTTTGGTACATATCGCTTCGCCAAAGAAACACTTTCATTCACCAGCGCATATGGCTTTTCCTTCATCCATAACAGCTCATACACCGCCATATCCATCAACACGCACACCTCCGGCTTAGGTAAATGCATCACCAGAGCTTCCCAATTCCAGCGAACATAGCGATAATTCTCCAAAGTGCCATAGACCACCTGCGTGATCTTTGCACGTTTCTGTACTTCTACCTTTTTCAACGCATGACGAAGCACCAGATTACTGTACTGCCGATCCAACATGATCGCCTTCAAGCATTCATAGGCAATTTCACGCTGTTCCATCTTTATCCCTCCCTGCGCATCCATCGATAAACCAAAATCATGATTGTATACGTAATCGCAAAGCCCATCAGCACATCACTGAAAAAATGAGCTCCCATCATCATTCGCATCACCATCATCACCACGATCACCCCACCATCAACAATAACCTGCTTCATACGCACTGCTTTTCCATTCAGCGCTAAGGCAAAGTGACGACATAAAATCAAGCTCATCGTTGCCGTATGGGCACTGGGAAAGCTGTGATGTGCGTTAACTCCACACACGACATACCATGGTGTAAACAAAGCTTCATTCCCTGCCATTTCCCGAAAACGTACTCTCCCCCAAACTGTCTTCAAGCCAAAAACGACGCTAAAGCTAAACAAAGCCGCCGTAAGAACAAAACGCATCGCTTGTTCATTTTGGCTCCAGAACGTCATCGGAATATATTGCAGGAAATGATAAACGAGAATGATAACCAAAAGGAATACCGTCACCCACAGCCACCATGGCTCCCACATCACAATCCAATACTTAAGCGTATCCCAAATGATGATCACCATGCTGATCACAAATCCAATTATATTCACCGCATGACGGTTATTTTGAAACATACCATAAAAACAAAACGGAATCATACATTCCACCGGCAATAGTGCCAAGCGCTCAAAAAATATCGCCAATGGTTGATCGGGATGATAAAACCACTGAGCCAAAGTTAAATCATACCTAGTCGCTATCACCAATCCCCCGTCGATAAAAAGATAGGGAACCCACCATCGTAACACCTTCATGGCTTACTCCAATATTAACGGCTGAAGATCAATCTCTATAGCCACCTTCTTCTTTTCTGTCAAATGACGATGATATACATCCCATACCATTTCATTTAATTTTAACGGATCCTTTCCCTTTAACAAAATCCGCACCCGATACTCATCACGACTTTTTCCCAAGCAACCGGGACCTAAAATACGAATCTCCGATTCATGATCCAGCTGTATGATGGTTGCCACAGCGCAGTCCATAGCCACCTCTTCCTGGCGATGGCGAAACACCATGCTGGCAAGATAAGCATAGGGCGGATACCCGGCAAGATGGCGATACTGCATCTCTTGAGCAAAAAAGCTGCGATAATCATGATGCGCTGCACATTGAATCGCATAATGCGTCGTATCGTAGGCTTGAATGATCACCTCACCGGCCTTATCATGACGACCGCTGCGTCCCGCTGCCTGTTCCAGCAAATCATAAGTCAACTCCGCACTGCGATAATCACTGCGATTAAGCATCGCATCACCATTTAAAATTCCTACCAATGTCACCTTATCAAAATCCAAGCCCTTCGCAATCATCTGCGTACCCAAAAGAATATCCGCTTCATGACGGCGAAACTTGGCTAACAGCTTTTCATGCGCAAATTTACGCGCTGTTGTATCGGCGTCCATTCGCAGAATCGATGCCTCGGGAAAACGCCTTTTAACATATTCCTCCAAACGCTGTGTTCCCATACCCAAATAACGCCAAGCACTTTTATGGCACTGGGGACATGAGTTCGGCAAGGGCATCGTCGCACCGCATGTATGGCACTTCAACACATTTTCATCCTTATGATAATTCATTGCCATATCGCAATGCGGGCACATTTGTACATATCCGCATTCAATACAGCGCAATATCGGGGTATAGCCGCGCCGGTTCAGCAACAAAATAACCTGCTCATGACGCTGCAGCCGCTCCTCGACTGCCTGTTCCAGCTCCCTGCTTAATAGTGTATTTCCACCTTTAACCAGATTATCTTTCATATCAACAAGACGAACCTCAGGCAGTGAATCATTAATACGCTTTGGCATCTCAACCAGCTGATAAACCCCTTTATAAGCACGGGCATACGATTCCAGGCTTGGCGTCGCACTGGCTAAAATTAATGGACAGTGATGATGCTTGGCACGAAACACCGCCACATCGCGGCAATGATAGCGCGGCGCAACATCTTGCTTATAGCTCGTATCGTGTTCCTCATCCATAATGATTAAGCCCAACGCATCAAAGGGCATAAACACCGCACTGCGCGTACCGACCACCACGGATACGTGATGCTGCTTCACCAGCATATACTGTTCATATTTTTCCTGTGCGTTTAAACCGCTGTGATAAATAGCCGCCTGTCCCTGAAAGCGCCGTTCCACCCGCTCCATCATCTGCGGCGTCAAGGAAATCTCCGGTACGAGAATCAACACCTGCTTGCCCTGATCCAATACTCGCTGTGCCATCTGTAAAAATACTTCGCTTTTCCCGGATCCGGTTACACCGTGCAGCAAATACACCTGCTTGGGATCTCCCTGCATAATGGCGTCCAGCGCCGCTTTTTGCGACTTTGTCAAAGTAAAAGGTGCTTCATTTTCCTTGTTCACATGTAAAACCGCCTTGGCATCACGCTGCTCTACATACAGTGCTCCCGCTTCAATCAAGCGCTTTCCCGCACTCTTAAACTCTTGATAAAACACACTGCGCAGCATCTCCTTGCGCATTTCCATAATATGGCATATTTCCTCCTGCCGTTTGGTTAGCTGCATCGGGGTATGATCATAAACGACCCATGCCTCCTGCTTTACGGCGCTCATCGTTCGTTTGGGCTTTAATTTGCTTGGCAGCATACATTGAAAACAGCTGATCAACGGCGCCACGCAAGTCTTTGCCATCCACTTTGCCAGTGCAAACAGCTCCTCATTAATCAACGGTTTATCATCAATGACCGCTAAAATTGATTTTAATTCATAAGCTTGAGCAATTTGTTCACTTTCCTCAATTTCCTCTACCTTCTCCACAAAGCCGATCAAGGGCGTATTCTTTTTGCCGAAGGGCACACGAACCCGTACGCCACGACACAACGAAAAACCATCGCAGCGATAGGTAAATGCCCGATCCAATTCCATTATCGGATGCTCAATATATACATAAGCAATGTGCATGGCTTTCCTTCTTTCCAATGTCTATATTTTATCATAAAGCAAACAAACTTTTAACCACCCCGATAAGGAATCGCATAAATATGATAGAAAGGCACAGAAAAAGCAGAAGTTTACCTCCTGCCTATGATTCCTGCATCTCCTTCAGCATATGCCGCTTAATGATCAATGCGACCATATCCGCTGCCAACTGCGGATCATCATTACATATAACATATTTATAATCCTTGATCAATTTCATTTCTCCGGCTGCCTTGGCAAGGCGCTGCTGTACGATTTCCTCAGCCTCACTGTGACGACCGCGAATCCGCTTTTCCAGTTCCTCCATATTTGGCGGTATGATAAAGATGGAAATGGCATCCGGACACTTCTCACGTACCTGCATCGCTCCCTGCACTTCGATCTCCAACAAAACGTTTTTTCCCTGTTGGCGAAGATCCTCCACGGCAGATAATGGTGTTCCATAATAATTGCCGACAAATTCAGCCCATTCCAACAGCTCACCGCGACCGATTGCCTGCTCGAATGCCGCCTTGGATGTAAAAATATAATCCCTGCCGTCGACTTCCCCTTGACGCGGAGAACGCGTTGTCATCGAAATTGAATAAGCAAGCTTTAAAGCCTCCTCATTCATCAAAAAGCTGCGAATTGTCCCTTTTCCCACCCCGCTGGGACCGCTGATTATCACCAATAACCCTTTTTTCATATATATGCACCCTTTTCCTGCTTACATTTTACTAGTACCATCAACACTTGTCAAACGGGTTTTGAAAATATTAGAAATCTTTACAATCAAAAATTCGCTTTCATCATCCTCCAACATATTCCCTGGGTAACCATCAAGGATCGACAATTTCTTTTTCCTATCTCCATATCCAAACACCTTTGCCATCATGATATTGGCGCTCCACTCCACAGTTATGAGCCATCGCAACACGAATTAAAATGTGTTATAATACGCACAGCGGAGGTATTACCATGGCAATCGACGGCATCGTTTTACGACAAATCACAAAACAGCTGGCAGAATATTTACCGGCAAAAATCAATAAAATCCAACAGCTATCCGATACGGAAATCCTGTTTCAGCTTCGTACTCATACAGGAAACAAAAAGCTGTTGATATCCACCCACAGCGTCTATAATCGCATCAATATCAGCGAACTGTCATATACCACCCTGGATGCGCCGGGGAATTTCGTCATGCTGCTGCGAAAGCAGTTAGATGGCGGCATTATACGCAGACTGAATCAGGAGGGACTGGATCGCATTCTCCATTTTGAAATCGAAGCCCGCAATGAGCTGGGCGATATTCATCATAAGCATCTTTATTTTGAATGCATGGGCAAATACGCCAACCTCGTCTTTGTCGATGAGGATGGCAAAATCATTGATGCCTTGAAGCGCATTCCCCCCTTTGAAAACAATAAGCGCACGATTCATCCCGGGGCTTGCTATGCATTGCCCCAGCCCCATCTTCATAAGAAAGACCCCTTCACCTGTGATCATATTGATCCGCAAATCCCCCTCACCAAGCAGCTTCATGGCTTTTCTCCGCTATTATCGGATGAGGTACAATACCGCATGCATAACAATGAAAAGCTGACAGATATCATGAGTCAATTAGCGGCATCGAATGACATCTTCATCAGCGACCTTCCCGATAAAATGCTCTTTCATATTTTGCCGTTAACGCACTGTTCCAATACATGGCGCCACTATCCGTTAATGAAAGGATTAGACATCCTCTATCATGAAAAGGAAGAAAAGGTGCGGATTAAGCAGCAAACCGGTGACTTATATAAGGTGGTAAAGCACGAGCTTCACCGCAATCAAAGCAAGCTGCCAAAATTACAGGAAAGCATGAGTGATGCCTTAGATTGTGAGAAATACCGCGAGTACGGCGATCTTCTATTCGCGTATATGGATACAATTGAACGCCAACCGATTGTTACCCTGCCCTCCTTTTATGAGGACGCGATGATCGACATCCCCTTGGATATGCGCTTTGATACGAAAAAAAATGCGCTGAAATATTATCAAAAATACCATAAGGCGAAACGTGCCCAAGAATATCTCAAAGAACAAATCGCGCTGTGTGAAAAAGAAATCCGCTATTTTGAAGCGATGCAGATTCAGCTGGAACAGGCCTCCATAGCCGATGCGGCAGAAATACGGGAAGAATTGATTCGCCTGCATTATATGAAAGAGGGCAAGGATAAAAAACGCAGAAAAAAACAAGCGGATCATCCGCATTATGAATGCTTTCGCTTCGGTGATATAAAAGTCTATGTCGGAAAAAATAATCTTCAAAATGAATATGTGACTTGGAGACTGGCGCGCAAGAGTGATTTATGGCTTCATGTGAAGGATCTTCACGGGGCTCATGTCATCATCAGTGATGATCATCCCCATGAGGCGCTATTGCGCGATGCCGCAATGCTGGCAGCGTGGTATTCCGGCGCACGTCATTCCTCCAGCGTTCCGATCAATTACTGCCAAGTTAAGCAGTTGAAAAAGATTCCGAAAACCAAGGGCAGCTTTGTCTCCATGGCTCACTACAAGACCATTTACATTGATCCTGATCCTGCTCATATTCAATTCCTTCTGGATACAGCGCTATGTCTATAATTTCCTTTCCCACCGAAAAACCGATGCTTCAACATCGGTTTTTTCTGATTTATACGATTATAAAAGATGAATCCCCGCTTCTTCACATGCCTGTATCATTTCCTCGCTCCATGCGCTGACCTGTACCTCGCCGATATGCGCCTTATTCAACAGCACCATACAAATACGCGACTGACCGATTCCCCCGCCCATTGTTAACGGAAGCTCATCCTTCAGCAGCATTTGATGAAACGGATAGCCTTCCCGCTCTACACAGTCAGCCTTCACACATTGCTCATGCAGGCTTTGTGCATCGACCCGGATTCCCATACTGGATAATTCCACCACGCAATCCAGCACCGGATAATAAATCAAAATATCGCCGTTTAACTGCCAGTCATCATAATCAGGAGCACGACCGTCATGAACCTGTCCGCTTTTCAACCGATCGCCGATTTTCATCACAAACACGCTTTTATGCGCTTTGGCAATCATATATTCACGCTGCTTCGGGGTTAAATCCGGATAGGCGTCCTCCAATTCCTGTGTAGTGATAAACGTGATATTCTCAAAGATAAAGGGTTCGATATTCTCAAATACCTTGATTACCTCAGATTGTGTTTCCACCAAAGCCTTCATGATCAAGCGCACTGTATGCTTTAAATATTCCTCGTTGCGATCCTTACGGGAAATACTTTTTTCCCAATCCCATTGATCCACATAAACCGAATGTAGATGATCCAACGACTCATCCCGCCTTAACGCATTCATATCGGTATAGATGCCTTTATTGACATCAATATGATAACGCTTCAAAGCCATGCGCTTCCATTTAGCCAGCGAATGTACAATTTCCATCTGATCGCTCAATTCGCGAATGGTAAAATCTACCGGGCGCTCTACGCCGTTCAGGTTATCGTTCAAGCCGCTTTCCCGCGCCACATACAACGGCGCTGAAACACGCATCAAATTCAAATGATTGGCCAAGCGCTTTTCAAATAAATCCTTTACATATTTAATGGCGATTTCTGTTGTCACCAAATCAAGCTTATTTTCATAATGCTTCGGTAAACGCAAGTCTTGTACTGCCATCTTTATCCCTCCGTTTTTTATCTTCCCTATTATAACGCATTTCTTATGAAAAATACATAAGTTTTTTCATTTAAACTTTCATTTTCTTACATTAAGAAACCCTTTGTTTTCCCTTGTAATTCTATGCGGCATTCTCTATAATAATGCCAAACCAAAGGAGTAAACAAATTCATTTATGGCATCTACATCATCCGCATTCACCATTCATTTATCAACATGGCAGCCAACTCATCATGAGGTCTTTTCTCAGGGCGCACTGCTTTATCTTTTAGATGGCAGTGGTGAGCTATGGACAACCAAGCATTCAATCAGCCTGCAAGCTAAATGTGCTTATTTGCTTCCTCATCATACGTCTCTTACGACACAAGGTGCTTCTTCATTATCGGTAATGATATGTACATGGTCATCATTAGAAATCATTAGCGATCATGATCAAGTCATTTCCCTTAACCATTCCGCAATCATAGCGATGATGACGTTACTGGTGCAGGAGACAAAGCAAGGGATGCATCACGATGAAGCGTTAAAAGCATTGGATGAACTGTTAAGAATCACTTGTCTGCGCTACACGCATCCCAAAGTACAATTTCAAAACATAAAAACAGCGAGTCGTGAATGCGAGACCATTCATGCATATTTAACGAATCATTATCAGGAGAGCATCACCCTAGATCAGCTGGCAGATTTGGTTCATATGAATAAGTATTCACTGGCGCATCTCTATCAGCGCACAACGTGTCATACGATAATGGAGGAATTAAAACGAATTCGCCTGCTTCATGCCAAAGAGCTGCTCATTCATAGTGAGCAGTCTATCCAAGCAATCGCTCTTTCCTGCGGCTTTTCCTCCTCTGCCTATTTTATCGAATCATTTCGCCGCCTTTACCACATTACTCCCTTACAATATCGCAAAGCACAGCGCAGAAAAAAGCAGTGAGTTCACATGAATTCACTGCTCTTCCTTTAGGCTTTGACTTTGACACACGTACCATCGGGTCCCGGCGTCGTATTCAAATATTCGGCAATCTTTTCCTTTTGATCTGCCTTGCAGGGACGACAAGTGCCAACGACACTGACCTCGCCTGTAACCAGCGCTTCTGCTAATCCGGAGCAGCCGGCATAGCCGCAGCTGCCGCAATTATAATTCGGCAGCATTGACGTAACCGTTTCAATGCGCTCGTCGACCTCTACCTGTAAATATTTATCGGCAATCCCCAATCCCAGTCCCAACAGAGCACCGAGAACGAGCATCATGACTACCGCAATAATGATCGCTTCCATTCATGACCTTCCTTTCCTTACAGATCATGTGAGGGATGATTCGCACATGAGGAATCATGGCATCCCGCACATTCCGCTTTTATATTTTCACAACCCTTTGGCACGGGAGTTTTATGATTACAATAATACAACAACGCATAAATCCCGCCCAAAACGGCAAAGAAGATTACTGCCGCCATTAAACAAGTCCTGCCAATCCACTGAAGGCAAGTGCCATAATACCTGCGACAATCAGCGCAATCGGATTGCCTTTAAATGCATTAGGAACATTGCTTGCGTCCAGACGCTCGCGAATGGTGGAGAAAATATACAATACTAACGTAAAGCCAACCGGAATGGCAATCGCATACGTCAACATTTCCGCAAAGTTATAGCCTTCACTGATATTGTTCAGCGTAACATTCAATACCACGCAGTTGGTGGTAATCAAGGGCAGATAAACACCCAATGCCTTATAGAGAGCAGGACTTAATTTCTTGATGACCATTTCCACCAGCTGTACCAGTGATGCGATGACCAAAATGAAGGTAATCAAATCCATGTACTCCAAATTTAACGGCTGTAGCACTTGATAATACAAAGCATACGTAACCAAGGAAGCCGCTACGATGACAAACGTAACCGCCGCGCCCATGCCGATCGCTGAGCTGCTCTTTTTGGATACCCCCATAAACGGGCAGATACCCAAGAACTGATTCAGGATGACGTTATTAATCAAGGTAAAGGTGATAAACAATACAAACAAATTTCCGATATCCATAGATTATTTCGCCTCCTTTGCGGCAGACGCCGCAGCTTTTTCTGCGGCCTCCTGTTTTGCGGTTTGATGATTCTTATACGCTGCTAAAGCACCTGCCAACAGGGCAAAGGTGATAAATGCCCCAACCGGCTGTGAAAACATGCTGATGACAAAATCCTCCGGTATCAGGCGCAGTGAGAAAATCGTCTGTTCCACGTTAAACGGATTTTCAAAGGACAAAATTCCCGTCGCCAGAATCTGACGCAGTGCTGACATCACGATGATGGAGCACGTATAGCCAAGTCCCATTCCCAGACCATCAAGCGCAGAATCAAGCACACCGTTTTTGGATGCGAATGCCTCCGCACGACCCAGAATGATACAGTTTACGACAATCAAAGGAATAAACACACCCAAGGCGCTATCAAGAGCCGGCGCATATGCCTTGATTAACATCTGAATGATTTTTACCAAGGTCGCAATAACCACAATGTATACGGGAATGCGGATTTCACTCGGTGTGACCTTCCGCAGACAAGAGATGATGACATTGCTCATAACCAATACAAGAATTACGGCAACACCCATACCGATCGCATTATTCAGCGATGTCGTAATCGCCAAGGTGGAACAAAGTCCCAGGTACAGTCCGAAAACAGGATTTTCACGGATGAACCCGGCGGTAAAATTTTCTTTACGATTCATATATTCATCCTCCTATTTCATATTTTCCAACAGGTATTTACCTGCTTCCTGGATTCCTTCCACTACCGGCTTGGAAGAGACGGTCGCACCGCTGATCGTATCCAGTGTATCACTTTCCGCATTCTTATCCAACAATGACTTCTTAAAGGAATCCTCCGCTACTTTAGAGCCGATACCCTGTGTATCACCGTTGGAAATCACCACATAATCGATAATCTTGGCATCATCATCAAGGGCAACCATAAAGCTTGTACCATCCTTATAGCCGCTTACCTGTAATTTGAACACGGTTCCCTGACCCTTTACCGTAAAAATCTTTTCAATGGTTTCTGAATCCTTGACATTGACTTCTTCAAAATCCGAATCCGCCGCATCCGGGAAAATCAACTGTAGATTTTCTTTTTCCGCTGCCAGCGCATTGGCTGCCACAATCGGCGCCGTCAAGCTGTTGGCAAAGGCCAGCGCGCCACCGGCAATCGCGGCTACCAGAGCTAAGAAAAGGGTTAAATGTATGACTTTTTTCATCGTTTCTTACCTCCTAATATCCCAATGCCTTCTTGACTTCCAGAAGGGCACGCATACTTGATTTCACTGAGAATGTCGCTCCGGATACCACATCGTTTTTCTCTACCTCATTCAATGTGGAGATATCCTTGCCGATAAACTGCTTCAAGTACTTTTCATTCTTGATCTTATCACCGATATATTCCGTATCCTTAATGACGGTCGGATTTACCGATACAATTGTTTTACCGTCAGCGTCAATGACAATTTCAAATACGTTTGGATCAAACGGATGATTGTAATCCGGCATATTCGGACCTTCCTTGGCCGCATATCCCTCTGCGGTAACGGTATAAGTCGTTGTGCCATCGCCGTTATCAACCGTAGAATCCAATGTCGCATTCAGCGAATTCACATAATCATCATCCATATTTAAAATGACCGTTTTCGGTTTCTCCGGCTTCTTTGGTTCTGCCGGTTCAATTTTCATATTGGCCAAATACATCGTTGTGATACCGAGTACACTTAACACCGCTAATGTGATATAGCCCTTCTTTTGTAAGCTTGTCTGCTTACCGGTAAAGGCCTGCTCAATTGCCGGTGTCAGCATATTCATAATCAGAATGCTGTACATACATCCTTCCGGCGCATTTGCCAATACGCGGATCAGCACCGTGATAATACCGGCGCCTAAGGCAAAGACGTATTTACCAACCCGCGTTGTCGGCGATGTGACGGGATCGGTAAGCATGAATACTGCGCCGAATACCACACCACCGCTGCACAGATGAAACATCGGATACCAATACCAGTTCGACATACCGCTGAATATTGCCAAAACGGAGGTCAATACAACGATCGAACCCAAGTAGATCACCGGTACGCGCCAGTCAATGATACGGCGAATCACCAAAATCACACCGATCACCAAAAGCAGTGCCGTACACGTTTCACCCATGCCGCCCGGATACCAACCAATAAACAAATTCCACAATCCGCCGACCTTGTCCATCAATGTTTTGATCATGGTATCATTCAAGGTCAGCCAGTTATAATTATTAGCCATTAACGTAACCGGTGTTGCCTCGGTCGCGACATCTGCGACCTTAGCACCGGCAAAGCTGGCAAAAATCACCGCAAATCCGACCGCAGCCGGGTTAAAGATATTTTGACCAAAGCCGCCGAATAAAATTCTGCCGACAAAGATCGCAAAGAATGTTGCGATTCCTAGTGCATACGGCTTTGTATCAATCGGACACATCAGCGTTAAAATGATCGCTGTGATCCAGCCGAAGGAAGAAGTGATATACTTCTTCAAATTCTCTTTTTTAAACAGTGCCCACACAATTTCACAAGCAAACGTAACGATGAGTGAGGTTGCCATCAAAATCAATGCCTGTATTCCATATGCACTTCCATATTCACTGAAATAATAGAATAATGAGAACGCATAAACAATGAACAGCGCAATGGTCAATTCCAGCATCATCCGCGTCGTACTTTGTTTCTGGCGAAAGTTAGGACTTGCACTAAACGTAAACTTCATTTCTTACCCTCCTTACTTCTTTGCCATAGCTAATTGGCGCTTAGCCTTGCGGACATTCTCAGTCACATCCAGCCGCGATGGGCAAATATAGGCGCACAGACCGCATTCGATGCAGTCCATCGCACACAGCTTTTCCATCATGGCTTTATCGTTCAATTTCGCAGCCTGCGCGATCCGCACCGGCTGTAAAGCGCTCGGACATACGTCACAGCACTGACCGCAGCGCATACAGGAAACCGTATCAAATACTTTCGTTTTTAGTACCGTAACGGCATTCATCTGCCGTTCTACGACAAATTGTTCGTTGACAATGGTCTTACCCATCATCGGTCCTCCGGCAATCAGTTTAACATTTTCATCCAGATAGCCGCCGCACGCTGCGATGACTTCACTGATCGGTACACCAACCGGACAGTGAATATTCACCGGATTGGCAACACCATCACCACTCACTGTAAATAATGCGGTAATGATACCCTTTCCTCTTAACAATGCCTTCGCAAACGCATAGGCTGTCGATACGTTATTGACAATCGCACCAACTTCTGAGGGTAGCTTATCATAATCCTTCTTCATAATCAGCCGTACCAGTGCCCGCTCCCAGCCGATCGGATAAACATCGACCACCGGCAATACACTGACACCACTGACATTGGCAACCGCAGCTTCTACCTTCTGTAAAATCTCAGTATGCGTTTTCTTGATTACGATGACTGCTTCTTCCGCCTGTGCCATCTTACGCATGGCTAATATACCGGTGATCATATCATCCAAACGCGTTTCCATCATCTTATGATCGGCTGTCACATACGGTTCACATTCCGCACCGTCAATAATCAGCTTTTTGATATCCTTCGCCTGTTCATATTTCACATAAGTAGGAAAACCAGCACCGCCTTGCCCGATAATACCAGCCTCTTTCATAAAGGCTATGAGCTCCTCACGGCTAGCGCTTTGATAATCCAATGGCGCAAATGACTGCGTTTCCTCCATTTTTCCATCATTTTCAATTACCACATGATCCAAGGGTTTCAGCGTCATATGCATCCGTTTCTGTACGCCTTTTACCGTTCCCGAAACACTGGAATAAATCGGTACATACATGCGGTCATTACATTCCGCAATTTTTGTTCCAACACAAACATGATCGCCTTCTTTTACCAGCACGTCGAATTTCGTAGAATGACTGGCATAAAGCGGTATCAATACTTGTGAACCAGCTTTAACTTCCTGAATTTCCTTCTTCTCGGTTAAATCCTTATAACCTGGTATATGATGACGCATAGATCCTGTTAACAACGACATCACATTTCACCTTTCCTTTCTTTTCATGTCTTTTCTTTACCAACCGACATCATTTTAATTATAGCATTTTCCCAGGCTGATACAAAGTAAAATTTTATCTTTTTCAACGCTTCGCCGCTCATTACGCTCATTGTCCAAGACTTTTAACAAAAATGAACCTCAAGTTACATCACATTATGCCATCTCTGATTCACGATACACAAAAAAACGCTTCTGTGGTATAATTACGCCGGTGATACGATGAAGAAAATAATCTTATGCTTATGCATGGTCGGCTGCTTATTATGCGGCTGTCAAGAACCAAAGCTAACAAAATACAGCGATCAAATTCTGGATGCCGGGTTTGATACTTTCATTCAGTTAATTGCTTATACAAAGGATGAAGAAACATTTCAAGCCTATTTACAAAAAACCAATGAAACCTTTCTATATTATAATAGATTATTCGATCGCTATCATACTTATGATGGCATTGCCAATATCAAGACGATCAATGATATGGCAGGCAAAGAAGCGGTCAAGGTGGATCAGGAAGTCATTGATGTATTGTTAATGGCAAAAGAATACAGTGAACGAAGCAATGGACAGTATGATGTTACGTATGGGGCGGTGTTAGAAATCTGGCATCGTTATCGCGAGGATGCGACCAATAACGGGAACAGTGCGATACCAAGCATAGAAGAATTGAACGAAGCGAAGCAGCATGTTGGATGGGATAAAATTGAAATTGATGAAAAAGCCCAAACCGTATATATCAATGATCCAAAAGCTTCTTTGGATATGGGCAGTGTCGCCAAGGGCTATGCGAGCGAGCAGTGTGCCAAAGCTCTGATTGCGGATGGCTTGGAGCATGCGATTCTCAATGCCGGCGGTAATGTACGCATCATCGGTAATAAAGCGGATGATTCCCGCTGGAGTGTTGGAATTCAATTGCCCTCGGCGCAGGAAACCGCTTCACTGGCAACGATTTATATTGATAAGGATCAAAGCTTTGTGACCAGCGGCGATTATCAGCGGGCTTATGAATACAATGGTAAAATGTATCATCATATTATTGATCCACAAACATTAATGCCTGCTTCCTATATGCGATCCGTAACTGTTATTACCGATGATTCAGGAATTGCGGATATTCTTTCCACCACATTATTTGCGATGAGCTATGAGGATGGCACTGCTTATCTTGAAAAGCTGAGACAAAATGGAATTAACGCAGAAGCCGTATGGGTATTCGATGAAAACACGCCGGTCAGCGATCAGGCAAAGCTCGTTAAGAGTGGGCAATATCAGCTCGCTATTACGGATGGTTTAAAAGACATGATTAAAATTTCAGAGTAACGTAAAAAGCAGGACTTGCCTGCTTTTTTATGTGACCTTATGATTGTTCGTTTCGCTTATAGCACAGGAAACAAAGCATTCCCAAAGCGCCACATCCAAGTCCTAGATACATCATGATATTTGAGGTATCTCCAGTCATTGCGCCGCCCACATTCGCCCCCGGATAGTAAGCTCCATTGACATCCGTATCCGGTTCTTGATTGATAGGATCATCAGGCTTTTTTGGATCATTAAATGACATCGTATCATAGGGGAACGGTTCCTTTGCATTATGTTCAGGCTTCCATTCTGTGATCTCAATGATATTTTCATCCGGTTCACCATCACCGTTTGTATCCACATTCACATCCGGTATACCGTCCCCGGTGCTGTCGATATCAATATCCGGTATCCAATCGCCGTCCACATCCTTATTAATATCCGGCTCTCCGTCATCATCCAAATCAATATTGATATCAGGTAGACCATCACCATCTGTATCAATATTAATCAACACTTCCTTCTTTTCATCAATAACCATCGTATCGAATGAAAAGTTGCCTTTCTTACAATCTTTATCGGGTTTCCATGTATGGATGATGGCAATATTGACTTGTGGCTTTTTTCCATCTTTCGAGATATTAATATGCGGTTTAAAATCACCCTTGTTATCTATGTTAATATCAGGAATGCCATCGCTGTCCACATCCACATTGATTTCCGCTTTTGCGCTGATGCCGCTCTCATAATTCACACCATTCACCGTGACGCAGCGACTCGGCTTCCAGCTCTTCAACATCACCAAATTCAAATCCGGTTTACCATCATTGTCTGTGTCAAGGTTCAGATCCGGTTTTCCATCGCCGTTACTATCAATGTTGTAATCGGGAATACCGTCATCGTTTTTATCGCCATTGATTAAGATCGTAT
>CANDJN010000031.1 GCA_947385085.1 uncultured Erysipelotrichaceae bacterium | reverse complement strand
GAGGACGGCACTTTTTTAGTATGGATGATAGTAGTGATCGGTGAATAGTAACAGAAACAATGAAAAATGGTGAAAAAACCATCGCTATTTATTGACAAAAGCGATTGAGTTTTGTATCATAGTAAAGGACAGGTGTTCCTAGAAAGGTGAGTTTTTTGAATCATTAGCAGGAACACTTTTTTATTGATTTTTTCTGATTTTGGAGGTAAAGCATTATGAGCGGTTATGTGGTAGTCGGTACCCAATGGGGGGATGAAGGAAAAGGAAAGATCGTTGATGTTTTAAGTGAAAAAGCAGATATGATTGTACGCTTTCAGGGCGGGAATAATGCTGGACATACGGTCGTGGTAAACGGTGAAAAGCATATATTACATCTGTTGCCCAGCGGTTGTCTTCATGAACAGGCAAAATGTATTATCGGTCCCGGTGTGGTGGTAGATCCCTTTGTCCTGTTAGAGGAATTGGCAGTTTTAGAAAGCAAAGGTATGAGCACCGATCATATTTTCATCAGTGAGCGTGCGCATTTGATTATGCCGTATCATATTAAGCTGGATCAGCTTCAGGAGGAAAAAGCAGGTCAAAATAAAATTGGAACAACCAAACGCGGTATTGGCCCATGCTATGCGGATAAATATACACGCTGTGGGTTGCGTGTACATGACCTTGTGCATTTTGATGCGTTCAAAAAGCGATTAGCTTATGCATTAAAGCTTAAAAATGAACAGATCGTAAATATATACCATGAGGAACCATTTGATTATGATGTACTAGTCGAACGCTTTGCGAAGATTCGTGAACAACTATTGAATCGTATTATCGAATCGGTAAGTGAAGTAAATCATGCCTTAGATGAGAATAAGATGGTGCTATTTGAAGGAGCACAGGCAGCAATGCTGGATATTAACTACGGTACCTATCCGTATGTGACGTCTTCTTCTCCAACCTCGGCCGGTGTTTGTGAGGGTGCCGGTGTCGCACCGCAGCGGCTTGATCATATTGTCGGCGTAGTGAAAGCGTACAGTACACGAGTAGGGGAGGGCCCGTTTGTGAGTGAATTGTTGAATGATATGGGGGATTGGATTCGTGATCACGGTGGAGAATATGGCGCTACTACCGGACGTCCGCGCCGATGTGGCTGGCTGGATTTGGTTGTGGTGAAGCATGCATGTATTTTAAACGGATTAACCGATATTGTTATTACCAAAATTGATGTATTAAGTGGATTAAAGGACATAAAGGTTTGTGTCGGCTACGAATTAAATGGAGCAATTCTTGATTACATTCCTTCTGCAGTAGAGGATGTAGCCAATGCCAAGCCGGTATATCGAACTTTTGCAGGCTGGAATGAGGATATAACAACTTGCCGCACTTGGAAAGAATTACCGATTCAATGTCGTGAATATCTTACCTTTATTGAAGAGTATACCAAGACCAGAATATCCTTAATTTCTGTTGGACCGGATCGCATCAATAATATCATCCGCCATCAAATACTATGATGTATGAAAAAAATGATCGTAAATGATCATTTTTTCAATTTTTTTACTTGTAGCCATCATTGGAAAAGTGTATACTTCCATTGATTGTAATGTGATTAAATTACAATAATCATATGCCAGGGAAGAATGAAATTTTTAACTTAAATCTGGATACGTTAACATAGGAGGAATGTGGTTTTTTATGAATGAGACACTTCAAAATCATCAGGGGAATCCGCTCGGCTTTGAACCGATCGGAAAACTATTACGAATGTTTGCCTTGCCTTCTGTGATCGCGATGCTGGTCAATGCTATTTACAATATCGTAGATCAAATTTTTATCGGACAGGGGGTTGGTTATTTGGGCAATGCCGCTACTACAGTGGCATTTCCGATTGTCTCCATCATCTTGGCATTGGCGACTCTCATCGGTGCCGGAGGAAGCGCTTATGCAGCGATTAAATTGGGTGAAAATCGCCAACAAGAGGCACAACAGACTTTGGGTAATGTTTTAACATTATCGCTGATCGGCGGTATTTTCCTATCAGTCATCGGTCTGTTATTCTTAAAGCCGATCCTTGTTTTATTTGGCGCTACCAGTGCCAACATGGAATATTCCATTCAATATGCATCGATTATCTTTATCGGTCTGCCTTTCAATGTTTTGGGCATCTCATTATCCAATATGGCTCGTACCGATGGTAGTCCTACTTTATCGATGTATAGTATCGTCATTGGGGCATTGTTAAACTGTGTTTTGGATCCGCTTTACATATTTGTTTTTCACTGGGGAGTAGCCGGCGCTGCGATTGCGACCATTTCATCGCAAATTCTCTCTGCGATAGTGTTGCTCATATATTTTTGGAAGTATGGAAAATCCATGCGGTTTCATAAAGTGGACATGCGGATACAGCCATATATTGTACAGCGTATATTGTCCTTGGGCATCTCCAGTTGTATTACCCAATCAGCACAGGCAATCATGCAAATAATTATGAATAATACACTTGTTCACTACGGTGATCTATGCAGTGTAACAGGCGATGTTGCGTTAAGTGCGATGGGGATCGTATTAAAGATCAGTATGATTATCGTTGCGGTATGTATTGGGATCGGCGTTGGATCACAACCAATCATGGGGTTCAATCGTGGTGCCAACAAACCAAAGCGCATCAAACAAACCTATACCACGGCCGTCACGATCGCAACCTTGGTGGTTACATTAGGTTGGATTCTGTGTGAAACAATTCCGGATGTCATATTAAAATTATTCGGTGAAGCAGATGCTAATTTTACTGCTTTTGCGATCAAGTCAATGCGCATTTATTTATTTGGTATTTTTTCGTCCGGATTTCAAATTGTGACGACGAACTATTTTCAGGCAACTGGTCAACCATTAAAAGCAAGTATTCTATCGACTTTGCGACAGCTGATTTTATTAATTCCGCTTATTATCATCCTACCCATGTTCTTTGGCTTGGATGGCATCTTATATGCCGGACCTTTAGCAGATATATCAAGCGGTATTATTGTTCTTTGCTTTGCGGCTCATGAAATTAAAAAATTAAATGAATGGATCGGTGAATCAAACAAAGAAGCATTGTCTGTGTCATAATTGTTATCTAATTTTGTCACACTTTCGAACTCCTTGTATCTAATTAGTAAAAGAGGAGGTATATTGATATGGAAAAAGTGTTAATCAAAAAAGCAATGGAGAAAGATTTAAATGCGCAGGAGGAAGTCGTGCGCTTTGTAAGTGATTTGGTTTTTAATTTATCTTTGCGAATGCTTGGAAATCCTGCGGATGCACAGGATGCCAGTCAGGAAATCTGTCTGCGTATTTTGGATAAATTATCAACATTTCGCTTTGAAAGTTCGTTTTCAACATGGGTATATCGATTGAGTGTCAATTATTTGTTGCGTGAGCGAGAAAAACGTTCGCGCTTTGCCGGTTTAAGTTTTGAAATCTACGCAATGGACCTGGTGGATGAACACTTCGATGTGCCATACGAAAGTGATATTGCGGCAGAACAATTGGCCGAGGAACTAAAATATTCTTGTAGCAATGTTATGCTTCAATGCTTAGATGAGCGGGCAAGATGTGTGTATGTTTTGGGCGCTATGTTTCACATTGATGCAAAGCATGGGGCGGAAATCATGGAAATGACACCGGAAAATTATCGACAGATCTTATCAAGAACGAAGCGAAAGGTTAAAGATTTTCTTGACAGCTATTGTATGGCAAACGGACACTGTGATTGTATGAGAAGGCTTGGCCATGCAATTCAAACGCATCGACTGAATCCTAAAAGATGTGATTATCTTAAATTAAAACAACTTCCAAAAGAACAAATTCAATTATATACGAAACAAATGGAAGAATTTGAAGCACAATCAGACCTTTTTGACACCCTGCCTTATTATCAGGCGGAACAAGTGATTGAAAATGTATTATGTAAACTGAGAAAGAGCGAACAATTTGTATAACATATAAAAACCTTAAACTGAAATAACAGCTTAAGGCTTTTTTTCTATAATCGATAGAGTAGATCGAAGTAGTCGGGATACGGCCAGAAGTTTTTCGCAGTAATTTCCTCTAATTGATCCGCATATTTTCGGACTAGACTCATTTGCGGCAAAATGGTTTCTTTACATGTTAAAGCAGCGATTTTCATATCTTGTTCATCGGTTTGATTTAGTTTTTCTTTCAAAGCTTGGGTAGAATCATATAAGCACGCAAATAGATCATTTAGTTTCTGAATTAATGAGGTATTAATACTCTGTTTTAAAATCGTTTGTTTCTTTTCTGCGGCGCTCAATAATATATTTTCGTAGGAAGTCACTGCCGGTAAAATATCCTGTTCAACCATACGGATCATTGTTAATGCTTCAATATTACATTTCTTATAATATGTTTCATAAAGAATGGTATCCCTAGCTTTTAATTCTGCTTCATTGAAAATACCGTGTCTCGTAAATAACGCGATATTATTTTCGGTGATATAGTAGGGAATCGCATCGGCTGTTGTGGGCAGATTTAACAATCCGCGTTTTTCGGCTTCTTTCAGCCATTCATCTGTATAACCATTGCCATTGAATATGATTCGCTTATGCTCCTTGATCGTTTGTTTAATCAATGTTTGTAACGCATTATCAAAATCATCTGATTGTTCTAATATATCAGCAAATTGTCGTAGTTCTTCTGCTACAATCGTATTTAAAATATAGTTAGGGCATGAAATGGATAGGGAAGATCCCAACATCCGAAATTCAAATTTATTGCCGGTAAATGCGAACGGTGATGTTCGGTTGCGATCGGTTGTATCTTTGGGGAATTTCGGAAGTGCATCAACACCAATGGTCATGGATCGTTCATATGTTTTATCATATACTTTATCATGTTCAATGGCTTCCAATACTGCCTCTAATTCATCACCCAGGAAGATGGAAATGACAGCTGGCGGTGCTTCATTGGCACCTAAACGATGATCGTTACCAGCCGTAGCTACACTGACACGCAGCAAGCCTTGGTATTCATCCACTGCTTTAATTACAGCCATGAGAAACAATAAAAAGCGGGCATTCTTTTCAGGGGTTTTACCTGGTTCTAACAAATTGATTCCATTATTGGTAGTTAAAGACCAGTTATTATGTTTACCGCTGCCATTAACGTTCGCAAACGGCTTTTCATGTAAAAGACAGGCAAATCCATGACGATCGGCCACCTTCTTCAAAATCTCCATTGTTAACTGATTATGATCTGCCGCGATATTTGCTGTTGTAAAAACAGGAGCC
Source organism: uncultured Erysipelotrichaceae bacterium (assembly GCA_947385085.1). GTDB lineage: Bacteria > Bacillota_I > Bacilli_A > Erysipelotrichales > Erysipelotrichaceae > C-19. Next base: position 20,668 of record CANDJN010000031.1, on the reverse strand, counting down.
AATTCAAATTGTGCCGGCGCCACTTCTTTGTGTTCTGTTTTTGCAAATATGCCCAGTTTCCAAAGCTCCTGGTTTACATCCTGCATAAAGGCAGATACCCGTGGTATAATCATGCCAAAATAATGGTCTTCCATTTCCTGTCCGCGGGTGACCTTTGCGCCAAACAAGGTACGACCTGTCAGCATCAAATCCATCCTTTTTTCATAAAGCTTTTTATCAACTAAAAAATATTCCTGTTCTGTTCCTACGGTAGTGGAGACATGAGTGATGCCTTCATTGGGAAACAGTGAAATGATACGCATAGCCTGCTGATTGATGACTTCCATAGATCTTAATAGAGGAGTTTTTTTATCAAGTGCAGATCCGTCGAAAGAACAAAACACAGTAGGGATACAAAGGGTGTGATCTTTAATAAAGGCATAAGAAGTTGGATCCCAGTTCGTATAACCGCGGGCCTCAAAGGTAGCACGCAAACCGCCATTAGGAAAGCTGGAGGCATCGGGTTCGCCTTTGATGAGTTCTTTGCCGGAGAATTCAAGAATGACGTGGGATGCATCTTGCGGGCATAAGAAGCTTTCATGTTTTTCTGCCGTAATCCCGGTCATAGGCTGAAACCAGTGGGTGTAATGCGTCGCATGCTTTTCCACTGCCCAATCTTTCATGGCATTAGCGACGACATTTGCCACACTTAAATCCAGAGGTTCACATTGTTCGATTGTCGCCTTCATCTTGCGATATACATCTTTGGGAAGCCGCTGTTTCATTGTTGTGTCATTAAACACATATTCACCAAAATATTCAGGTATCGTATTCATAAACGTCAGTCCTTTCTTCCTTTGAAACAAAAAAAGACACTGAACCTTTCGATTACAGCGTCTTTGCTTGTTCGCGGTTATTATAATCAGAGTAGTGGTAATTGTCAATCATAATTTGTATTTTTTACTAAATTTCGCTGTATGTACTTGACAACGAATGCGGAAATGATTAAGATAAAACACGTTAAGCAAAGGCGCTTATGTAGCAGATTAACTGTGTACGCTCTTTGCTTTTTTTTGTTTTGAAGGGAGCGAAGACAATATGAGAGAAGGAGAAGTCCGTATTCCATCCGGTTGTGCAATTGCAGCTATCATACATCGCGATAAGCAATGTGAAAACGGCAAAAGGATTCAGCAGGCTATGCGCATGATGCACGATCGTTCCAACGGTCTGGGGGGAGGATTTGCGGCATATGGTATATATCCCGATCATCAAGATGAATATGCATTACATTTCTTTTATGATACGGAACAGTGCAAATGCGAATGTGAGAGTTATTTGAATCAACATTGGCATATTATCATGGCCGAACCGATACCTACAAGAGCGCATCCCAATATTAAAAACGCTCCGCTCATATGGCGTTATTTTGTTGAAAGCAATGAGGATGATGCAGATCATATGACTGAAACCATGTTTTATATAAATACCTCCATTGTCGGCGCCTATATGTTTTCCAGTGGGAAGAATATGGGAATATTCAAAGGCGTTGGCTACCCTGAGGATTTGGCTGATTTCTATTGCTTAGAGCAGTACATGGCATATACATGGATTGCTCATGGTCGCTATCCAACCAATACGCCGGGATGGTGGGCAGGAGCACATCCATTTGGCTTGTTAAATTTTTCCTTAGTACATAATGGTGAAATTTCCAGCTATGATGCAAATCGCCGCTATATTGAAATGTTTGGTTATCCTTGCTCACTGTTGACCGATACGGAGGTCATCACCTATGAATTGGATTTCTTGATGCGCCAACATGGACTATCTTTTCGTGAATGTGCAGACATATTAGCCGCACCCTTTTGGGATGAGATTGATCATATGGAGCCCGATCAAAAGCGCTATTATACGATGCTGAGAAGAAATCTTGGCTCTATGCTAATCAATGGTCCTTTCAGTATCATCTTGGGCTTTAAAGAGGGAGTCGGGGCGATGAATGATCGTCTTAAATTACGATCGTTGATGATCGGTGAAGCAGATTCATGTGTCTATATGGCAAGTGAAGAATGTGCAATCCGCAAGATATGTCCGCATTTGAAGGACCTGTTTTCTTTGAAAGCGCAAGAAGCATACATGGTAACCTATGAGGAGGATGCATGATGAAAAATCAGCCAAAGTTTGAGATCATTAAAGACAATGAACGATGTAACCAATGTCAGGCTTGTGTATTTCAATGCGCCAACGGTGTGTATCACTACGATTCTTCTCAAGATAAAATAAAAATAGAACCTTTATATTGTGTGAACTGCCAACGATGTGTAGAATATTGTCCCCAAAATGCCCTCAAGATCATTGCGAATAGAAATCAATTCCATAGTCAAGGCTATTGGAATATGGAGGATATGCAGGAAATTTACCAGCAAGCGAATCAAGGTGGTATTTTGCTATCTTCTATGGGTACTCCCAAAGCATATCCCATTTATTTTGATCATCTGTTGGTGAATGCATCGCAGGTAACCAATCCCAGCATTGATCCATTACGGGAACCGATGGAAACACGCACCTTTTTAGGCAAACGAACACATCGTATTACGAGGAATTCAAACGGTAAAATTCAAATTAAGGTTCATCCTCATCTACATTTGGAAACCCCCATTCTTTTTGCTGGCATGTCATTGGGGGCTATTTCCTATCCGGCTCATCAAGCCCTTTTGGAGGCTGCGAAGAAACTGGGTACCTTTTATAATTGCGGGGAAGGTGGTCTTCCCAAAGCATTTTATCCGGATCAGCAATCCATAATCGTGCAGGTGGCAAGTGGAAGATTTGGGGTCGATGCAGCCTATCTCAATCATTGTGCCGCTGTGGAAGTCAAAATGGGTCAAGGCGCAAAGCCGGGCATAGGCGGACATTTACCAAGCCGCAAAAACAATGCGCTGATTGCGCACACACGAATGATTGAACCGGGCAGTGAGGCCATCTCGCCGGCACCGCATCATGATATTTATTCTATTGAAGATCTACGTCAACTGGTAATTTCCATCAAAGAAGCAACGCATTATGAAAAACCGGTGATAGTAAAGGTGGCGGCGGTTCACAATGTCGCAGCCATCTGTACCGGCATTGCGAGGAGCGGTGCTGATATAATTTATATTGATGGAATACGTGGGGGCAGCGGCGCAGTACCAACAAGAATCCGCGACCATGTCGGCATACCGATTGAGCTTGCACTTGCCAGTGTTGATCAAACACTGCGAGAAGAAGGGATCCGCGAAGAAGTGTCATTAATTGCGGCAGGAGGCATACGCAATAGCGCTGATGTATTAAAGGCCATAGCGCTTGGTGCTGATGCCGTTGCAATTGGTACAGCAGCGTTATTGGCGATGGGATGTCATCTTTGCCGGGATTGTACCAAAGGAAATTGTAACTGGGGAATCGCAACACAAAAAGAGGAATTGGTGAAGCGACTGCAGGTAAGGCAAGCAACTCAGCAACTGGTTCATTTGATTCATTCTTGGACGTTGGAACTGAAGGAAATGATGGGCGGCATGGGTATTTGTTCCATTGAAGCACTGCGTGGTAATCGGCTGATGCTGCGGGGAATCCATTTACATGAAGAAGAGCTGCGTATTTTACAGGTTAAGCATGCAGGGAGCAGGTGATGATATGATAGAGGCAAAATATTGTTCCGCAACCGAATTAAATCAACTGATTCAAGGCTGTGACGATCAAATAGTAGAAATAAAAAATGTTATGGGTCAACGCTATATCGCAAATGCTTCAAAAGGAAAAAGGATCCGAATTTATGGAACATGCGGAAATAATCTTGGTAGCTTTTTAGATGGAAGCGTGGTAGAAGTGTTTGGAAATGCTCAGGATTCCTGTGCCAATACGATGAATGATGGGAAAATCATCATACATGGCATGTGTGGTGATGCACTGGGATATGGTATGCGCGGAGGGAAGGTATTCGTTGAAAAAGACTGCGGCAGTCGCTGCGGTGTTCACATGAAAGCAACGAAGGAAAAGCAACCGCTGATTATCATCGGTGGCGTCGTTCAGGACTTTTTCGGCGAATATTTATCGGGCGGAACGTTAATTGTGCTGAATTTAAACAATGAATTGCGCTGCTGCGGCCGATATTGTGGCTCTGGTGCTCATGGTGGATCTATATATCTAAGACTCTCTGAACAATCACAAGCGATTTATTTAAAAGATCGGATACAAAAAGTAAGCAATGAAAAAAAGCAACTGATTGATGATGCTTTGATTGAGTATGCCAATGACTTACAAATCACACTGCCGGAAACAATGGAATTCTATGAAGTTATACTGAATGATAAAAATCCTTATGAAGGACTCTATGTAGACAATTGAGGGAGGGATAATCATGTGTGGTTTTATGAGCGTCTGTGGAAATGACTTGTCATTCGCAACGTTTTGTGCATCCTTTGTACCATTAGCATATCGCGGTCCTGATGCGACAAAATATGTAACATTAGAAGATGGGATCATAGGGTTTCACCGCTTGGCAATCATGGGATTGAGTGAAAAAGGGATGCAGCCGATGAAATATCGAGAAAATTACTGCATATGCAATGGTGAAATTTATAATTACCAGTCACTCGTTAAACAAAAGCTTAATAATATGAAGTTAAACAGTGGAAGTGATTGCGAGGTTTTATTGCCGCTGTATGAGCAGTATCACACGAAAATGTTCGATATGCTGGACGGCGAATTTGCGATGGTACTTTATATTAAAGAAAGCAATGAATGGATTGCCGCAAGGGATCCAATGGGAATTCGTCCCATGTTTTACGGGTATCAAACAAGCAATGGTCGTATTGCTTTTGCATCTGAAGCAAAGGCGTTACAGTCTTTTTGTAATCATGTGTATCCTTTTCCGGTAGGATCCTATTATAAAAATGGTGAATTTTACTGTTTTCATGACTGTGCAAAGGTATCACAATTTCAAGTCAATCATGATGTGGAATCATTATGCAGTGGCATTCGCAACCGCTTAGAAAATGCAGTTATTAAGCGTTTACACAGTGATGCTCCGATCGGCTTTTTGTTAAGCGGCGGTCTTGATTCATCCCTCGTATGTTCCATTGCCGCAAGGCATACAAAACAACCGATTAAAACATTTGCGATCGGTATGGATAAAGATGCAATTGACTTATCTTATGCACGAGATGTCGCAAGCTTTATCGGCAGTGAGCATTATGAATTTCTTATGACAAAGGATGAGGTTTTAAATATAATACCGGAAGTTGTTTATCACTTGGAAACATTTGATATTACTACGATACGTGCAGCTGTCGGTATGTATTTGTTATGTAAAAAAATATCGGAGGTCAGCAATGTTAAGGTACTATTCAGCGGAGAAATTAGCGATGAGCTGTTCGGGTATAAATACACAGATTTTGCCCCTGATAAAGAAGCCTTTCAAAAAGAGAGTGAAAAACGAATTCGCGAATTGTTTCAATATGATGTCTTGCGTGCCGATCGCTGCATTGCGGCGCATTCTATGGAGGCCAGAGTGCCATTCAGTGATAAAGAACTGATTGCCTACGTTATGAGTATTGATCCCGAATTGAAACGCAATCATTATGGTATTGGGAAATATTTACTGCGACATGCATTCACCGATGAGGATTTACCTCAGCATATTCGTTTGCGTGAAAAAGCCGCATTTTCTGATGCAGTAGGTCATTCTATGGTAGATGATATAAAAGCATTTGCCAATCAATATTATGATGATGTAACATTTAAACAGAAGCAAGCGCAATATATCCACGCACGTCCCTTCACTAAGGAAGCGCTGTATTATCGTGAGTTATTTGAAGCTTTTTATCCTAATCAGTCTCATTGGATTAGCGGTTTTTGGATGCCGAATGCCGCATGGCCAAATTGTAATGTGAATGATCCCAGTGCCAGAGTGCTAAAAAATTATGGAAACAGCGGGCATTAGCGATGATCATTCTCAATTATAAATTTATATGTGAAGAAATAAATATTTTAATTGACAAATTTCAGTCTTTTCGCTATCATATATCTATGAACAAAGGTGTTCATCAAGAGATCTTTTCATCTTTTGATGACCACTTTTTTCTTGTTCCCGGAGGTTAATTATGGAAACAACCATTCAAGAAGTATTATCTTTTATTGAAGAAAATGATGTGAAATTCATCCGCTTGGCATTCTGCGATTTGTTGGGACATCAAAAAAATATTTCGATAATGCCTTCACAGATTGAGCGAGTATTCCAACATGGAATTTCTTTTGATGCCAGTGCCGTTAAAGGATTTCAAAGTGTTGATCAGTCAGATTTGTTTTTGTATCCGGATGTTACCACGCTTGATATTCTGCCATGGCGACCATCACAGGGAAGAGTTATTCGCTTTTTTTGTGAAATTCGTTATCCGGATGGTCGCGTTTATGAGAAAGATACAAGGACATTACTAAAACAAAAATGCGACGCGATACAGGCGATGGGATGGCGAATCATGACTGGTTTGGAGTGTGAATTCTATGCGCTGGAATGTTGTGAAAACGAGCAGATCCGGCCAATTGATCATGGCAGTTATTTTGATGTTTTTCCCAACGATCAAGGCGAGGATTTACGACGCGACATTTGTTTAACACTGGAATCTATGGGAATTACACCGGAAAGCTCGCATCATGAACAAGGTCCGGGACAAAATGAGATTGATTTCCATTTTGATAACGCACTGTCGTCATGTGACAACTATATGACCTTTCGATGGATCGTGGACAACGTTGCTCAAGCACACGGCCTTCTTGCAAACTTTATGCCAAAGCCAATGAAAGAAGAAAGCGGCAATGGCTTGCACATCAATCTGTCCTTATCAAAAAACAATAAAAATGCATTTTCTTTATATAAGCCTGAATTATTAAATGAATTTCTGGCAGGTGTATTAGCTCATATCCGGGAGATTACAGCCTTTCTTAATCCGTGTGAGAATTCTTATGAGCGACTTGGTGAATTTAAAGCCCCCATGTATATCAGCTGGAGTCGCGCTAATCGCTCAGCACTCGTTCGTATTCCGGCTGCCAGCGAATCCTATGTGCGATTGGAGGTGCGAAGCGCTGATCCTACCTGTAATCCTTATTTAGCAACCTACTTATTGATATGTGCAGGAATGGAAGGAATAAAAAATCATTTACCTTTACAAGAAGAAAGCCATACCGATTTGATGCAAGGTAGCGATTTAGAGACTCTGCCGCTTTCTTTAGCAGAGGCTAGGAAAATTGCCCTGAACAGTAAGTTCATCCAGTCCGTTCTTGATCCTGGTATCGTCTCTTTCTATCTGAATCATAACACCTTGTTTAATGGATAAAGTATATAAAGGAGTATGCATATGTCTTCTATTCTCATCTGTGCCAGCCATCAAAAGAACCTTGATACATTAAGAGCATATTTTCATGCGCAAGGATATCATGATATTATGGATGCGCAAACAACAGATCAAGCAATCGAACGGATAAAAAAATGTGTTTTCACGATGGTTTTTGTCGATCTTCCTTTTACAAAGGATGCACATGAATTTGCTTTTTTGCGATCCATGGCACAGTTCAGTAATGCAGCACTTGTTGTTTTGGTAAAGCGAAATCTTTATGATCTCGTCAGATCAAAAGTAGAAGAAAATGGCATTTTTACGTTAATGAAACCCATAGACAAAGATATATTGATACAACTGATAGCATTTGCACAGGCAGCTTCACATCGCTATGATCATGTGAAAAAAAAGCAGGCTCAAATGGTGGAGAAAATAAAGGCGATTAAACGAATTGATCGAGCTAAATGCTTACTGATACAAAATGAATATATGAGTGAGGAAGAAGCACATAAGCATTTGGAAAAGGAAGCGATGAATGCACGGAAAACAAGATTAGAGATTGCGAATGCGATTATTAAGGAATATGAAGAATAGAAAGAGGGTTTGATTGTCAATGAAAAAGTTTATTTTCGTTACCGGTGGAGTTGTTTCCGGTCTTGGCAAAGGTATCACTGCTGCTTCTGTCGGACGGCTATTGAAGGATCGTGGCATTCGCGTCAGTGCCCAGAAAATGGATCCCTATATTAATGTTGATCCGGGTACTATGAGCCCGATTCAGCATGGGGAAGTATTTGTGACGGAAGATGGCAGTGAAACCGACTTGGATCTTGGACATTATGAACGATTTATGGATGAGGATCTTAATATGTATTCTAATGTTACCACCGGTAAGGTCTATTGGAATGTATTAAATAAGGAGCGAGAAGGACAGTATTTAGGTGAAACGGTACAAGTCATTCCACATATAACCGATGAAATTAAGCAATTTATATATTCAGCACAGGAGAAAAGCAAAGCGGATGTGCTCATTTGTGAAATCGGAGGGACAGTGGGGGATATGGAAAGTCAACCGTATTTAGAGGCGATTCGTCAAGTAGCACAGGAGCAGGGAAGGGACAACTGTCTGTTTGTGCATGTGACATTGGTGCCGCTTTTAAAAAGCAGCGGGGAATTCAAATCAAAGCCGACTCAGCATTCCGTTAAGGAATTACAGTCTTATGGTATCATGCCGGATTTGATTATATTGCGTTGTGAACAGGCACTACCTCCATCCATCATTAATAAAATATCTTCCTTTTGCCATATTGATAAACGTTGTGTGATTGAAAATGTGAACTGTGCATCATTATATGAAGTGCCGCTCATGTTAGAAAGGCAAGGAATTGCGGAGCGCATATGTGAAAAGCTGGCATTGCCGATGGTACAAGAATGTAATAGCGAATGGCAGAATATGGTGGAAAATATTAATCAATGCAAGCAAATGGTTCGTATCGCAATTGTTGGTAAATATATTTCCTTACATGATGCATATTTATCCGTAGTGGAAGCACTTCATCATGCCGGATATGCCAATCACTGTCAAATTGATATTGCGTGGATTGATTCTGAGCTTATCAATCCAGCTAATGTCAATCATTTATTCGCTGATGTACAAGGAATTTTAATTCCGGGGGGATTTGGCAACAGGGGAATCGAGGGAAAAATTCTGGCGGCTCATTATGCTAGGGTAAATCATATACCTTATCTAGGAATCTGTTTGGGAATGCAAGTAGCCGCTATTGAATTTGCCCGCAATGATTTAAACCTAGCGGATGCCAATTCTTATGAGTTTGATCCTGACAGTAAGCATTTAATTATTGACTTTATGGAGAATCAAAAACATATGCGAAAGAAGGGTGGAACAATGCGCTTAGGCGCCTATTCCTGTGATGTAAAGCCAAAAACCCGTTTTCATGAAGCGTATGGAACAGAAATCATATCGGAACGCCATCGTCATCGTTATGAATTTAATAATGAATATCGTCAGTCATTTATTGAGCATGGCATGAATATCGTTGGTACCAGTATGCAGGATACCTTAGTGGAAGCAATTGAAGCAAGCAATCATCCATTTTATATCGGAGTTCAGTTTCATCCTGAGTTAAAAAGCAGACCTAATCGGGCGCATCCTTTATTTGTAAAATTTATCGAAGCAGCTTATTCAAAACAGAAACGAGCGTAAAAGAATATAGGAGATGGTTTTATCGTATGAGAAATAGGTTGAAGGAATTACATGAAGAATGTGGTGTATTTGGCGTTTATCATGTGGAAGACGCGGCGACTTTAGCTTATTATGGTCTTCACGCTTTGCAGCATCGTGGCCAGGAAGGATGTGGTATTGCATCCATAAATCATAATGAGATTCTCATGCATAAAGGAAAAGGCTTGGTTAGTGAGGTGTTTACCCAATCAATTTTAGATCAATTGAAAGGGGATTGCGCTATTGGCCATGTTCGCTATTCTACAGAAGGAGGCAATGAAATCGAAAATATACAGCCGCTGTTTGCAAATTTAACGCAACATAAATTTGCAGTAGTGCACAATGGCCAGATTGTAAATGCAAAAGAAATGCGCGTTTATTTAGAAGCACAGGGAAGTATATTTCAAGGAAGCAGTGACAGCGAAATCATTCTTCACCTGATTCAAAGAACAAAGGGCACTTTTTTAGAGCGAATAAAACAGGCTTTTTCTTTATTGGAGGGAGCCTTTGCTTGTTTAATATTAACAGAGGAAGGAATTTTTGCTGTACGGGATTCCAATGGACTTCGACCGCTCTCTTACGCGAAAAATCATGATGGATATTTGATCGGCTCAGAAAGCTGTGCGTTTGAAGTGTTAGGCGGTTCGCTGTATGAAGATGTGAAGCCCGGAGAGATTGTTTGGTTTCATCCACAAGGTATTTTGCACGATCGTTATTGTGATGTCTGTGAAGCTCATATTTGTGCAATGTAATACATATATTTTGCCCGTCCCGATAGTGTGATTGATGGTATCAACGTGCATAAAGCACGGGTAGCGACAGGGAAATGTATGGCCAAGAAAGACATGGCATTCGATTTACAGGCCGATATGGTTATCGGTGTTCCGGATTCCTCTACATCTGCAGCAATTGGTTATGCCAAAGCTAGCGGCCTCCCATTTGAGCTGGGATTAATCAAGAATCGCTATGTCGGAAGAACATTTATTCAGCCCTCGCAAAAACAGCGAGAACGCGGAGTTAAAATGAAATTGTCTGTGATTAGAACCATTGTCGCAGGAAAAAGAATTGTTTTAATTGATGATTCTATAGTACGTGGAACAACATCGAGAAGAATCGTTCAAATGTTAAAGGAAGCAGGCGCTTTAGCAGTGCATGTGAGAATTGCTTCTCCAGCCATTACTCATCCTTGTTTTTACGGTGTCGATACCTCCAGCTTTGAAGAGCTCATTTCAGTAAGAATGAATGAACAGAAGTTGTGCGAGTTCTTGAAAGCAGATTCTTTGGCTTTTATGGAAATATCGGATTTGATTACAGCTTATCAAAGTTCTCATTTATGTACGGCATGCTTTAATGGTTGCTACTTGACCAGCTTATATAGTTATGGAAATATCATAAATTCCTTTTGTGCAAATAAAAACCTATAAGAATTTCTATATTTGAAATGATCTTATAGGTTGTTTTTTATCTTTTTTCGTATTAAACTTTAATTTCTGCCTGTATACCCAACGAATCTCTTTCTTGATTCAGCATAGGTTGAATCACTTCTTGATTGTATTCTTCAACCTGCTGGACACTTCGTCCGACAAACTTGGCAGGATCCATAATGGCTTCCAGTTCTTCTTTATTCATTGGAAATAAAGGATCATTTGCGATGCGCTCCAATAAATCGTTATCTTTGCCTTCTTCTTTGACCAGCTTTGCGGCTTCCATACTATGAACACGAATGGCTTCGTGCAATTCCTGACGATCTCCGCCAAGCTTTACACAATCCATAAGAATGGTTTCCGTTGCCATAAAGGGAAGTTCCTTCATCAAATGAGCTTTGATAACATTTTGATATACGACCATATTTTCACTGATGTTCAAATAAAGATCTAATATACCATCAATTGCTAAGAAGGCTTCCGGTATCGAAATGCGCTTGTTGGCAGAATCATCGAGAGTTCGCTCAAACCACTGCGTTGCAGCGGTAATGGCTGGATTAGTCGCATCGGCGATTACATAGTTTGCCAAGGAGGCAATACGTTCACTTCGCATTGGATTGCGTTTATAAGCCATAGCACTGGAGCCGATCTGATGCTTTTCAAATGGTTCTTCTACTTCTTTTAAGTGTTGCAGCAGACGAATATCATTGGAAAACTTGTGGGCGCTTTGAGCGATGGAAGATAGGGCATTCATAATGCGACTATCCACTTTGCGTGAGTATGTCTGGCCGCTGACAGGATAACATGCATTGTAGCCAAGCTTTTTCGCAATGCGTTGATCAAGTTCTTTTACTTTATCGGTATTTTGATTAAAAAGCTCCATAAAGCTTGCCTGTGTCCCTGTAGTGCCTTTACAGCCAAGTAGTTTTTTATGTTCTAATAAGAAATCTAGCTCTTCCAAATCCAACATTAGATCATTCATCCACAAGGTTGCACGCTTGCCCAATGTCGTGGGTTGAGCCGGTTGGAAGTGGGTGAATGCCAAAATAGGGAGATCTTTATACTTTAAGGAAAAATCTGATAAGCGACTGATCACATTGATCAGCTTTTTTCGCACCAAAGCCAATGCCTCATGCATGATGATCAAATCGGTATTATCTCCAACATAACAAGAGGTGGCACCCAAGTGAATGATACCTTTTGCCTTTGGACATTGACATCCATAGGCATATACATGACTCATGACATCGTGACGTACTTGTGCTTCTCGTGCCTTTGCCACCTCATAATTAATATCATCTTTATTGGCAATCAATTCATCAATCTGTTCTTGGGTAATGTCTAATCCGAGTTCTTTTTCACTTTCAGCGAGGGCTATCCATAATCTTCTCCACGTCTTGAATTTTTTATCAGGGGAGAATAGGTATTGCATTTCTTCGCTTGCATAGCGCTGCGCAAGCGGACTTTCGTAAATATCGTGATTCATTCGTTGTCTTTGTCCTTTCTTTAAATTCCCAGACGTTTGAACACTTCCAGGTATGCTTCTTCTACATCTCCCATATCGCGGCGAAAGCGATCCTTATCCAAGCGAGCATGAGTATGAATATCCCATAAACGGCAAGTATCCGGAGATATTTCATCCGCTAAGACAATCTGACCATGATATCTCCCAAATTCCAGTTTGAAATCTACCAATTCAATATCAATCGTTTTAAAATAGGCAATTAGTGCATCGTTGACTTGATAGGCAAGCCGCTTGATTTCATCGATTTCTTCCTTAGTCGCTAAATTTAATGCCAGTGCATGAGTATCATTGATTAACGGATCTCCAAGATCATCATTTTTATAGGAAAATTCAATAGTAGGGATGGACAATTCCGTACCTTCTGCTACACCATAGCGTTTGGAAAAGCTTCCACATGCTTTATTACGAATGATGACTTCTAATGGCACAATCTCTACTTTTTTAACCAGTGTATCGCGATCATTTAATTCTTCAACATAGTGTGTAGGGATTCCTTGCTTTTCCAGTTTTTGCATCAGGAAATTGCTCATACGATTATTAACGACCCCTTTGCCAAGAATCGTACCTTTTTTCTCTCCGTTAAATGCCGTCGCATCATCTTTGTAGGATACCAATACCACATCATCTTGATCGGTAGCGTATACTTTTTTTGCTTTACCTTCATAGATCATTTCTTTGTCCATCATTTTGTTTGCCCTCCTGTAACATGATTGCTTTCATAAGCAGTTTTAAGACTTGCACATTATAGCATAATCCATCATAAATGTTAAGATTAACTATCCTCCATTTCACAATGAAATCAAGTTAAACATAAGCTTTTAGTGTAATGCATGAAGTCTTTACGGGAATTATAAAAAGGCAAATTTCTGTATTTATCATTAAAATAAAATGAATGGATTTATAAAGTTAAACTATGCAATTAATCATGTGGTGAAGGATTTTCGCTATAATAAACTTCCTTAGACAGTCATGTGCAAATTCAATATTGCAAGCCAAGGGATGTTGGTCGAATTTTACGGACATGCAATATAAAAAAGAATGTGGAGGTAACAGACAGTGACAAAATCATAATTTGAGGATAGTGTGGCTAATACGTAAGGCAGGGGGGATTACTTAACTTAAAGACAACCTATATATACAGCCTGCTGATACATTGCTTGCAGATACCCCGCAGAAACCAAAACATACAGAGAAGGAGTTTTTGCATATGAAATCAATATTTGAACAGTTAGGCGGCACATACCATGAAGAAAATGGGTATCTTAATCCCAGATTTGAGATTGCCAGAGGAAAAAGAACAGATGATAGGCATATGGGGACGGCGGCATTTAGATTATCTGAAACAGCACCGCAAGGTTACATATACCAATCTGCTCACAAGCGGCAGGCTCAGGAACGTTTCCATAAGACTCATAGAGGACATGAAACAGACACAGGGCATAACAGAACGGCTAAAGGAAGATGATGCCCTAGAATGGACAGGACGGCTAGGTAACATAGGCTTGTGCAAGGGAGATTGTGAATGAGGAAGTCATTTTTTCATAAGTTGACAAAGGCAGCAGGAAGTAATCTCTGCTGCTTTTGTCTGAGAATCTTTGTGAAATAGTGTGAATATGAAATAGGCAGCTACTTGACAAACATACAGAGTTCACTTATAATGACTATATAATCAACTTTAGTCAAAAAAGAGGTGGTACTGTTGCCAAAGAGCTACTCAGAACAAGAAAAAGACTATATAAAAAAACGGCTGAAAGAGGAAGCAGCAAAGTGTCTCGCACAGTATGGAGTCCGCCGCACAACGGTTGATGAAATTGTGAAGCGGGTAAATATCCCGAAAGGAACATTCTATCTCTTTTATAAGTCAAAGGAATTGCTTTTATTTGACGTTATCCAAGAACAGCAGGAGAATGTCAACCGTGAGCTTTATCGGGTTGTTTCCAGTATTGCCGATACTGAATTTTCAGCAGACAAACTAACCGATATTGTTTTTGGGTTTTATAAAATGATAGAGAAAATGCTGATTTTGAAATTGCTTGACCTTAATGAAGTGGAGTTGCTTGTGCGTAAGTTGCCACGTGAAGTAGTGAAGGAGCATTTTAGGAACGATACAGACACGATTGAAAAAATGCTTGCCCTGTTCCCTGTAAAAAAAGAAGTGGACATCAATGTGATTAGTGCTGCGTTTCATGCAATCTATTTTGCAACACTGCATAAAGCAGAGATTGGCGAAGAACATTATGATAAGGCACTACGCACGTTGATTTATGGAGTTGTAACACAGATTATTTAAGAAGTCCGACAGAAGTCGGACTTAAAACAAGTTATTATTTGACTATTAAATATTATTTAGTCATATAGTTAAAGGAGGAATATATGATACAAGTTAAGAATCTTTCATTCAGTTATACGAAACAGCCTTTTATTTCTGACATGAGTTTCTCTGTTTCATCTGGGGAAATCTTCGGATTTTTAGGACCGTCCGGGGCAGGCAAAAGTACATTACAAAAAGTGCTGATAGGAATGCTGACAACCTATCAGGGTTCTGCCATTGTAAACGGCGTTGAGTGTAAAGAGCGCACAAAGAATTTTTATGAGAATATAGGAGTGGATTTTGAATTTTCAACCATGTATGAGAAACTGACAGCGAAAGAAAACCTGCAATTTTTCTCATCACTGTATGAAAAAAAGCCACGCCCGATGGGGGAGCTACTGGAAAAGGTCGGATTGGGACATGATGCGGATAAGCGTGTATCTGATTACTCAAAGGGCATGAAAGCACGTTTGAATTTTATAAAAGCATTACTGCATGACCCGCTTCTGCTTTGCCTTGACGAGCCGACAAGCGGGCTTGACCCCACAAACAGCCGCATGATGAAAGATATGATTTTAGAGGAAAAGGCAAGAGGGAAAACCATTCTTTTGACAACACATAATATGCAGGACGCTGCCGAGCTTTGCGACAGGGTGGCGTTTATTGTGGGCGGTAAAATATGCGCTCTTGACAGCCCGCATAATCTGATTATGTCAAAAGGTGCGGCAACCGTAACTTATACATGGATGGAAAATGAAGAGCGTAGAGCAAGCTGTCCGCTTAATTGCCTGTCTGCCGATGAACAGTTGAAAAAACTAATTGCGGAAAATCGTCTGCAATCCATCCACAGCAGCGAGCCAACCTTGAACGACATTTTTATGGATATTACGGGGAGGACATTATTATGAGATTAGGCAGTCTGCTTTTATGGGATATGCGTTTTCAAAGAAAATATGGTTTTTATTTTTTATATGCCATTTTAACAGCAATTTACGCTTTTATACTTTTTGCTGTTCCAGAGAATTGGAAAGAAAAAACCGCAGCTATTTTGATTTTCACTGACCCTGCGGCGATGGGACTGTTTTTTATGGGCGCGATTATCCTTTTAGAAAAAAGTCAACATACGCCATGTGCATTTGCGGTTTCTCCTGTTCGTGAGACAGAATACATCATTGCTAAGGTTAGCTCATTAAGTGCAATTTCATTTATTGTCGTCGCAATATTGGCATTAATCGCTAATGTGAATAATTTCCATATTGTCCTGCTTGGCACGGTACTGTCCAGTGCGATATTTACACTTTTGAGTATGATTGCAGCAACGAAAATAGCCAGCCTTAATCAGTTTATTTTATGGACTGTACCGATAGAGATTGTATGCTTTGTTCCTGCTATGCTGCACTTGTTCAAAATTACTCCGACATGGCTGCGATATTATCCTATCAATGTCTGTATGGAGATGGTTTCAGGCTATGCCCCGCCCATAATCGGGGTTTTAGGGGTAATGATATTGATAGCTATTCTATTAGTGCTTTCAAAAAAATCTGTTTTAAAAATGTGGGAAAGTACGGGAGGTGTGAAGCTATGAAAGCTATTCGGTTAAGTTTTTTGGGGATGCTGGCATACTTACGGCGGGATATGATGTTATTTGCTGCCTGCCTTGCCCCGATTTTACTGGGATTTTTGTTTCGGTTTGTGATACCTCTTTTTGAGGATGTTTTAACGGATTGGTTTCATCTACCGACAATTATTTCCCCCTATTATGGGCTGATTGACATATTATTTGCTATGCTGTCTCCTGCTATGTTTTGCTTTGTATCAGCAATGGTTACATTAGAAGAAAATGATGAAAAGACAGCAAAATATCTATTCATTACGCCGCTTACAAAACTTGGATATTTCATTGCACGTTTTGGAATTCCTTCTATCTTTGCATTGCTTGTAACGGTTGTGCTTTTGCCTGTTTTTAAACTGTCGCCACTTTCTTTTTCTTATATTGTGCTGCTTGCAGCAGGCGGAACGTTACAAGGGATTGTTATTGCATTGCTAATTTTAACGCTTTCATCAAATAAACTTGAGGGCATGGCGATAACAAAATTATCCACACTCATTATGTTCGGTGCGGCTATCCCCTTTTTCATAAAGGATAATGCGCAATATGTATTATCTCCGCTGCCTTCGTTTTGGATTGGAAAAGCGGTTTTTGAAAGTTCCATGCTTTATATGTTTCTGGCAGTCCTATTATTGTCTCTATGGATTTTGTTTCTAATGAAAAATTTTTTGCAAAAGATATAGGGGGTGTATTAATGGAAATGAAAGAATGAATTTTTTACCCAATATGTGGAAACAAAACAAGGATAAAAGTACGATATGATACAGTGCTTGAAAACTTTCCTTTGTTTTGTCCGAAATGTAAACAGGAAACGCTAATTAATGTAAAACAACGAAATATGTCAGTCATCATCCCTAAAGGCAAAGCATGCGAATGGGTGAACAGTCGCAAAGGATATGCGAGATGTGTATCAACTTTCCTTTGTACGGCAATAACGAATCAAATACTAAAGAAAAGAGGTCTAGTATCACTGCTAGACCAATATCAGTTAAAACATATTTAGCATAGATTTGAACCGCCGTATGCGGACCCGCATGTACGGTGGTATGAGAGGACGGGAGTTAGTCACTCCCTCCTACTCGATTTTAGAGAATATATGTTTAGTAATGTGAATTAATTGAATATGCAAATTAAATCCATTATAACGAATGCTAATATTTTTTAGAATGTAAAGGTTGTTCTGCCAATTAGAATATAAGGGGATTGGCACGAAAGCACAGCAGGCATTGAAACTCCAGCATGAACAGAGCAAAATTGAGAGAAATTCAAATAGTCGTGAGCAAAAAGATATCGCAAAGAAATATCAATTTGCTTTAAGTCAAGAAAAGAAAAAAGCCAAGCATAGGGGGAGGTAGCGTTTTATGGAGAAAATAAATGGATACGGTGCTCTGTTTGCGGAAACAAAACCCGTGACAGAATTAGAAATGATATTATTTTGAGGAACTATCCTTTATACTGTCTACAATGCAAGTAGGAAAGTTTGATTGAGGCAAAAGTTATGCAAATAGTAGTTGTTAAAAAGGCATATACAGGTGATAATTAGTTGGGAGGAATTAGAATATGGCAAAGAAAGTAACAAATAGTTTTCAAATGTTTATGGAAGAAACTAAATATACAGGCAAAGCTTATATGGATATGGTAATGCAGATTTCAAAAGAAAGTGCGTTGGATAGAAAGACACATGAATTATCATATATCTCTGTTTTGGCTGCAACAAAGATGAATAGTGGGATAAATTTTCATGTAAAATCTGCCAAAGAGTTAGGGGCAAGTAAAGAGGAAATTAAAAGTGCTGTTTTAGTTGGATTGCCTGCCGTTGGGATTACTGTAATAGATGCTTTGGAAACTGCTTTGAATGCTTATGACGAGGAACAATAATCATTGAATTTATTGTTAATAAGCAATTAGAAAAATTGAACTTGAGGAAAAACATCTTATGGATATGTATTGGGAAATAAAGGCACAGTTTGAGAAGAATGGTGATAAGGAAAATGCCGTCAAAATGGCTACATATATGAGAAATTTATTTTTATTTTATGGACTGCCAACTCCGAAAAGAAAAACTATTTATAAAGATTTTCTGAAAAGCGAAAAAAAGAGCAAAATAGTGGATTGGGATTTTTTAGATAAATGCTATGATGATGAATATAGAGAATTTCAATATCTTGTTATGGATTATCTTGTAGTGATGCAAAAATTCTTAACATATGATGACGTACCACATATAAAAAGATACATCAAAACAAAGCAGTGGTGGGACACCATTGACAGATTTGACAGAATTATAGGAAATATTGCTTTTGTTGATGATAGGATAAATGATTTAATGCTTGAGTGGTCAGTAGATGAGGATTTTTGGGTGCGTAGGATTGCTATTGACCATCAGCTTTGCAGAAAGGATAAAACAAATAAAGAATTGCTTGAAAAAATATTAGTAAATAATTTTGGTAGTTCAGAGTTCTTCATCAATAAGGCAATAGGATGGAGTTTACGAGATTATTCTAAGACAAACCCAGAATGGGTAAGAAATTTCGTTGAAGTACATAAAGCTAAAATGAATAAATTGAGTGTTAAAGAAGCAAGCAAATATTTGTAAGATTTTTATCGAAAGATTATTACATATGGAAAATATTTGCATGAGAAACAGACGCAGAGGTGGAGAATTTTGCTGATAGTCTGAGACGTGGAAAGTAATTAGGTATAATTTGTTTCAAAATATGAGAAAACCATTTTTATTGACTTTGAGTGATTTTCTTGTTAAAATGAAAGTGTTCACTTGCATGGAGGCGATAACTTGGACGAAACAAGCCAGAAAATTATTGATGCAGCAATGGCGTTAGTACGGGATAAAGGATATGTTGCTACAACCACAAAAGAGATTGCTAAAGCTGCAGGCGTGAATGAGTGTACTCTGTTCCGTAAATTTAAAAATAAAAAAGACATTGTATTACAAGGTGTAAATCAAGCGCAATGGAGGGCAAATGTCACCCCAGAAATTTTTGAAAATATAAAATGGGATTTGCAGGCAGATATAGAAATGTTTATGAGGGCATATATGGACAGGATGACACCAGATTTTGTAAATCTGTCTATCGGTTTGAGAGCACCGCAATTATATGAGGAAACGTCCTCACTTATTATGAAAGTGCCGCAGGCTTTTTTGTCATCTTTCACGGAGTATCTGGTTAAAATGTATGAAATGGGTAAAATCAACAAAGCTAATTTTGAAGATTTGGCTATGACTATTTTTTCATCAACTTTTGGATATACGTTTCTAAAGGCATCTTTTGGCGATGAATTATCTAAAGTGGAAAAAGACGAGTACATAAAAAGCAGCGTACAAATGTTTTTAAAAGGTTTAGAAGGGTAGAAATCGGTACTGACTTATGGCAGTGCCGAAAAAAATAGGCTTTATGCAAGCAAGTACACGCATACAAAAGGAGGAATTGCAATGGAAATAACAGGTGCAGAACTATTTGTGAAGGCACTAAAGGAAGAATCTGTCACAACCTTGTTTGCTTACCCGGGCGGGCAGGCGATAGACCTGTTTCATGCTTTATATGGGGAAAAGGATATAGATGTCATTCTGCCACGCCATGAACAGGGCTTAATCCATGCGGCGGACGGGTATGCCCGTTCTACGGGAAAGGTTGGTGTGTGCCTTGTGACAAGCGGACCGGGGGCAACAAACCTTGTTACTGGAATTGCCACAGCTAATTATGACAGTGTTCCGTTGGTATGCTTTACTGGACAAGTGCCGACACATCTTATTGGGAATGATGCTTTTCAGGAAGTGGATATCGTGGGCATTACGAGAAGTATTTGTAAATATGCAGTAACTGTCAGAAAAAGGGAAGATTTGGCTGAAACGATAAAGAAGGCTTTTTATATAGCAAAGACAGGAAAGGCAGGCGTAGTCGTTGTTGATTTGCCGAAAGATATTCAAAGAGCGTATGGCAGTGATTTTTACCCAAAAGAAATAGCTGTGAGAGGGTATAAGCCGAACACTACTGTACATATGGGACAGCTAAATAAAGCGTTAGATATTTTGAACCATGCAAGGAAGCCTGTCTTTTTAATAGGCGGAGGAGTGAATATCGCCCATGCAAATAAGGAAATGACACGGCTTGCAGAGCTGACAGGAGTTCCCGTTATTACGACCATCATGGGAAAAGGGGCAATCCCGACAACAAATGGTTTATATGTGGGAAATATAGGCA
>CANDJN010000030.1 GCA_947385085.1 uncultured Erysipelotrichaceae bacterium | reverse complement strand
AAAACTTATTTCAACATTTTCCTACTGTTGTGGAATTTACTTTTTCACTTTACCCTTATGTTTACGTTTTAGCGGATTCCCATTACAGACTTGCCGTATCGGTTCACCTTGATGTATAATTAACGTCGAAATGCCCGGGTTAGGAAATGAAAGCATGAAGAAATTCACTTTTGCGAGTATGTTATGTAGAATATGCAGCAGTATCGGAATCATGAATGCTGCGATAACCATAACAAGGTATCAAAAGTGATATGGTTTCTGATTGCGGTCGGATGGTTTCTTGCGATGGCGATTCAAATTGGCAATTATCACGACTTAAATAAAAAAAGTGATAAGAAAATAGGTAAAGGATGAGGTGACAGTTTCAGATAAGAAAAGGAGGATTGACACAGAAGGCAGAGGAGTAAGCTTTTCAATAGGAATATTGCATGACGGATTGTTAAAACATTACAATCTGATTATATTATACAAGTGTTATGAATGCGCAATGTAATGTAAAAATCCATACAGGCAATATAAAATGAATAAAGAATGGTAGGCATCTGCCAATCTTTTGTTATGATGAAAGAAGGATGAGAATGGAAACGTATATGATTTTTAAGGATCTGGCATTACTGGTGCTTTCTACGAAAGCAGTCGGATTGGCTATGAAAAAAATAAAAATACCTCAGGTTGTCGGCGAAATTTTAGCAGGCTTGCTTATCGGTCCCTGCTTGCTTGGCTGGGTTCAGCCAACTGACTTTCTGGCAGATATGTCTGAAATAGGCGTTGTTCTGTTAATGTTTTCCACCGGACTGGGAACGAATCTCAAGCAATTAATTAAAGTCGGACCCATCGCATTTCTGCTTGCCTGCTGCGGTGTATTTGTTCCCTTGGTTTGCGGTACCTTTTTGTATGGTGCATTCTATGGCATGGGAGCGGTTGGAACAGAAAGCTTTTACAAGGCAGTCTTTATCGGTGTTATCATGACTGCGACCAGTGTGTCCATTACTGCCAATGTATTACAGGAAATGAAGAAAGTAAGTACGAAGGTTGGAACGGCATTGATTGGCGCGGCGGTGATTGATGACGTCATCGGCGTCATTGTTCTTACAGGAGTGCTGGGAATGAGCACGGGAAAAGGCTCTATCGGCACGGTTCTTGTCAAGACATTGCTATTCTTTGTGTTTGCGATCGTTGCAGGCATTCTTATCTATAAGGCAGCGGAGTATTATTTCGGCAGACATGAGCGAACCCATCGTGAAAGTGTATTCAGCCTCGCCTTGTGCTTTGGCATGGCTTTTATCGCTGAGCATTATTTTGAAATTGCCGATATTACCGGAGCTTATCTTGCCGGCCTGATTCTTTGTAGCTTAAAGGACGCCAAGTACATTGAATCAAAGATGGTCGTGGGTGGTTACTTGTTTTTCTCTCCGATATTTTTCGCCAGCATTGGCTTGAAAACAAGCTTTGCCGGCCTCGACAGCAGCTTTTTGTTATTCTGCATCAGTTTTGTATTAGTGGCTCTGTTGTCAAAAGTCGTCGGCTGCGGACTTGCCGCAAAGGGCGGTGGATTCGGCTGGAATGACAGTTTGAAAATCGGCATAGGCATGATGACAAGAGGAGAGGTTGCACTGGTTGTCGCCAGCAAAGGTCTGACGGCCGGACTGGTTGATCCGATCATTTTTACTGCTGTAATTATTTTGATTCTTTGTTCCTCCATTCTGACACCGGTGCTATTAAAAATCTTATACAATAAGGAAGCGCTGGCTGGCTAAGCGATAGAGGCCCAATGGTTTATTGTCATAAAACCGCTGTTGTATGAAATTGATTCATTCACAACGGTTTTTTTCTAAGCTAACGACAGTGAATAGAAAACAGCTTACATATGGTTATTTTAATGATCAATGCTTTTGATTGTCTAGGAAATGCGCAGACTTCTCATGCTTCTATCCTATGTCGAAAAAAGGCAGTATTCGTCGGAAAACACAATATAGGGCTACGAAGGGGACGCCGTCAGACAAGCGCATAAATAAGATTACTGTAAGTTACCAATTATTTCATAATAAAATACATTTATCGCAAAAACCGCATCATTTTGAGGTTTGTCACGTAACGGTATGCGTGTGGACTTCATGAATAAATGATGATAAAATAATTAGGTAAATAAAAAGGAAAAAATTAGGAAAAAAGAGGAGGGATCCATGATGAAGAAGATTGCGGCAGGGAAATTAGCCTTATCCCTTATGATGGGCTTAACGCTGCTATCGGGATGCGGGTCTTCTGCAGGTGCTGATGGTGAAGTCGCTGTGAATCTGGCATCCGAGCCACCACAGATGACATCATTTTTAACCACTGATATTGCCTCAGGGACAGTGCTGCGTCATCTCGTTGTCGGATTGACGACATTGGATGAAAATGATCAGGCAGTGCCAGGTATCGCACAGTCTTGGGAAGTGAATGGGAATACCTATACTTGGAAGCTGCGCAAGGATGCAAAATGGAATAATGGCGATCCGGTAACGGCACATGATTTCGAGTTTGCGTTCGATGAATTATTCCGTACCTCGAATGGTTCCGGCTATGCCAGCACTTGGGCTGCTTATGTGGAAGGTGCCGAAGCGGTCATGGCAGCGACCTCCATTGATATCTGCCCGATAATCGCAGATGAGAAAGATCTCGCAAATGCCAAATGGGATGAAGAAAGCGGCTATTATGTCGATGGTGAAAATCATCCGATTGCGGATCAAGATAAAAACAAAGTAGATGAATACGGCGATCCGCAGTATGAAGCCTGTGCCCAAAGCGACGCAGAGGCAAAGGAACAGGAAAAGGCGATCGAAGCAGCCTATGCCAATAAAGGCTGGAAGGCACTTGATGATTACACATTTGAGGTGACCTATACAGGACCTTATCCTTACATACCGGATTTAATGGCATTCTATAGCTTTTTACCACTCAATGAGAAATTGTATGAAGAATATGGCGGATTAAAGGGATATGGACAGGATGCTGATAAGATTGCCTGCAATGGTGCATTTACCATTGCGGCTTGGACCCATGAGGACTCTATCGTGCTGGAAAAGAACGAAAACTATTATGATAAAGACAAGGTGAAACTGAACAAGATTGAGTTCAAAATGATTCAGGATAGCGCAGCGGCATTGAACGCATTTGAAAACGGAGATCTGGATATGGTTGGATTGAATGGCGAACAGTATCGACGATATGCAGAGGAAGGCAAAACGACATATGCCTTCGATGATGGCGGTAACTGGTATTTCCAGTTTAATACGACTAAGAAACCCTTTAACAACCGTAAAGTGCGTAAAGCGATGACATTGGGAATTGATGTACAAACTTATATTGATACTGTGATATTGGATGATTCCAAAGCAGGACAGTCATTTACAACACCGGCGGTTCAAAACGGAGAATTTTATGAGAAGGTCGGAGAGCTGTACGATCGTTCTAATAAGGACTTTACCGACATCAAAGCGATGCTGGAGGAAGGCTTGAAAGAAGAAGGTATGAGCTTAGCGGATTTTAAGCCTGTTTTGCTAGGTGATGTCGGTGATAGTGCGTTAAAGATGTATGCTTTCTTCCAGGAACAGTGGCGTGTTAATCTTGGCGTTGATGTGGAAATCGATCAGGTGGAATTCAAGACAAGATTAGAGCGCATGGATACGCAACAGTTTGATGTGGTACTAGCCAGATGGTCGTTAGATTACAACGATCCAATGACATATTTGGATTTATGGCTAACCGATGGTGGAAATAATCAAGGTAAATATTCCAACCCGGAATATGATGCACTCATTACCGGTGCCTTTAAAGAAAGCGATCCTGCAAAACGTGAAGCGATGTTAATTGAAGCAGAGAAGATCATTGCGGAGGATATGCCGGCCGGTATCATCAACTACAGCACTAGAAACTATGTGACCAGTGAACGATTAAAAGGCGTGGGACGCAGCGCCTTCCGCGATATTGACTTGCGGTTTGCGGAAACGAGCTCTGTCGCTAAATAGGATATAACAATTGTAGGGTGGGGGTAAGGCTATATCGTGCAGTATAGCCTTATTTTGTATCGCAATAGGAGGGAAAGGGTGTGACTGAATGCTGAGATATGTGATAAAACGGCTTGGTTATGCGTTTTTAACCATTTTGGTGTTGATCATCATTACGTTCTTTATGATTCATGCGGCGCCGGGTGATCCTTTTGCGAACGGCAAAGCGATGAGTGAAGCGACAAAAATGGCTTTGCGGGAACAGTATGGATTGAATCGCTCTATTCCTGAACAGCTGTTAATTTATATTGGGAATATCTTTTGCGGCAATCTGGGAATGTCTACCAAGTATGCGCGTCCAGTGACGAAGATCATCGCAGAATCCTTTCCTGCTTCCTTTGATTTGGGTATTCGTTCACTATTGATCGCGGTGATTGGCGGTGTGCTGATCGGCTCTTATGCCGCTTTGCACCGCGGTAAGAAGGGTGACACTTTCGCTATGGGAACTGCAGTTATCGGTGTTTCGATTCCCAGCTTTATCGTTGCGGCACTGCTTCAATATTTTGTGGCATTAAAACTCAATCAGCTGTTAGGCGCAGATAAGCAAATCTTTCCGATTGCCGGGTGGTCAAGTGAAATGCACAAGATTCTGCCTGCGATCGCTTTGAGTCTGGGACCATTAGCAACGATTTCCCGGCTTATGAGAACGAGTATGTTAGATGTTTTGCATTCCGATTACATCAGAACGGCTAAGGCAAAAGGCTTGTCCGCGCGTACGATTCTATTTAAGCATGCACTGCGCAATGCCATTATGCCAATCATAACGATATTAGGACCGCTTGCGGCTACGGTGTTAACCGGCACATTTGTGGTGGAACAGGTCTTCTCTATCCCCGGCATGGGTAAATATTTTGTCATCGCTATTACTGAAAACGATGTTTTACTGACCGCTGGGACAACAGTATTTTACGGTGTATTGCTCGTACTCTCCACCTTGATTGTGGACTTGCTATATGGCATGTTGGATCCGCGGATAAAGATTTCAGATACAAAGGAGTGATGGGTATGACAGATAAGCAAAAACAATATGTCATATCCAAAGAAAATGAAATGGTGTATGACTGTGATTGTGAAGTCAGTGCAGACGAGTTTACCCATGTCGGCGTTAAGCCAAACGGCGGTGAAGCGATCCATCGGCGCAGTGTCGGTTATTTTCAAGGGGCAATGGAATATCTTTATCATGATAAGCTGGCTATGACTTTCATTGTGATCCTGCTGGTAATGATTCTTTGTTCGATCTTGATGCCGATGCTTTCTTCGTATTCCTTCAAGGAACAGCATTTGGACCATGTTAATGCCGGAATGCTTTATACTGCGCCTGACGGACATCTTCACCTGTTTGGGACGGATTCCCTGGGACGCGATCTGTTTGTGAGAATTTGGGAAGGCGGGCGCATCTCTTTATCTATTGCCTTTATGGCAGTCATCATCAATGGCTTAATGGGAATCTTATACGGTGGCATTTCCGGATATTTTGGCGGTTGGCTGGATAATATCATGATGCGCATCGTAGAGGTGATCAGCGGCATTCCTTATTTGTTAATCATCGTTTTGCTTATGACGATAATGAAACGTGGCATCACTACGATCATCATCGCATATGCGACGGTGGGCTGGTGTGACATGGCACGGCTGGTACGTGGTCAGATTCTATTGTTAAGAGAACAGGAGTATGTGATTTATGCACAGACGATGGGCGCTTCTGCCACACGGATATTGATCAAGCATCTGATACCGAATCTTCTTTCGTTGATTATTGTGAATTTAACCTTGGCGATTCCCGGTGCGATCTTTACCGAAGCGTATTTATCATTTATCGGATTGGGTGTACCGATTCCTATGGCATCTTGGGGAACGCTGGTTAACGATGGTATTGTGAATTTTCAACGGTATGCGTATCAGCTGTTATTACCGGCATTTTTTATCAGTCTTACGATGCTGAGCTTTCATTTACTGGGTGATAAGCTGCGTGATGCGTTTGATCCCAGATTGCGGAGGTAGTTATGACCAATGTGCTGACAATAGAAGATTTATATGTTTCTTTTGATACATACGCTGGAGAGGTACAGGCGGTGCGCGGGGTTTCTTTCCGTGTAGAAGAAGGCGAGGTACTGGCGATTGTCGGTGAATCGGGCTGCGGCAAGAGTGTAACGGCGCAAACGATTATGAAATTGAATCCGATGCCGCCCGCACGAATTGTATCGGGAAAGGTTATTTTAAATGGAAAAGACATCATTGCGGCGGATGAAGCACAGATGATGAAAATTCGCGGGAAAGAGGTTGCGATGATTTTTCAGGACCCGATGACTTCATTAAATCCTACGATGGCGATCGGCAAACAGATTGTCGAAGCTATTGTGCATCATCAGAGGCTGGATCAGAAAGCAGCCCGCAAGCAGGCGATTGAAATACTGGAAAAGGTTCAGATTCCCGATGCGCAGGAACGCATCCATCAATATCCGCATGAATTCTCCGGCGGTATGCGTCAGCGTGTGATGATCGCTATGGCGATGTGCTGCCAGCCTAAGCTATTAATCGCAGATGAGCCGACCACCGCGCTGGATGTAACGATACAGGCGCAGATTATTGATCTGTTGGGAGAGCTGCGCAAACAGCTGCATACGGCCATCATTTTGATTACGCATGACTTGGGCGTGGTTGCGAAGCTGGCAGATCGCATCGCCGTCATGTATGCGGGCAAGATCGTTGAAACCGGCAGCGTTGAAGAAATCTTTTACAAAGCCGCACATCCCTACACGATCGCATTGTTAAACAGTCTGCCCAAGCATGATACGAAGAAAACTCAGCGGCTTAATTCCATTATCGGAAGTCCTCCGGATTTACTTGCGCCGCCTAAGGGCTGTGCCTTTGCGGAACGCTGTATCCACGGCATGAAAATATGCCATCATAAACAGCCGCCCATGTATGCGCTCATGCAGGGGCACAAATCCGCCTGTTGGCTTCATCATAAGGACTGTCCCAAAGCGCGTAAGGAGCGAATGCAAAATGAGTGATGAGGGGGAAATCACTCATTGAAAAAGCATTCATTTTTCATCATACGACAAAGAAATACACTGTTTTCAATTTGGTAAAAAAGGCTTATAATGTAGACAAGGCATCAATAAGCTTTTTTTGATGGGGTATGGAGGTGCGAGAATGCTAAGACTGGCAGTGCTGGAAACAGAGCCATGTGCCAAGGATTTGATCTTTGCCATAGCGAAAAGTCTCAATGAATGGGAATGGACCTTTGCGCACTATACTAAGATCTCCACCTTTGCGAAAGCGGATGAAAAACAGCCGTGTGATATTTTGTTTTTGAATGAGCTGTTTCATACTCCCCGTGTCTTTGCATCATTGATCGACCGTTATCCCAATCGTATTGTCATCTTTTGCTTAAACGAGGACAGCGATGTCACAACGTGTAAAGATCCGCGCATTCTTTATTTGAACCGCCATCACATCAAAGAGGAAATGATTCGTTTGAATGCTTCGATTCAATCATTGCTTCAAGCCTATAAGGAATATGTTTTTTCCTATCATAATGTACGCATTGCCCTGCGGATGCAGGATATCCTGTATATTGAAAAACGTGATAAGAATCTGATATTTCATACGCTGCGCGGTGAGTTTAAGGAACGTCAGACGATGGCGCAGGCGGAAGCCTATTTTGAACGCTTTGACTTTGTACGCATACATTCCGGCTATCTCATCAATGCCGATCATGTCATTGCCCGCAGTGGAGATGAAATCACATTAACACATAATATTCAGTTACCGATTGCCCGAGCTCGCAGAATCGCTGTAAATGATTGGTTTTCCGGCTACATAAAAGAGCTATCCAACGAAACCCAAAATGAAAGTGATGCTTCACCGGTGAAATAAGGATAAGTAAAGCAAGCGAATAGGATAAGAATGATACGTTTCATCACAATTATGTTGTGATGATTTTTTGGCGGTTATTTCCCGATTATTCCTTTTCATTTCCCACCAAATCCGTTATAATAGTATACTGTAGCGCCAGAGTGCAGATATTGGAACTTGCATGCACTCTGTGACATTTCATACAGCTTGTTAAAAAGGAAGGCGAGGCGTTTCATGGCGGTATTTCAACGCGGGGATTTTGCGAAAATATGCGAAATAAACGGTATAAGAATTACTGATCGACAGGCGGCGCAATTTGCCTGTTATGCCGATTTGTTAACAGAGTGGAATCAGCGGATGAATTTAACCGCCATCAGTGATGTGGATGCGATCTATGAGAAGCATTTTTTGGATTCGCTGTTGCCCGCGTGGGATTGTAAACTATTCGGCAGGGTATGTGATGTCGGGTCGGGGGCCGGCTTTCCGGCAATTCCCTTAAAGATTATGTATCCTGATTTAGAGATCGTGATCATCGAGCCGCTGGGCAAGCGCATTACCTTTTTGAGTGCCTTATGCAAGGAATTGGATATTTCTGTTGAGCTTGTGAATGAACGCGCCGAGGATTATGCGAAAACGCATCGGGAAGTCTTTGATTTTGTAATGGCACGGGCGGTTGCCAATCTGCCGATGCTTGGTGAATTATGTCTTCCTTTGGTTCGCAAAAAGGGGAAATGGATTGCGATGAAGGGAGCGAATGCGCTTGTGGAGAAACAACAGGGAGAGCACGCCGTGAAGACGCTGGGGGCACAATTTGTGCGTGCGTATGAACGAGAGCTGAGCGATGGCTCAAAGCGCATTAATTTGGTATATGAAAAGGTCAAAGCAACGCCCAAGCAATATCCGCGTCCCTTTGTCCAAATCAAGAAACATCCGTTATAGAGGAGGAAGCTTATGCAAGTAAGTAAAATCGTGTCGATAGAGGAGATTCAACCCAATCCCTATCAGCCGCGGCTGGAATTCAATGATGATGCATTGATGGAATTGGCACAGTCGATTCGGGAAAATGGTCTGATTCAGCCGATCACCGTAAGAGAATGTGCGGAAGGCTATCAGATTGTGGCGGGAGAACGCCGCTATCGGGCGCTGAAGCTGAATGGCATGGTTGATGTGCCGGTGGTAATTATGGATGCCAATGAATTACAGATGGCGGAGATGGCGCTGGTGGAAAATATTCAGCGCGAAAATCTTAGCGCGATTGAAGAAGCTAAGGCTTATATTGATATTATGAAATATGCCAATTTAAATCAATCGCAGCTGGCACTCAAAATCGGCAAGTCGCAGTCTTCGATTGCGAATAAGATTCGCTTGTTAAACTTGGATGATAATATTCAAAATGCGGTAAACGCAAAGCTGATTTCTGAGCGTCATGCCCGTGCCTTGTTGGGCGCTGATGAAGCCAAGCAGGAAGATTATCTGGATAAGATTTTGAAGAAAGGTTTATCGGTATCACAGACGGAAAAGATGATCAAGGCGGATAAGCTCAAGGAAGAGGAACCGAAAAAGCGCGTGATGCTTAAGGGGGTAACGCGTAATATGAAAATTGCGTTGAATACGATCCATCAGGCAATGAAAATGGTGGAACGCGCCGGGGTGGAAATGGAGTGGCAGGAAAAAGAAAGCGAAGATGATGTCGTTGTGACCATTCGCTTTGTGAAATAGGAAGGCAAGGTTGTAGACATGGGAAAAATCATAGCGGTGTCGAATCAAAAGGGCGGCGTCGGTAAGACGACGACGGCGATCAATCTGGCAGCCGGTCTGGGTTATCTCGGCAATAAGGTTCTGCTTGTGGATTTTGATCCGCAGGGAAATGCGACCCAAGGAGTCGGAGCCAGCGTCAACGGCAATAAATTATCAGTGTATAATCTCATCATGGAGGACTATCGCGTTGAGGATGTCAGAATCAAGCTACAGGCACCTCCGATTGATATTGTCCCTTCCAGCATCAACCTAGCCGGCGCGGATTTACAGATGATCAAGTTTGAAGTCGGCAAGGAGGAGCTGTTAAAGTACAAGCTGGATGCGGTGCGCAATCAGTATGATTTTATTATTATTGACTGTCCCCCTTCCTTGGGCTTATTAAATACCAACGCATTAACGGCTGCCGATTCGGTGATGATTCCGGTACAGTGCGAATATTATGCGCTGGAGGGGGTAACGCAGCTATTACTTACGATTCGTCTTGTTCAACAGCTGTTTAATCATTCGCTGGTGATCGAAGGAGTCGTATTGACAATGTTTGATGCCCGTACCAAGTTAAGTGTAGAGGTACAACAGGAAGTACGGACGCATTTTAAGGATAAGGTGTACCGCAGCTACATACCGCGTAATATTAAGCTAAGTGAAGCACCGTCCCGCGGTCTGAGCATATTCGAATACGATGTTCGCTGTGAAGGTGCCAAGGCGTATGCGGGTTTGGCTAATGAAGTGGTAAAGAATAATCGCAGAAGATAGGAGGGCGCAAATGGCAAAGAAAGAAAACGCATTGGGAAAAGGACTGAGCGCCATTTTCGGCGATAGTATTGATGATGTATTAGAAGATATTCAACAGGGCGCAAGTGAAGAATTTCATACATCGAAAGCGGAACTTCCTGTTGATGAGATTAAGCCAAATCCCTATCAGCCGCGCCGTCAATTTGATGATGACAAGCTACATGAGTTGGCCGAGTCGATTGCGCTGCACGGTGTATTTACTCCGATTTTGGTAAAAAAAGCGGTTCACGGGTATGAACTCATTACCGGTGAGCGGCGCCTGCGGGCGACAAAATTGGCAGGGAAAACGACTATCCCAGCGATGATTGTGGATTTTGATGATCGCCAGATGATGGAGATTGCCCTGTTGGAAAATATTCAGCGTGAAAATTTGAACGCGATTGAAGAAGCGCAAGGATATGAAAAGCTGATTCAAAAGCTTGGCTATACGCAGGAAGAATTGGCAAAGCGGGTCGGAAAGTCTCGTGAACATATCGCCAATTTGTTACGGTTGTTAAAGCTGCCTAAAAAAGTACAGAATTATGTCGTTACACAGCAGTTGAGCATGGGACATGTACGCGCATTATTGGGCTTAAAAGATCCGGATTTGATGGAAGAGGTGGCACAGAAAGCAATTCAGCTCCATCTTTCAGTGCGGGCTGTGGAAACTATGGTTAAGAATATCAATGAACCCAAGGATAAGAAACCGGTGCCGCAGCGTGATCCTGCGTTGAATCCGATTGAACATCGCTTACAGTCCAAATTTCAAACGAAGGTCAAGGTTGATGCTAAGCAGATTACGATCGCTTATCACGGAACACAGGATCTGAATCGGATCTTGGAGCTGCTGGATTGTTTGGAAGAAGAATTGTAACGGAAAAGGCCGGTATGCCGGCTTTTTTTGTCGTAAAATAGTGGCTTCCTTCATATATATAAGCATAGGTGATATGATGAAACAAAGACGTCGTTGGATGATTGCTTGCTTATGTATTTTTGCGTTGGTAGCGGTATGGAAGGTACAGGCGGAAACAAAAAGTCAGGCACTCCCGTTATCCGGAGTAACGGTCGTAGTAGATCCGGGACATGGCGGAAAGGACGACGGAGCCAGTGGCGGTGATCTTAAAGAACAGGAGATCAATTTAGCGATTGCGCTGAAGCTGCGTACAGAATTGGAGAAGGCAGGCGCGAATGTTACGATGACCCGTGATGGTAGCTATGATCTCGCCAGTGATGGGGCGACAAACCGCAAGCGTGAGGATATGAAAAAGCGAGTGGAAATAATTAATACGGAGCCCAATGATTTATTTATCAGCATTCATTTGAATACGTATCCCAATGTTTCCATTCATGGCGCTCAAGCCTTTTATCGAAAAGGAGATGAGGCAAGCAAGCAACTGGCGGAGATCATTCAGCGCCGGTTTAACGATTTGACACAGACTGAAAAGAAAAGTAAAACAGGAGATTATTTCATATTGAATGAGAGCGAGCGTCCTGGGGTCTTGGTGGAATGCGGCTTTTTATCTAATGCGGGGGATCGCAAGTCCTTGGCACAGTCCTCTTATCAACAACAACTGGCGCAACTATTTACAGAAAGTATAGAGGAATATTTGATGGCGCTAACGTTGTGAATCGCATGATTCTTTGACGGATCGAATTCATTGTTTCGGCTCTTATGAGTGAAGGCATGAAGGTTATGTCGATTAAGGTGAAAAAAGTAAAAAAAGTCGTTGACATATATTAGGTGCTATGGTATTATTATTGAGCATTCGATGAAATGGGCCTGTAGCTCAGTTGGTTAGAGCGCACCCCTGATAAGGGTGAGGTCGCTGGTTCAAATCCATTCAGGCCCACCATCGAATTTCATATACATGGGCTGTTAGCTCAGCTGGGAGAGCACCTGTTTTGCACGCAGGGGGTCAGCGGTTCGATCCCGCTACGGTCCACCATATAAAAGATTGATCGCCTGCATATTGATGCAGGCGATTTTTTCATCATCTCCCGGAGTAAAAGGGTTAGGTGATGATAATGAAGAAAATCGGTTTAATCTGTGAAGGGGGAGGAACCAAGGCTGCCTATACATGCGGAGTATTACAATGTTTTCTGGATGAAGGCATCGAGTTTCCTTATACGGCAGGAATCAGTGCCGGGGCAGAAGTGCTTTTACCGTTTGTGTCCAAGCAGCGAGAGCGTTTGCGAATTACCGGTGTGGATGCTGCCTGTGATCCTGGAGCTATCGGTGTCAGACCGCTTATCAAGGAACGAGGATTGTTTGGTATCAATCATGTGTGCCGTTTTATTGAGGAGCGTGCTCCGCTGGACTATGAAGCTTTTATCCGCTCTAAAACCGAGTTGGATATTGGATTGTATAATATTGATGAAAACAAAGTCGAATATTTTGATAAAAGTTATTTGGAACCCAAGGAACAAAAGCTGATCATAGCGGCTTGTTCACTGTTCATTTTAAATCGTCCGGTGAAGTTTCAAAATCATTTGTATATGGATGCCGGTCTGGTCGATATGATTCCGATTAAGCAAAGCATTCGCCGCGGTATGGAAAAACATATTTTCATTTCTACCAAAGAGGAAAACTATGTGCGAAAGCCAGCCGGTTCCTATCAGATTCAACTTGCGAAGCTGATGTACCCGGGAAATCGCAAAATTCGCGAAAATTTGCGCATCCGTCATATCAACTATTTGAAACAATGGCAGACGGTACAGGAATTGGAACGGGAAGGCAAAGCTTTGGTGTTGCGTCCCAGTGCCGATTTGGGTGTAACCCGTTACACGCATGAACCGGTCTTATTGGGGAAATGGTTCGATCTTGGATATGAAGATACCAAGCGCCGATTACGTGAAATTCGCACGTTTATGGAATAAAAGGAATGAACGGTACAATGCGTAAATCTGCTTTTCTATGAAAAAATAAAAAAAGACTAGATTTTTTCACTCCCTTGTAGTATCATAATAAAGCAATGCAGGAGTGGTGGAACGGCAGACACGCTGTCTTCAGGCGGCAGTGCGAGCGATCGCGTGAGAGTTCAAATCTCTTCTCCTGCACCAGTGAAGAATCTGCTTAGGCTTTATAAGCCGAGGGCATAATGATAAATTTCAATTCTTGTAGGAATTGATTTTTTTTTGTTTTGGAAAACCCCTAGATTTGACTAGGGGTTCTGTAGAGGTTTAGTGGTAAGAGGCAAAAAAGGTCTCCTCAGTTATAATATAGGAATGCGACCTGTCAGTCTGCATAGGCTATTATATTATTAAATGATAATTTAGATTCGGCGGTTTAACGGAGAAGTAAATAAGACTGTGAAATTTCGGATGGCTTTTTAACTTCTAGCTGTGCAATGTAAGCCAACTCCCGCACAGATTGTAAAACCTGGCTCCATAGGATAGTGGAAGCATAGCTGAATTTAGACCTATAGTTTTCTCAAAGAGCTTCCATATCGCTACTGTCTTGTAAGTTAATCAAGACTATTTCTGCATTCTTCAACAATTCAAAAGAACCTCGTTTATTTGATGTAGCAAACAATGCGCTTGTTAAAATAGACGGGTCAATTTCGTTACGGTAGATTTCCAGAAGAATATATATGTCGTAAAAATCTCGCATTCGAGTATTCGCTGTTGTACGAGCAATGATTGTTTCCAGTTTTTCCGCAAGAACAGTTTCTAGATTATAGGCTAACAAGCATATGGTACGATCCTCAAACATGAGATTGTAGGAATACTCTACGGCGCGAGGGGTAATCACATCACCGGTAGAGATATCTACCTTGAGCGGAACCCGTATACCATCCATTAATGCTGTCATGGTAAAACGGATACCAGGGTATTCGGCTTCGTTCATGATTTCTGAAACGCTATTGATAGTAAAACTAACACCATCTCCTAAATCAATGAAAACGATGTCCGTAATAATTCGCTGTACTTCAACAATGTTTACTTCCTCTCCATTTACAGTAGCATCTATATCCATTGTAGAACGCGCCTCAAAGCCAACCATAGAGGTAACAAGCATTCCACCCTTTAAAATAAATTTCATGCTATAAGCAGAATTGGCAACACGCTCCAAAAAAACGTTCCATCATGTAGGTGCGGAGCAAAATTTGAGCATTCGCTGATTTTCCAGAAGCAAGATTGCGAACTTAATCCTTTCATTGCCGAGCTGAACAGATCATTAAAGCAACACCCCCATATATTGTCTCACTAGTTTTTCCACATGGAATAGTTTTGCGTAGTCCATCAGATTGTGCATGTTTTTATCTTTTTTTTTTCTTGCATATAATTTCAGTGCATCTTGAAAGACCTGCGTTTCCATATCATGTCTGCTCCTCAGAATATCACAAATCGTTCTTTCCATATCATAGACATTCACTCTATATCCAAACGATGTTTCTGTGATGGAAATACCCGTTTGATGCAGGTCCTTTTTAATAGTAAAAACTTTTATTCTATCAGAGGTTAGGCGTGTTGGATTATATCCGGTTTTAGTGGTTACAGTAAGCCGCAACGGTTCACGATCTGTCAGGTTATGATAATAAAGAGCACTATCATGAGAGAATATAACTTGTGGACAGCGAAGCTGTAAAAGATACGGATCATCCCTCCAGGCATCAGGAGCGAGATAAATACCAAGTGAAACACGTTCATATTGATTTTTAGAAACAAATCGAGCCAACATTTCTTTAGAAATGCCCAACGCTGTGACAGAAGCGGTTTGGAGTACACCGCTATCTAATCTGGCAAGCTGCTCTAGCTTTTGAAAGTCTGTCATTTTAACACCTTCTATGCTAATATTACAATTGATATTAGTATGAAAGTAAACATCTGCTTATAAGAAAAAAAAGATGATTCGTTTTATTTTCACTGACGTGGTATGCGGTATTAATAAGAAATAAATATTATATAGGAAATCATAACAGTTAGTGATATAATATGCAAATGCAGGTTTACTCTTTGTTGCTGAAGTGTTGAAGACCCGATTGACTTTCTTTATTTATACTGATATAGTGACGTGAGTAATAAGATAAGGATGATTCTTATGCAACAGAAAGAACGAATGGTATATATACTCTTGCTGCTAAACACCATATTGATAGTCAGTTCTTCATTCATTGAGGATGACAATTTACTTCTGACATTACATTGGATTGTCTGCATTTATGCGCTGGTTGGTGGAATCTATATATTTTATGCGGAAAAGAAAGACCGTTAATGTGATTAACCCCTGTCGGGTATATATACCAGATAAGTAAAATAATGTGCAAAAAGGAACAGGCACGATCGTAAAAGAAATTCATCCATTGAACATGCAGAACCTTATTCATCAGATCATTTGATCTATGATGCTGGTTCCTTTTAATATACTCATTATGATGAAAATTTTGCATGATTGATATATCTGTCTGATATGTACTAAGCATGTGCTATAGGCATATTTGTTACGAAAGCATTTACATTTCTGCCAAAAAGTGCTAAAAAACTATAGGCTTTCATGCCAAAATGAGGTAAAATAATAGGTAATAGAGTAGGAGGCTTTTCCTTATGAATAAGAAAGCAGTTGAACAATATTATCAGGGTTACAGCCTGAATGCATATGAGATTTTCGGTGCTCATCCGGGCAGCGAAAGAGGGAAAACGGGGGTACGTTTTACCACTTATGCACCGCACGCACAAAAGATTCAAGTCATCGGTTCCTTTAATGACTGGTCATGTGAAGGCGGAGAGATGAAGCGAACGGATGAAAAGGGCATTTATTCGGTATTTATTCCGGGTGCCAAGGCAGGCGATATGTATAAATATCGAATTACGCAATCCACGGGACGGGTTGTGGACAAAATGGATCCCTATGCGTTTCACAGCGAGCTGCGTCCCAACACCGCAAGCATCGTAGCCGATCTTGATTTCTCTTTATGGAGTGACGAAAAGTGGTTAAGCAAGCGCAGTAAGAATTTCGATCAGCCGTTAAATATCTATGAAATTCATCTTGGCTCATGGAAAAAGGATGAAGATGTAGAGTGGGTTAATTATCGTGATATTGCGCAGGATTTAATCGCCTATTTAAAAGAGATGCATTTTACTCATGTGGAGTTTATGCCGTTATGCGAGTATCCGTTTGACGGCTCTTGGGGCTATCAGTGTTCCGGCTATTTCTCGGTCACAAGCCGCTATGGAGAATGTGAGGATTTGGCATATCTTATCAATGCTTTGCATAAAGCCGGATTTGGTGTCATAATGGACTTTGTGCCGGTACATTTCGTCAAGGATGATTTCTCTCTTTCCTATTTTGACGGTACGCCGCTTTATGAATACGAGCGCGCCCATGATGCGGATTCGCAATGGGGAACTGCCAACTTCAACTTGTGGCGTGAGGAAGTGCGTTCCTTCCTAATGTCAGCGGCAGCCTTCTGGCTGGATAAATATCATGTGGATGGATTGCGCATGGATGCCATTTCCAATATCATTCATTGGCATGGCAATAAGGATTTGGGCGTAAATGAAGGCGCTCTCGACTTTATCCGCCGTATGAATTATCATCTTCATGAACGCTTTTCCGGTGTAATGTTAATTGCGGAGGATTCCAGTGATTTTCCCAATGTCACAAAATCAACATTGGATCATGGCCTAGGCTTTGATTATAAATGGGATTTGGGCTGGATGAACGATACGCTGAAATATTTGGAAAAGGATCCGATATATCGTAAATGGCACCATAATCAAGTTACTTTCTCGATGGCTTATTTCTATTCAGAACGATTTATTAACGAATTCTCACATGATGAAGTTGTGCACGGCAAGAAGACGATCGTTGATAAACTATGGGGCAGCTATGAACAGAAGTTCTCGCAGCTGCGTACTCTTTATATGTATATGTTTACCCATCCGGGTAAGAAATTAAACTTCATGGGCAACGAATTGGCGCATTTTCGTGAATGGGATGAAACAAAGGAAAACGATTGGTTCTTGTTAACATACCCGCTTCATGATGCTTTCCATAAATACTTTGCCCGCTTAGGTGAACTGTATCAAAGTGAAAAACCTCTGTATGAAAACGACTATCACTATGACAGCTTCCGCTGGATTGATGCCGACAATGCCGATGAAAACTTATTTAGCTATGTGCGCCGCAGTGAAACCAAGGACATCGTCGTGATTTTAAATTTCTCTCCTAATACGTATGAGCAGCATCGCTTCGGCGTTTTGAGCAGCGGTACTTATCATGAAATTCTCAATAGTGAGAAGGATGAATGGGGCGGCTGTAATATTACCAATCCGGAAGGAATCAAAACAAAGAAGATCGCATGCAACAACTTGAATCAAAGTATTTGCGTGAATGTTCCACCCTTTGGCGGCTTGATGCTGGAGGTAAGAAAACGCAAAAAGAGCACACAGAAACCAAAGAAAGCAAAATAATAAAACAAGGAAGTGAAATCGCTTCCTTTTTAATGTGGAGCATTAGGCAAATCATAACTGCCGCAAGACGTGCGAAAATTACTCTCATTTTCTCAATCATTACGTATAATATGAAAAGGAATGGCAAGGATATGAATGTATTGTTTGTCTTTTATTGAAATATTTGGTAAAATATTGCCTATGAGAATGAGAGGTTAAGGTGATGTTATGAGAAAATCAGCAATGAAGAATAAATTTCACAACAAAGAGGAATTCAAAGAAGAGTACAAACGACGGGTGATTGAAAAATACGGCAGAAGTATGGATCAGGCACATCCCACGGAAAAATTTATGGTATTGGGAGAAATGATTCGTGACTTTGCGAGTGTAAACTGGAAATCCAGCAAGGAAGAAATTGCGGCTTCCGGTCAAAAACAGATGTATTATTTCTCTATGGAATTTTTAATGGGGCGTCTGTTAACCAATAACCTGATGAATCTGGGAATTTATGATATAGTAAAGGAAGGCTTGGCGGAGCTGGATATTGACATCAACGAGCTGGAGGATTTGGAGAGCGATGCCGGTTTGGGCAACGGCGGCTTGGGACGTTTGGCGGCTTGCTTCTTGGATTCCTTAGCCAGCTTAAACTTGCCGGGTCACGGCAACTGTATCCGTTATCAGTATGGTTTGTTTAAACAGGAAATCAGAAATAACGAGCAGGTAGAGCTGCCGGATAACTGGTTAAAGCTTGGCAACGTTTGGGAAGTACGCAAGCCCAAGCATGCCGTAGATGTGAAATTCGGCGGTCATGTCGATCTGTGGATGGGGGATGACGGCAAGGCCGTTGTTAATCATATTCCCGATATGGTAGTGCGCGCAGTGCCCTATGATGTACCGATTGTCGGCTATGATACGAAGCTAACCAATACATTGCGCTTATGGTCTGCGGAGGTTGCCGATGAGGCAGTCAAGTCTGATCGCTTGTCCGAATATGTACAAAGCGTAGAAGAAATCAATCTGAATGTTTATCCGGATGATTCTACTGAGCATGGTAAAATGTTAAGACTGCGCCAACAGTATTTCTTTGTCAGCGCCGGTTTGACGGCAATGCTGCGCTCTCATATGCGTGTTTATCATACACTTGATAATCTAGCGGAAAAGGTTTGTGTGCAATTAAATGATACACATCCGGTGCTCTGTATACCGGAATTAATGCGATTAATGATGGATGATTACGGTTACGGCTGGGATCAGGCATGGGATATTACCTGCAAGGTCATGGCTTATACCAATCACACCGTGTTGAGTGAGGCATTGGAAAAATGGCCGATCTCCTATGTACAGAAGCTGCTACCACGGATTTATATGATCATTCAGGAAATTGATCAGCGCTTTAAGTATTTTGTCGGTCATGACTGTAACCACCCTGAACTGGTGGAAGAGGTTGCCATCTTAAAGGACGGACAGGTTCATATGGCAAGTCTGGCGATTGTCGGATCACACAGTGTAAACGGTGTAGCGGCGCTGCACTCCAAGATATTAGTCGAGGATGTCATGAAACGTTTTGCGATGATTTATCCTGACAAATTTAACAATAAGACCAATGGCATTACTCATCGCCGCTGGCTGTTGTATTCCAACCCTCAGCTGAGTAATTTATTGACTTCTACGATTGGTGATTCCTATAAAAAAGATCCGCAGCGTTTGGTGGATTTGATGAAATATGTAGATGATCCTAAGCTTCAAAATGCTTTCTTGGCTGTCAAGAATGAGCGCAAGAAGATTTTAGCGGATTATATTAAGGAACATACAGGAATTGAAGTCGATGTGCATTCGATTTTCGATGTTCAGGCAAAGCGTCTTCATGCTTATAAGCGTCAGCTGTTAAATACGATGCACATTATTGATTTGTATCAGCGGATGAAACAG
The DNA here is from genome assembly GCA_947385085.1 of uncultured Erysipelotrichaceae bacterium. Lineage (GTDB taxonomy): Bacteria > Bacillota_I > Bacilli_A > Erysipelotrichales > Erysipelotrichaceae > C-19. The sequence continues at coordinate 8,849 of CANDJN010000030.1, read as the reverse complement.
GACGAAAGCTTCAGAATTGCGCCGCATACGTTCATCTTTGCGGCAAAGGCAGCACCATCCTATGTGTTCGCAAAGGAGGTCATCAAGCTGATTCATTGCGTTGCCGATAAGGTAAACAATGATCCGCATGTTTCTTCCATGATGAAAGTGGTATTCTTGCCAAATTATGGTGTAAGTATGGCAGAGGTGCTGCAAAATGCGGCAGATATTTCCGAACAGATTTCCACTGCGGGAAAAGAAGCCAGCGGTACCGGCAATATGAAGTTTATGATGAATGGTGCGCTGACGTTAGGTACTTTGGATGGCGCCAATGTAGAAATCGTTGAGCGTGTTGGTTTTGAAAACGCCGAGATCTTCGGCTTGCGTGCTGATGATGTGGCAATGATCCACAAGGATAATATGTATAACGCATGGGATAAATACAATCAGAGCCCCACGTTACAACGTATTCTTTCTTCACTTTTGGATGGTACGTTCCACAGTGATCCCAATGCATTCAAGAATATTTACAATGAGCTGATGTTCAAGAACGATGAGTATTTATTACTGGCGGATTATGACGCTTATGCCCATGCGCAGGAAAATGCGCAGCGCCGCTATGAGGATCAGTCTAGCTGGGCCCGGATGTGCTTGATTAACATCGCACAGAGCGGTTATTTCTCCAGTGATCGAACGATTCAGGAATATGCCAAGGACATCTGGGATATTCATCCGGTAACAGTGAAATAAAGCGTTTAGCATAAGAAAGATGTTAACATATCAAAAAAGGATCGCCCAACAGCGATCCTTTTACACGTTTTACGATGAGTGAATGTCGACACCGCGCAGAATTTCAATCATGGCATCATGAAGATCGGGACGATCCAAGGCAAAATCAATCTGTGCCTTTAAGAATCCGATTTTATCGCCGACATCATAGCGAACGCCTTCAAAATCACAGGCATAGACGCTGCGATCATGCGCAAGCCGGGCAATCGCATCGGTCAGCTGAATTTCATTGCCGGCGCCGGGCTTCTGATTTTCCAAATAATCAAAGATTTCCGGTTCTAATACATAGCGACCCAATACTGCGAGGTTGCTTGGGGCATTTTCAGGCTGCGGCTTTTCCACCATCGTTGAGACTTTTACAATCCGCTCGCTGATTTTTTGCTCTACCGCCACAATTCCATATTTATGGACGTTCTCACGCGCGATGCTCTGCACACCGACTACCGATCCCTCATGACGCTGCGCAGCCTCCATAAGCTGCTGGATCGCACCTTTATTGCGATTCACAACGATGTCATCCCCCAACAATACCGCAAAGGGTTCATCACCAATAAAGGATTTAGCGCAGAGTACCGCATGTCCCAAGCCCCTAGGATTTTTTTGTCGTACTGAATAAATATTAGCCATATCAGATATATCCCTGACTAATTGTAAACGTTCTTCATCATGGCTTTCCTTTAGCTTTTGTTCTAACTCGAAATTATGATCAAAATGGTTTTCCATGCAGGCTTTTGAGGAATTGGTTACAATAAGTATTTCTTCAATTCCGCTATGAACTGCTTCTTCAATGATATATTGAATGGTAGGAATATCGACAATTGGCAGCATTTCTTTGGGAACCGCTTTGGTAGCCGGCAAAAACCTTGTTCCAAATCCTGCCGCAGGAATTACCGCTTTTCTGATTTTCTTCATATTACATCCTCACTTTTTCTTACCTTTATTGTACCATATTTAAAAGAAATGAATACGGTTTCTGTTATCTTTTTTATCAGCTATTTTTTCATAATGAAAGTGAATGGCTTTCTTATTCATTGTCTTAATACATTATGATGGTATTGTGACTTTTGGTTTCAAGGGTAATATACGTTTGTAATATTGAAAAATGTCAAAAGCAAGCATACTATAATATCGAAAAGTGTATAAAATAGCACTATAATAATATTAATAGGAGGCCTTTTTATGTTGTTTCGGAAAATTGAATCTTACCTGTATGATTATTTTAAATTAAATAGTAATAAGATATTGCTCATCGAAGGTGCCCATCAAATCGTAAAAAAGCTTTATCATAAGAAAAGTCGGCAAGAATTTATTTCAGAATTATATTGAAATCAATATGGCTAAAATCAGACAGATACAGTCGGATATTATTCGCGTTAATGCAAGTAAGCATGATACGCAAAGAAACTTAAAATCTGCCGCATATATGAAATGTTGCCATCGACAATGCAAAACACAAAAAAGCGAATTGTCATAAAAGATATTGAAGGTATAAAGGGAAAGCGTTACAGTAATTATGTGGATGAATTTGATTATCTAATACATAGCGGTATTGCCAATCCGGTTTTTCCGCTATGTCAATCAGAAGATAAAAATCTTTTAAAGCTGTATGTGAATAATGTGGGATTGCTACAGATCAGTAAAATGGTACAGGGTAGATTGCGAAAAAATAATGAAAAATGATGAGTACGTCCTTGACAAGTTACAAAAAGCGCCGTCTTTCCTTATGGTATTGACAGGAATCGGAGATTACGCGTACTGTCGTGAGGACGGTGTGTTTGTTGTTCCCATCTGAGACAGCGGAAAACAAAATGAATACCTTATCAATATCCAACTTATTATGAGTTTCTTTCTCCATTTGTTTTGCTTGGATGTTTTTCGGAATAATATGGATTGATCTTTATATTGTTCCGAATAATATTGACTTTGTTTTTGAACATGAATATAATGTACTTGAAGAATTGTTGGGAGGTTTTAAAATGGCAGATACTATGACTGTGAAAGAGGCCGCTTCGCTTTGGGATATCAGTGATCGTCGCATATCCGAGCTTTGCAAGCAAGGAAGAATCAAGGGGGCTAAGAAAAACGGAAGAAAATGGATAATGCCTGCGGATGTTCAAAAACCTGACGACGGTCGTATTAAGTCAGGGGCTTATAGGAAAACGACCGCCTATCCTACATTGTTACCCCTTCCTGTTGGCGTGTCAGACTATCGTTTGGCTACCAAAGAGTATTACTATGTGGACAAGACGATGATGATTAAAGACATCATCGATGAAAAGCCAATGGTATCGCTTTTTACCCGTCCCCGTCGTTTCGGTAAAACGCTGAATATGGATATGTTGCATACCTTTTTTGAAAAAACGGATGAAGATACCTCTGTCTATTTTCGTGATAAACGGATTTGGAAACAAGGCGAGAAATATCGACAATATCAAGGGAAATACCCGGTTATTTTCATTACCTTCAAAGATGTGAAAAAGGATACTTGGGATAAAACTTTAGACCATATCATACAGATTATTGCGAGCGAATATAAACGTCATACCGAACTCGCAAACAGTGAAAAAATCCAGGATAAAGATTACTATGATAAAATAATTGCCGGGACGATTAACAGGGATTTATTTGATGTTTCACTGTATATGCTTTCAAAGATGCTGCACGAACATTATGGCATTGCGCCTGTTGTCATCATTGATGAATATGATACGCCGATTCAGCAGGGACATATGCTCAATTTTTATGATGAAGTGATCTTGTTTATGCGAAACCTGTTTTCGGGTGTGCTGAAGGATAATCGGCATCTTTCTTATGGCTTTCTTACCGGTATTCTGCGTCTAGCTAAAGAAAGTATTTTCAGCGGATTAAACAATTTGACAGTCAATTCCATTCTCGATAACAAATACAGCGAATATTTCGGCTTTACAGCAGGTGAAATAAAAGAAATCACTCGCTACTATTCTTGTGAAGATCAATATAATGAAATTTGTGAATGGTACGACGGCTATCGTTTTGGCAATACAGAAATTTTTAATCCCTGGTCTGTTCTTAACTATTTTCGAAACGGTTGCCAAGCGGCAACTTATTGGCAGTCAACCGGCAGTAATGATATCATTGGTGAAATTCTTCCCGAAATTGATAGTGAAACAAATAAGAAGTTAATTGATTTGGTTGATGGAAAAAACGTTATTTCCGCTATTGATACCGATGTTGTGTATCCGCAGATCAAAAATAACCCATCCTCTATTTTCAGCTTTCTTCTGGTTGCGGGTTATTTAAAAGCGGTTGAAATTAACCGTGGCGTCATTAGTGATTATATGTGCAAAATTGCGATTCCTAACAAGGAAATTGATTTTGTGTACCGCAAGGAAATTTTATTGAAAATGGAGCATATGTTTCCCACATCTTCCGTTACGGGAATTCAAGAAGCTTTGTATACGGCTGATTCTGAACTGTTGCAAAAGCATCTGCGGGATCTGCTTTTACAGTCCGCAAGCTGTTTTGATGCGGTAGGAGAAAACTTTTATCACGGATTTTTGCTGGGACTTTGTGCTGCGCTGGAGCCATACAAAAGCACTTCCAACAGGGAATCCGGAAACGGCCGTTATGATATCCAATTACTGCCTACAATAAAGAAACTGCCCGGCATCATTATTGAATTAAAAGCAGAGAAAAACTGTTCTGAAGAAGATCTAAAAGCATTGGCAGCAGCCGCTTTAAAACAAATTCATGATAAAAAATATGATACGGAGCTGAAAGATGCGGGCATTGACAACATTATAAAATACGGCGTTGCATTCAGCGGTGAAAATGTCGCCGTTGCGGTGGATTAATGGGTTAAAATGTGGTTCAAGATAATCATGAGCATATAAAAAAGCCTTTCACTAAAGGCTCAACCAACAAGATGGCGGAGTGGGTGGGATTCGAACCCACGTGCCCGTGAGGACAACCGCATTTCGAGTGCGGCTCGTTATGACCACTTCGATACCACTCCGTTTTTACCGCCTTTTATTATAACGGATTCTAAAGAAAAAATATAGACTATATTGAAATAAATTACTTGATTTTAGTGCTACTGCATGAATTATTCTTTTATTCGTGATATACTATTGCTTGGATTGAGAGGGTAATGAAATGGAAGTAAAACGCAATTCACTGTGCTGGTGCGGCAGTGGTAAGAAATATAAGCAATGTCATGAAAAATTTGATGAAAAGTATCAGATTATGAAATTAAAAGGCAACCATATGCCTGATCGTAATCTGATCAAGAACACTAAAGATTTAATAGAAATACGCAAAAGTGCTCAAATCAATACCGGTGTTCTTGATCATATCGCAAAACACATTCAGGCGGGAATGAGTACCGCGCAAATTGATCAGCTGGTTTATGATTACACCGTTTCCCATGGAGCAATACCCGCTCCGCTTGATTATGAAGGCTTTCCGAAAAGCTGCTGTACGAGTGTTAACGATGAGGTGTGTCATGGGATCCCTGATGAATCCGTCGTTTTAAAAGACGGAGATATTGTCAATGTGGATGTCTCTACCATTTTTCACGGCTATTATTCCGATGCCAGCAGAATGTTTATGATTGGCAATGTAAGTGATGAAGCAAAACGTCTTGTCGAAGTGACGAAAGAATGCATGGAAATCGGCATTGCGGCGATTAAGCCATGGGGTCATGTCGGTGATATCGGTGCGGCGATTGTAGCGCATGCCCATCAAAATGGATACAGTGTGGTTCGGGATTTTGCGGGACATGGTGTCGGCAAAGAATTTCATGAGGATCCAATTGTTGCCCATGTAGGGATTCGCAATACCGGAATGGTACTATGTCCGGGAATGATCATTACCGTAGAGCCAATGATCAATGCGGGCGATTGGCATTTGTATATTGATGCGGATAACGATTGGACATCGTATACATCGGATGGCAGTCTCAGCGCCCAGTGGGAAAACATGGTTTTGATTACAGAACACGGCATAGAGATTCTATCCTCATAAGAATTATATCGATAACGGTATGGACTTGTTTCATGCCGTTTTTTTACATTCTCTTATATTAGAGAAGATGATTTTACATTAACAGAAGATGAAATATTAAATGATCAAGATACAAATAAGCTTACTTTTACTAAGCGCTTTATTGAGTTTACTCATCATCAGCTTTTGTGCCATGGTTACATTCAGATGATAAACGATCATAACAAACAATTTTTAAAATCATTAAATATTTATTTCATCCATTAAACAGGTGATATTTACCCTTTTATATTGCTCTTTATCATATAATTGTAAAATTTAACAGTTGACAATCAGAAATTTGTAATTTATGATAAAAAAGAGAGGTTGTGAAGCATATGAATGAACAAGCATGTTTATTGGTGGAACGAGTTAAAAGTGGAGATGAAGGTGCTTTTGAAGAATTATATCAAGAATATTATAAATTGGCCTATTACTTTGCCTACAAGCTATGCCGGAATGAAGCGGATGCCAAGGATGCCGTTCAGGATACCTTTATTGAAATTCATCGTTCCATTTCTACATTGAAGGAAAATTCATACTTTAAAGCATGGATGTATAAGATCGTTCATTCTAAGTGTAAAAAAATATTTCGTAAAAATAAGTATGTCACAACTGACTTTGAAGAAGAACCAATTATCGGTTCCATGGCAGAGGATCGCAGAGAATTCATACCGGAGCAGTTTGTTCATTTTACCAGTGATCAGGAGGCATTACAGGCTTGCTTGAATCAGCTTCCGCAATCACAGCGGGCGATCATTATCCTGTTTTATTTGGAACAGATGAGTATTAAAGAGATTGCCGATATCATGGAAATTCCTACCGGCACGGTAAAAAGCCGCTTGTCCTATGGCAGAAATCATTTAAAGCAGGCATTGGATGAATACGAACAACAGCACGATCGCACAATTGATTTCCATGAATTTGATGTCATGTTGGCGGCATTACTGACAAAGGAAGTTGCGGAAGAACTGGTTGGCGTACCGTTATTTCCTATGAAAAAGCATAATGTTTCGCATCAGTTTACTTATACAATTGCCGCGAAGGCAGTCGCTGGTGTATTATGCGTTTTGGTTAGCGCATCGGGAATTCATATGTTCATGAATCGTAAACCATCGCAATCAAGCATACAGGAGAACGAATCACAACATCGTGAGTTTATGTCACAGAGTGTGGGTGATGAGGTCATTGACAATGCCCAGAATGCATATTTTACACTCATTGAATGGGCGTGCTGTGAAGAAATGATTCATGAAAAAGAGCAGGATGAGATTGTAAAAATGCAGCCGCTGTATGAGGAATTAAAGCGGTATGGCGGAGCATTCTATGATCGGTTAACGGAGCGTAATTGGGCGAATGCCTTTGAAGCAAAACTAGCAAAATAAATAAAATTAAAAAAAATTTAAATTTGTTGAACCTTTTATCAATAAAGTGTAGCACATAATTGCAAGGACTAGAATCGGTGGGGATATTCAATAAGAGTATCCCTTGATTTCGTTGTATCTTTTCTGAAAGGATGTATCGTTATGTGGAAGAAATTCGTTATGGCAGTGTTTGTGTTAATAAGTATATTATCGCTAGGTAATATACTGTTTCAGTATGCGGACACCGTTCATGGATTTACTCCCACATTTCAGTTAATGAAAGGCGATAAGGTTATATTCGGTGAATACAATAGTCAAGAATTGGTTTGGGACGTGGGGAAAACAGATGCCAATCAAACGTTGTTGATGTCAACGACGGGATTGGGTGATTTTCCAGTTTATGATCCATCAATTGCCTCTTCTTGTGCTTTTATGCCTTCGCCTGGAGCTAGTCGTTGTCCTACCACTTTTTTAATAAATGAAATTGATAAAGTTAGATTAAATGTGAAAAGTTCCCCTTCTTCAGAAATGGCAAGAACTATTGATAGACCATTTTTACCATCCATAAATCAAATAAAAAATGGAGGGAGCTTGGGATTAGTGGTTAGTGATCGTGAGTTTAAGGATGATACATCCTATTGGTTAGATGGTACTGTAAATATGCATACCGGATATGGTGGTATGTATGGTTATTGGGAATGGAATGCGATTATGTCGGGCCAAACAAAGTCCATTGACCCAGTTGCTATATTTTATGGTAATACTAATAATGCATTGGATGTGTCAGGGCCAAATCGAATAGTCTATGAACATTCTAAATTCGATACACTTATTTTATTACACTCACTTCGCCCATATATGATAATCAATTCAGAAGTTGCCTTCGCAGCTCCTGCGAGCTATACAGATGGAAACCTTCATCCATATGTACGAACAAACAGTGCACCAGGCGATAAAGTAACCGCAAACGCCATGCAATTAAGAATTAAGGATACTTCCATGAATGCCAGTCTTTTGGATATTAATCATCAAAATAATTCTTCTATAACTAGAATTGTTCAAGATTCAACGGTGAAATTTCAGGTGAATGCCAGTCAAAAGAATAATTCGCATATATCCGCATTGTTCTATGAAGTTAATACGCATGATTTGTTATATTACAGAGTATATGGAGTCACAAAAAGTGGTACTAATGATTATTCCATTGACTTAACAGGGATACCGGTAGGCAAGTATGATGTGGCAGTATTAAATGAGAATATTGATACCAGCACAGGCAGACCGATGGAATCTTCTGAAATATCCAGTACGATGCCACTAGAAATTGTAAAACCATTAACATTATCGGTAACTCCAGGATCAGGTTTTGTATATGGCAGTAATGTCAATAACGGTGATACAGTAGCGACATATACCACAAGTCATGGAGTGAGTCCAATCACTGTTACTGTAGTCAGTGATACAAGTGTAAGCGGACATGGCAATGATTATCAATTATTTTCTATCAGTGGCGGTAATATTGTAGTTAACGATCCAAATGGATTAAATGCCGGAGATTATTACTTTAAAGTCAATGCGGTTGATGACAATGGTGATCCTTCCGGTGGCTTAAATTCTAATACCATTCATATCAGTGTCGCAAAAACAAATCCAACCATAGCTTATGATGATCCCACACAAACAAAGAAAAGCATT
>CANDJN010000029.1 GCA_947385085.1 uncultured Erysipelotrichaceae bacterium | reverse complement strand
TTATCGGCTTTCATTCACTTTTTTTCTTTCATAAGTGTCAAAGATGGGATTATATCATATCTGAAAAAAGATAGGTAGAAAAACGTCAAGGAAAAGCCACAGGACGTTGAATTTGTCGCATGAATGAAAAACCTGCGGTATTTTCTTATGAAAAAACATAAAATTAAGGGAATGGCGATCATTTCCTCTTGCTTTTTTTAGCTTTTTTTGAGAAACTATATGATAGAAGGTGAAACGAATGGAGAAACGGTTTAAGTTAACGGTGGAAGATGTTTTGGAAAAGCAGTTCAATATTGACTTTAAAGGCTATGCCTCCGGTGAAGTGGATGAATTCCTTGATCTGATTATTTCCGATTATCAGCAGTATAACAAGATGATTGAGGAATTGGGCGATCATCTTCAAAAATACGAACGACAGATCAACGCGCTGAAGGCTAAGATCGTAGAGCTGGAAGGAAAGCAGGGAGCGAATACGAGTGAAGTCAATATTAGCAATGTGGATATTTTAAAACGGCTGACACGGTTGGAAAATGAAGTGTTTCGCCGCTAAACAAATCATATAAGTGATGCGGTCGCTGGTGTGCTCACCAGAGGAAAGTCCATGCTCGCACGAGCTGCGATTGCTCGTAGTGTTTGTGCCGGATGAAACAATAAGCCCGGGCAGAAGTAATTCTGACGGCTGTTATGTGATCTAAGGTCGCTGACGATGATCACAGGCTGTAAAAGTGCCACAGAGACGAGCTGGTCGAGAAATCGATCAGGTGGAACGTTGGTAAACCCCGCAAGCGAGAAACCCAAATTTGGTAGGGGAACTTGAAGGCGATGAAAGATAAGGAAATTGCCTTTAGGATTCGTTAGATACGGATAGATAAATGGCTGCACCTTTTTTAAGGAACAGAACATGGCTTACCTTATATGAGAAGGACAGGAGTAACACTCCTGTTTTTTTTGTTTATGAAGAGTCGTTATCATCGCCATTTTTGCGATTTTTTATCATGGGAATCTGACTTTTTAGGTTTACATTGATCCCAATGCTTGTTATAATATTATAGATTAGGGAAATATTGGTTTATCGGATGATTTGCGAGGTGTATTATGGACAAAATCGGAAGTTTACTGAAACAAAAACGCCTGGAAAAAGGATTGACAATCGAAGCAGTCAGTGAAAAAACACGACTGACGATCAAACATATTAAAGCCATTGAGGAAGGAGATATTTCCTATTTCAAAGATGACTTATCTTATTTGCGCTTTTTTTTGAAAGCATATTGTAATGCATTAGATATTGATTTTGACTTGATCAAGGGTGATTTGCAGGACAGCATCAGTGATTATACGCTTTCTTTTACTCGCGAGACGATGATGGAACATGCGCAGATTGAACAGGGTATCCAGCGAACCAATGAAAAGATCAAGCAACCGGGACAGAAGAAGAAAAAATGGAATATGCAGTGGCTGAAAAACTGGAAGGCTCGCCATCGCATTGATATGTCGTTAGTTTCCTTTCTGGCGATTATCGTCGTTATTCTCATCGGATTGATTTTTGCTTTTGTGATGTGGTTTCAAGGAAATCAAGGTGTTGACGACGATGTGACGGATCATAAGCCACCGGTAGCGACACCGACATATTCCAAAGATCCGCAGCCTGTACCGGAAATTCCGATTGAGAAGCCGAAGGAAGACAAGAAAGAAATGGCCATTACGAAAACGAGTGATGATAGCACCCAGGCTATTTATACGATTGAAAATTTAACAGCGGAGGATGAGATAGATATTGAGGTTACCTTTGCGTCCGATTCTAGTTTCCGTGTATTGGTGGATGATAAGGAACTTTCGGATCCGGCACGAGGAATTCAGCCGTATCGCACCGTACTTCATATTCGCGAAAAGGCAGTGCCGAAAAAGAAGATTTTATTAGCGTTTGGCTTTATGTTAAATAATAGCGTAAAGATCAACGGAAAACAGGTGGAGATTCCACAGTCACTTTTAAGTAAGCAGGGAAGTGTATTGCTTACGTTTAATGTGAAAGGGGAATAATATGAATTTACCCAATCGTCTTTCTTTAATGCGCATTTGTCTTGTGCCATTAATTGCATTGATATATTTGTTCCCATATGCGCAATTTGGAATCGAAATTGCGGAGCTGCAATTTGATTTCGTCTCTTTGCGCATTACCAATATCATTGTACTTGTTTTATTTGCAATCGCATCATTTACTGATTTTTTGGATGGTTATATTGCACGCAAAAACAATTTAATCACATCCTTTGGTAAATTCATTGATCCGATTGCGGATAAGCTGCTTGTCAATACGATGCTCATTTTGTTTGCGGCGAGTGGTACGGTGCCGGTATTGCCGGTGATGATTATGATTTGGCGTGATACGATTGTCGATGGGCTGCGTATGAATGCCAGTGAGAAAGGGATTGTCGTTGCCGCCGGTTATATGGGAAAGGTGAAAACGGTCGCACAAATGATGACAATTATTGTGCTGTTGCTTAATAATTTGCCATTTGAATTGGCGCGTTTTCCGATGGGCGAATGGCTCTTGTGGTTTTCCATGTGCGTATCAGTTATCAGTGGCATATCATATTTTATGCAGCTCAAAGATGTGATTATGGAGACGATGTAACATGGAAGAGCTGCTTGCACTGTTAAAGGAGCGAGGATTGACCATCGGTAGCTGTGAAAGCTTAACGGCAGGGCTATTTACTTCTCAGCTCGCATCGATAAGTGGAGCTTCTGCGGTATTAAAGGGCGGTATCGTTACTTATCAGACGGCAGTGAAGGAACAATTGCTTGGCATCGATCATGATGTGATTGAGCGCAATGGAGTTGTCAGCGCTTCCTGCGCGGCGGAAATGGCAATTAAGACGAAAGAACTTCTGGCTTGTGACATCTGTGTTTCTTTCAGCGGAAATGCCGGGCCTGATGTCATGGAAGGGAAGCCGGTAGGACGCGTATATTGTGCGATTGCCTGTGAGGCAAAAGTGAATACGTATAAGCTGCAACTGAGCGGATCGCGCAATGAGATCCGTATGCAGGCAGTGATGAAAATGACAGCGGAAGTGATCCGTTTGCTGAAAGAATAATAAAGGAGAGATCCAAGTGGAAGAACAAAAGAAAACGAAAAAGAGTGCCGCTCAAAGCGAGAGTGAAATTCGTGACGAGGCATTATCTAAAGCAATAAAGGAAATTGAGAAACAGTATGGCAAGGGCTCCATCATGAAATTGGGAGAGCGCTCAGCCGTGGATATTGATGCCATTTCTACCGGCTCGATTAAAATTGATGAAGCATTGGGAATCGGTGGATTTCCGAAAGGCAGAATTATCGAAATCTACGGTCCGGAATCAAGTGGTAAGACGACATTAGCGCTTCATGCGATTGCGGAAATACAAAAGAAGGGTGGCAGAGCGGCATTTATCGATGCGGAAAATGCGATTGATCCGATCTATGCACGCAATTTAGGGGTTGATACGAATGAATTAATCCTTTCTCAACCGGACAGCGGTGAACAGGCATTGGAAATTACGGAAATGCTGATTAAAAGCGGCGCAATTGATTTGGTAGTCGTGGATTCGGTCGCTGCACTTGTACCGCAGGCAGAGCTTGATGGTGAAATGGGTGATGCGCATGTTGGTTTACAGGCTCGCCTAATGTCCAAAGCGATGCGAAAATTAAGCGGTGTGATGAATCGCAGTGAATGTACCGCGATCTTCATTAATCAGCTGCGTGAAAAGGTTGGTATTATGTTCGGCAATCCGGAAACAACACCGGGTGGTCGAGCGCTGAAATTCTATGCTTCGGTGCGCGTGGATATTCGCCGCAGTGAAGCCATTAAGAATGGAACCGACATTATCGGTAATAAAGTAAATGTGAAAATTGTGAAGAATAAAGTCGCTCCGCCGTTCAAAACCGCTCAGATCGAAATTATGTATGGTGAAGGAATCTCTTATGTTGCGGAGGTTTTGGATCTGTGCGTGGATCATGATATTATCCAAAAAAGCGGATCATGGTTCTCTTATAACGGCAATAAAATTGGCCAGGGTAAAGAATCTGCTAAGCAGTATTTGAAGGAGCATAAAGAATTTTGTGAGGAAGTTGCCGCTAAATTAAAGGAAGCGATGCATCCTAAAACTGAATCAGAAGGGGAAGCTACAGGGAGTGAAGAAAACAATGCGTGAGACAGGAGCTTTCCTGTCTTTCTTTCATTATGGAAAAAGAAATACAAGGAGAAAGCCATGGAATTGACATCAATCAATAATCCCCGCATCAAGGGATGGATCAAGCTTAAAGAAAAAAAGTATCGCGATCGTGAACAAAAGTTTTTAGTAGAAGGAAAGCATCTTGTTGAGGAAGCTTATGTTGCTGGTTGCCTAGAAACGTTAATTGTGTTGCAAGGATTGGATGTGGCTGCCGATGTGTCGTTGCCTGTTTATGAGGTTAGCGATGAAATCATGCGGCGCTTATCAACGCTGAGCTCGGGCGAAAACGTGATGGGAGTATGTGGCATTCCTAATGCTGTTTCATTACCGGTAAAGCAAAAGTCATGGATACTTCTGGATGGAATTCAAGATCCAGGTAATATGGGAACGATATTGCGTAGTGCTTTGGCCTTTGGAATTGAGGAAGTTGTGCTCTCAAATGATTGTGTGGATGTGTATCATGAGAAGGTGATACGCGCTACCCAGGGAGCGATTTTTCAGCTATCACTAAGGCGCACAGATTTAAGAGCCTTTGTTTCTTTGTTACAACAAGAGCACATTCCGGTTTTTGCGACAGCGCTGCAGGATGCTATACCACTACAACAGGTGAAAATTCCATCGCGTTATGCACTGGTATTCGGTAATGAAGGCAATGGGATCCGTCATGAGCTTTTGACACAGTGCGATCATCGCATCAAAATCGAAATGGCAACATTTGAATCGTTGAATGTTGCGATCGCTGCCGGTATCGGCATGTATTATTTTCAGTATCAAGGAGGGAGAATGGGGGATTGATTTACGCTTATTGTTTTATGATCGGTGCTTGCAGCGGCAGCTTTGTTTATGCTGCTACATGGCGCTATTTACGGAAAATAGACTTTGTTCATGGCCGAAGCAGTTGTCCTATATGTCATCACAAGCTGGCATGGTATGATCTGATTCCAATCATCAGCTGGATTTGGCTGCGGGGAAAATGCCGTTATTGTAAGACCTCCATATCAATCGCCTATATGCTTTATGAACTGGGTATTGCGATAGCAGCATTACTTTGTGCTTTTGCATATGGCATTACGATAGAAGCCGCTTGTGTTTTCATCATGATTTTAATTTTAATCAGTATGGCAATCATTGATCGTGCCACAATGGTCATTCCTGATGGACTTCAGTTATTATTGATCATTCCCATCGGCATACTCACACTGATAAGTCCTGAAATGAGCTTAACCCATCATCTGTTGGGCGCTGTTTCAATATCCGGTTTTATGGCGCTCATGAATCGATTGGTTAGGGACAGCTTCGGGGGCGGTGATGTGAAATTGATGTATCTGTGTGGCTGGGCATTGGGATGGCGCCGAATTGTATTGGCAGCCCTGATTGCGGTTTGGACCGCCGGTATTTATGTCATATATCTTATATGGGCTAAGCATGTTCAGCGGAAAACGCATATTGCCTTCGCACCTTATTTGTGTGCCGGAATCATTTTTTCTTTGTATGCCGATCATTGGTTCCTGCTCATGCTTTAGCGACATATCAGATCGCATTTAGGGATTGCCTGTCTTTCATGATAAAATACGGTAAAGATTATTTACATACATTGCTTTTTTAGATAAAGTAACCTATAATTATGACAATGGTAAAAATATCATTGTCACAATACACAATGATAGTATCTCCAAATGTATACCTTTTGAATCAAAAAGTAACTGATTTGTATTCTTATCCTATTGGTAATTGACAAGGCTTAAGCAATACGAGGCAACTAAATAGGGAGAATGATGCACGAATGGAATTCATTGAGCCTGCAACAGTGAGTATGAGGCAGTTGTCTTAACGCATTCATACGGGAATTTCTTGAATGCGAGTTCTGCTTTTGAAATGAAAAGCTGCCAAAATCCTATTATGAACAACGGCTTCGATATTTAAAAGAGGATGCGAAAATGATGATCGCTTATCTTGATGTAAATGATTATCAAAAACGGATGGAACAGGAGCTGGTGGACGCAAAGAAAGAATTACATCAGCTTGCTATACCACAGACCAATCGGAACATGGATAAATGTCAGAAAAAACAGAAACAACAACAGGCAATGATTCAAACAATTCAGAAGCGAATCGCGGATGTTCAGCATTTACAACAGAAATATGGCGATGTTATTGCATTGGCCGGGGCATTTTATATTCGCTATGGAAATACGTTAACTTACTTATCAGCAGGTGCGTATGATGAATTTAAGTCATATCATGGTGCGGATACCATCCATTGGCATATGATGCGCTATGCTTTACAACAGAAAATTCAGCGTTATGATTTCTATGGTATATCCGGTGATTTCAGCGCTCAGGCGATTGATCATGGTGTATTTGAATGTAAGAAGGGCTTTGGCGGGGTTGTGGAAGAATATGTAGGCGTGTTTGATTATCCGCTTCATAAGCACTTGTATTATCTGTTAAAATAAAAAGAGAACAGGAAGATACCTTTTCGTCTCGTGCTCTGGATAAGGCATAATTTTTACTGAGAAAGTGAAACTGTAATGGAAAATGATTGAATTTTAAAAAAGAATCGTGTATACTTACTGCTGTAAAGCTTTGATCGGGATCAGTACGGATGGAGCCCCTTTTATCAGGGATAGATGATCATAGACTGGAAGTCATCTTTAAAAGGCCTGACGGAAATTCACCCGGGAGCGAGATTAATCATCTCCCGTCACATGGCGGTTATCCATGAACTAGGAAATTAAGTGTGTCGTTAGACAAAACAGGATGGTACCGCGCAGTGATGCGTTCCTGTAGCTGACGGCATTTTTATTTGTCCTGATGGAAGAAAGGAAGGCTATGATGAAAAATTTAACAGAAATTCGTAATGAGGCACTGGAAAAGATTTCAGCCTGCGCTGATAATAACACCTTAAATCAATTGCGGATTTTGTATCTGGGAAAGAAAGGACCGATTCAAGAGGTCATGAAGACGATGAAGGATTTACTGAAAGAGGAACGTCCTGCATTTGGAGCTCAGATCAACGAAATTAAAAAAGAAATCTCTGAAAACTTTGAAGCACGCCGAGTCATTTTGGAAGAAAAAGAAATACATGAATCGATGGAAGCGGAAAAACTGGATATTACCTTATCTGGTTATCAACCGCAAAGAGGCAATATTCATCCGCTTATTTTGGTACAACAAGAACTGGAGGATCTGTTTATCGGCTTAGGGTATCGGGTTGCTGAGGGACCGGAAGTCGAATGCGATTTATATAACTTTGAACGAGCCAATATCCCAAAGGATCATCCCGCACGCGATATGCAGGATACCTTTTACATCAATGTGGAGGAATTGTTGAGAACACATACAACAGCGGTACAGATGCGACAGTTGGAACAATATCATGAAGCAGGCGAAGAACTGATTAAAGTCATTTGTCCCGGCAAGGTTTATCGCCGCGATGATGATGATGCCACTCATTCTCATCAGTTTATGCAGTGTGAAGGCTTGGTAGTCGGAAAGGACATTCAATTATCCGATTTAAAAGGTACCTTGTTGTTTATGGCAAAGAAAATGTTTGGTGAAGGTCGTGAGATTCGTTTTCGACCCAGCTATTTTCAATTTACGGAACCGAGTGTAGAAGTGGATGTTTCCTGTCATGTCTGCGGTGGGAAAGGATGCCATGTATGTAAGGGAACCGGCTGGATTGAAATACTGGGTGCTGGTATGGTACATCCCAATGTCTTGAAAATGGCCGGCTATGATTCTGAAGTGGTTAGCGGCTTTGCCTTTGGTGTCGGAATTGAACGTATTGCGATGTTAAAATACGGCATTGATGATATTCGTTCATTCTATACAAACGATCTGCGCTTTTTAAAGCAGTTTAATCGGTTTGAATAAAGGAGCGTGTGATTATGTTGATAAGTAAAAAATGGTTAAATCAATATATGGATTTAAGTGATTACAGCATTGAAACGATTGCGGAAAAAATCACAGCGGCCGGTTTAGAGGTCGAAGGTATTATTAAAATGAGTCAAGGAACCAATTTGGTAATTGGCAAGGTTTTGACCTGTGAAGATCACCCGGACAGTGACCATTTACATGTTTGCAGCGTCGATGTTGGCAATGAGACTTTGCCGATTGTCTGTGGTGCCCCCAATGTCGCTGCGAATCAAAAGGTGATCGTGGCAAGGGTAGGTGCGAAGCTGCCGGATGGTGAAATCAAGGAAAGCATTATTCGTGGTCAAAAATCACAGGGCATGATCTGTTCATTGCTTGAGCTGGGGGTGGATTCACACATGCTCAGTGAGGAAAGCAAAAACGGCATCGAAGTGTTGCCGGAAAGCGCTTCGGTTGGTGATGAAAATCCCTTGGGTTATTTAGGCTTGGATGATGAAATTCTCGATGTTGGATTAACGCCAAATCGCAATGACTGCATGGCTGCTTGGGCGATGGCAAAAGAAGTGGGTGCGATATTAAATTTGAACGTCACATTGCCACAGTGCGAGGGCGCATCGATGCAAAAGGATATGCCGGCGACCTTGCAGGTAAAAAGTGAAACAGAAAAATGCCCGCTATTTATCGGTAAGGTCATCCATCATGTTCAGATAAAGGAAAGCCCGAAATGGATGAAGGAGCGCTTGGCTGCGGCCGGAGTCAAGTCTATTAATAATGTGGTCGATATTTCAAATATAGTCATGTTAGAGACGGGACAGCCGATGCATTTTTATGATAAGGATGCCTTGCCTAGCTTAGAAATAACCGTTAAGGATCAGTTGAAAACGACTTATACAGCGTTGGATGGCGTAACGTATACGATCGAACCAGAAGATATTATGATTACCAATCAAGGAAAGCCGATCGGTATTGCCGGTATCATGGGTGGTAATGATTCAAAAATTGAAGATACCACGACAGCGATTGTTTTGGAGTCCGCCATTTTCCATCATGTATCCATACGCAACACGGCGCGTCGTTTGAATTTAAATACCGATGCAAGTGTTCGTTATCAAAAGGGCATTGAACCGTTAGCTACCTATAAAGCGATGGATCGTGCTGTATCGCTGTTGATCGAATACGCCGATGCCAAAGAATTGGAAGAAACGGTTGTTTATGGATCAAATCATTATGAGCCGGTATTCTTCTCCGTTAACTTACATCGCATCAATCATTTATTAGGTACAGATTTTGGACAGGATGAAGTGATGAATGTTTTGAACCGTTTGGCATTATCACCGAAACAAACAGGAGATGAAATCACGGTACACATTCCCAGTTACCGTCAAGATCTGAAAATTGAAGCAGATATAGCTGAAGAAATCATTCGTATTATTGGCTATGATCGTTTATCCTCAACTCTGCCGACAATGCCGGCAACGATGGGAACTCTCGACCAGTGCCAAGTATTGCGCCGCAATCTGCGCAGTGCCTTGACTCACTTCGGTTACCAAGAGGCCATAACGTATACCTTGGTCAGTGACACATTGACAAAAGATGCGATTATGCCATTAGCAGATCCTATTGAATTGGCAGCGCCGATGAGTGAGGACCGCAAGCTGGTAAGAACATCTATTCTGCCTTCCTTATTAGGCAGTGTGTCCTATAATCAAAAACGCTCCCATAAGGATGTTGCTTTCTTTGAAATTTCCGATGTTTACGGGCAGAATCAAATGCAGGAGCGTTTGGCAGTTGCCGCAAGCGGTTCCGTGCAGAAAAGCCGGTGGCAGAAGATCGATTTAAAAGCGGATTTTTATGCGATGAAGGGCTTGTTAGAAGCACTGCTGGAACAAAACGGCTTTATGGGAAAACGCATTGTAATCAAAGAGAATACAGTTGATATTAATATGTTTCACCCGTATCAATCGGCATGTCTTTATATCGGCAAAGAATTATTTGCGATCTTTGGGACTATTCATCCAGCCATGGCAAAACGCTATGAAGTGAGTGATATAGTAATGGCAGA
This sequence comes from uncultured Erysipelotrichaceae bacterium, assembly GCA_947385085.1. GTDB lineage: Bacteria > Bacillota_I > Bacilli_A > Erysipelotrichales > Erysipelotrichaceae > C-19. Next base: position 19,511 of record CANDJN010000029.1, on the reverse strand, counting down.
ATGCAATTTAGAGGTTCTGGTAAAGAATAAGCCCACAAAGGTAAAATATGCGCCTTTATCCAAATATCCGAGTGTAACACAGGATTTGGCATTCGTAGTACAGCAAAAGACGCCGGTAGGAGAGATTATTGCCTGTATTGAACGTCATGGTAAGTGGGAGAAGGAAAACGTCATTCAAAGCGTAGAGGTCTTTGATGTTTATACGGGTGAGCACATGGAAAAGGGAAACAAATCCATTGCGCTTTCTGTTACCTTCCAATCCGCGACCCATACATTGAGTGAAAAGGAAATCAGTGGACTGCGCAATACGCTGCTCTCCGCGCTGGAATCAGAGGTACATGCACAGCTTCGTTCTTAAAAAATTAAATGTCGTATCCATTGTTGGAACGACATTTTTTATGCGCATGTTTTACAAGTACTGCACTGCTATCAAGACAATGCCCATAATGGTCAATACCACTCCAGTGGCGCGATTCAATGTTTCCGGCTTAGCCTTATTGGCAAAGCGCGCAGCGATCAGCGCCCATAGCAGCGTGAAAAAGACACATAAGCATAATGTTTCCGTTTCAGGCTGTCCACCAATGGTAAAATGCGACAACGCACCGGTAAGGGCAGTGAAACTCATGATAAATACGCTGGTGCCTACAGCGGTTTTTAGCTCATATCCTAACACTGAGGTCAGTATCAGAAGCATCATCAAACCACCTCCGGCACCGATGAAGCCACAGATAAAGCCAATGATCATTCCGCAGATAACCGATTGAATCAAACGCTTTTTCGGATCGGTCTGCGCCATGGCTTCTTTGGTTGTCATCACCGGTTTAACAATGAATTTGATACCCAGTAGTAAGGTCATAAACATGGAAAAGCCGCCCATGGTTGCGGAGGGAAGCAGGGAAGCAACATAGCTGCCGATCATTGTGAAACAAAGGACGCTGATCATCATGACCAGGCCGTTTTTGATGTCGATGTTTTTATGCTTGGCATAGGTCGCAGCTGATATGGCACTTGCCAATACATCACTGGCTAATGCGATTCCCACCGCCATATAAGGATCCATATCCAACATGGTGATGAGCATTGGTGAAATGACTGCCGCCGCACTCATTCCCGCAAAGCCCGTCCCTAATCCAGCACCCATACCGGCAAAAAAACAAACGATAATGGTAAGCATAAATAACCTTCTTTCTAATATGATTTCTGTATCTATGCAATACGTTTTTTCAAACGAGAAAAACAACAATATGAATTGGTCATGTTTTCAACAATTTCGTTTCTTTGTCCATCGTTTCCCGTTTGACAACATAACGAAAATGCGGCATATCCACACCACGATAAGATTTGATCCGGCGATCCATTCGTTTCATGCCGTTTCTTATGGCAACATTTTGTGAAGCGAAATTCGTATCTCTGATAATCGAACAGACTTCTTGAGCATGAAGCCGTTCAAAAGCGTATTGTTTACACGCGCTTGCGGCTTCTGTGGCATAGCCCTTATGCCAGTATTGCCGTTGTAAAAGATAGCCGATTTCCAGCACTTCTTCATTTTTCCATGGCTGCATGGTAAGTCCGCACTGTCCGATCATTTCATGAGTGTCTTTTAAAACCATCGCCCATAAACCAAATCCCCATCTTTGATAATGAGCAAGCTGCTTATCCAGCCAGTTTTGTACTTCCAAATCGCTGAATGCGCCTTCATAAGCATACATGGTTTGCGGATCCTGTAATATTTTACATAAAGCAGGGATGTCATTTTGATTCATCTCTCGCAAATATAATCGTGCTGTTTCTATTATCATAGCATCACCTAATCAAATCCTGATTTCGGACATGGACAACATTATACCATGATTGAAGATAATATTCTACATTGAAAGGGTGGTGGATGTATGCCCTTGAAGACAATAGTTGCTTTGACCTTCGGTATGTTATATAATATTCCGCAGAGGAATATGGAGCCGGAATCTGATTCTTTCAGAGGTCAGAGCTGTGAAGTTTGGAATGAGGGGTGATGTTTGATGGAAATATCTAAAAAAGGAGCTTTTGAAATATCAAAAGATTCTTTTTGGCAATGAGTACACCGGTAAAGAGGAAGTTTTCTACGTTTTTCTCAATCAGCATACTTACGTTACACCTATTGATGCGATTCAAATTTAGAAGTGGGAGGATAAGCTTATGAACGTAAATTTAGCAGCATGGTTGGAACAAGAAATGAAGGAGTTTTCCGGTATACTCCAGACATTCAAAAAGAAACAGAAAAGCAAGGGGCCATTATGGATGGCGGTATGTCTGTTTGGCATGGTAGCGATTGGGTTTGCGGCGGGATATGATATTTCGTATATTATGCGGGTTCACTTTCCTATAGGCTGCGGCATTGCGCTTTTTGCAGGTCTTTGCTTTTGGCTGCCCTCAAAGGTATCTAATATTAAGGCAGTACAGGATGGTTATGAGAAAGCCATAGAGGATTTTTTTCAGTCTCAGGAAGAACAGGATCGCTTTGTCAGACAGATGGAATCCGGCAGCTATGACAAAGTGAACTTTTTCAATGTCAATGTGGATACATTTCCGGCACGTTTTATTGTCGGTCCTGATTTTTGGCTGTATTTTAACGGAAGAACCTGCCAGTTAGTCCGGACAGAAGATATTCTGAGCATCCGCAGAGAGGTTGAAAAGACAAGGGTAAATACAGGCGGAAACCGCGCAAAAAAAATTGCCGTTGGCGTTTCTATGGTTATTACATACAAACATAATTCTGTTTCTGCGAATAAAAGCGGCAATACCGATGATTCGCTGTTCTTCCATGGGGAACAATATGAGGAAGTACTTGAACTGATCAAAAAACAGTGTCCTCAATATCATAGCTGGATTGGCAATTAAATGAATTAGGAGTTTATTGCGTAAACGCTAGGGTTTATCAAGGAAAATGTGTAAGCTTTGAAATAAGACTTTGTTTCCAAATCTTGGGATAATATGATAGATGATTCAAAACCATGCCGGATCCTTTATCTTTGTTTTGGATAACTCTTTATCGATTATGAAATACACCGCATTTATCCTACTTTGTCTGACCCAACAAGACCTTTCATTTGCAACCTTATTGAAAGAGTGGGCGATGGTGGAACGCTGAAGGCAGAAAGAATGTGGATATTAGTCATTACACATCATTTAAAATAAAAAGCTCGGAGCATTGATTTCCGAGCTGGCTTTTGCCATTTCATCATTTGAATGTTTTTTTTATTTTGTTATAATCCGCGAGGCTGTTTCTTTGGATATGGCAATGAGTGAAGTAGAATATATGGATAAGGGCTCTGTTTAATGCACGGGGAGATCCTCGTCGATCTTATCAAAGTCAAGTTTTATAATAATATCATAAGCATCAGCGCATTCACGTTTTGATAAGCCGGTTTCTTTGATTAAATAATCCACTGCTTCTTTTTTGGTCGTAAATCCGCTGATTAAGTGCTTGGCTTCTTTAAAACTGTTTAATGTATGATGAAATTCTTCGGACGTGATCGCAATATGGAGTTTATCACCGTAAATACTTTTTTCAATATAGGTCATCTTGCGTCTTTCTTCAATGAAACCGATGATAAAACCAACGATCATAAATACATACTGCATTCCGTTATCTTTTACAAAGCCGACGATAATCAAGCAGACTATTATAATCATAATTACGAGCAAGGTGAAGCAGTGTTCCTTATCCCATTTTTTCTTTAAATAATCCACTTTATCTTTCAGCGTAAAAACGCTGTCTTCCAAGGCGCTGTACAAGTTATGGTCGGCAATCTCTTTATACTTGTGATCCGGAATTTTTTCACCGCTGAATAATTCATTCAATGAGATGTTTAAGATGCCGCAAAGCTCCTGCATCAGCGAAGCATCCGGTAAATTGATTCCTCGTTCCCATTTACTGACGGCATTTTTACTGACACCGATTTTTTCGGCAAGCTGGTCCTGAGTGTAATTCATGTTCTTTCTGCATTCCGCAATAAACCTTCCTGTTTTATTTTGATCCATTATCATCCCTCTTTTCAAGCAACATCCTATCATTTCCATGCTTTTTTTTAAACATACCGGAGGTTTACTTCATAAAAAGATGATTGATCATCATTGCGGTGCTTTATTATCACTGTTATTAGTATCATCTGTTTTTGATGGAGCAGGAGTATCGGTATCCTTTGCGGCAGGCTTTGTGATTTCCTGGTGCTCCAAGCGATATACGAGCATTTGGGGCGGGGAAAACAAGCGCATGTCCATGGTAGAGGTTCCTAGACCATTACTGATGTGAAGGATCGTATTGCCGATCTTATGCTTACCATGATTGTAGCTCTCTGCTCCTTCATCGGTAGACATCGAACCAAGAAGCGGTAAATTGATTTGTGCCGCATGCGAATGAGCCGCCAACATAAGGTCAATATTGTCACGGGGCAGATTTTCCATCAAAATGGTATCCGGACAATGGGTGACCAAGATATTGAATTGATCGTTTGATACATTGGAAAAGGCGCTTTCCAAGTCGATGGTGCCGCCAACAAGGGAATCTAAGCCAATGAGCGTTACGCTTGCTTGCGTCTGATTGCGCAGGCGGATTGCCGTGTTATTGAGCAATTCAAAGTCGCTGGTGCGTAAAATATCTACCACCATGCTGTGAACATTATCATCTACGTTGTCCTGCTCACCCAAAACGGCAAATTTACCTAAGGGAGCATCAATGGTTTTTAATAGCTGTGATACTTCCTGCTTGGTCGCATCATTGGGGACATAGGTAAGCGGCATATCAAAAATATCGCCGCCGAATATAACGACATCCGGATGAACTTCATTAATGGTATTAATCATTTTGGTTAAGCGATCCTTATCCATGAAATGATTGTATTCCAAATCCGCAATGAAGGCAACCTGAACGTTATTGAGATCAGCGGGGATTTTGGTACTGGTAATGGTCTGATAATTAACCGTTAATCGTTCTACAGTAATAAATATGGAATAAAAGAAAACACCAGCCATTACTAAAGCAACCAATAATAATGCCGATACGGTTTTCATTAGTCTGCTTACCATGAAAATATACACCTCAAATTCTTTCTTATTTTAACATAAACAGGTTAGAAAGAAAATGAATAAATCAAAAAAGAAGCGCGTTGACGCTTCTTTTACAACTGTTCTTTCTCTGTTGACTTGCGACTGCTGTGATGCGCTGAATCCATAGATGAGTGGCTTGTTTTCACGCTTGTATCATTGTGATGAGCATGGGCATTTTGCATCTGCTCCATCGCCTTTTTGGAATTCAATATGACGGGAATCACAATTGGATTGCGGTGGGTTTTATGATACAAAAAAGGTTCCAAGGTACCGCGCACCGTATTCTTTAATTCTGAGAACGTGGTTCGCTGCGCCATTTTTTCCTTCAAGGCATTGTATACAAGTTGCTCCGCTTCTTTGATCAATCCCTGACTGTCCTTGATAAAAACAAAGCCGCGCGATACGATCACTGGTTTACAGAGAATTCTGTTCTCTTTGGAGTCAATGGCAATAATAACTGCTACCAAGCCATTATTGGCAAGAATGTTGCGATCCTTTAATACCGCGGTAGAAACGCCGCTGATATCGTTGCCGTCGACATAAATATCATCAGCCTGAATGCGAGTAGCCGAAGGGAATACCTTGCCGCCACGCATAATCAGCACATCGCCGTTTGCGCAAGTAAAAATATTTTCTGCGGGGATTCCGACTTCCATTGCCGTTTCCATGTGCTGCTTCAGCATTTTATATTCACCGTGGATCGGCATGAAATACTGCGGCTTGATGAGCTGCAGCATCAGCTTCTGTTCTTCTTGTGAGGCATGACCGGTCGTATGCAGATTGGTCAATACCGATTTCGTCAGTACATCGGCGCCGGCACGGAATAATTTGTTGACAACTTGGTTGACACTGGCTCCATTACCCGGAATCGGGGAAGAGGAGAAGACAACCGTATCTCCCGGTATCAACTTAATATAACGATGCGTACCGGACGCAATGCGTGATAATGCCGCCAACGGCTCTCCCTGACTGCCGGTACATACGATACATACTTTATTGGCAGGAATGTGATTTAATTGATCCGGTGTAATGAAATGCTGTTCACCGACTTTAATCGTTCCCAATTTGCTTCCGATTGTAACCACGTTTTCCATACTGCGGCCGAAAATGATGACCTTGCGTCCGCATTTGACCGCCGCTTCCAGAATCTGAGCAACGCGATGCACATTTGACGCAAAGGTTGCCACGATCAAACGACTTTTGGTTTTACGCATAATATCGAAGATTTCCGATGCGACTTTCTTTTCCGAAATCGAGAAATCCTCCACACCGGAATTGGTGGAATCACTCATCAACATTGTAACACCGACTTGACCGATATAAGCCATAATCTGATAATCCGCATTGGTACCGACCGGTGTCAAGTCAAATTTGAAATCACCGGTATGAACTACGCGACCGTTCGGGGTATTGATTAAAATGCCCAAGGAATCGGGAATGGAGTGTACCGTGTTGAAAAAGCCACAGGTAAAATGCTCCATTTTTACACTGGAAGTGCTGTTAATTTCATGAATGCGAACGGTTCTAAGCATTTTGCGCTCTTCCAATTTTTTATTAATCAGGGAAATGGCAAAGCGCGGCGCATATATATCAGTGATAGCTACACTTTTCAATAAAAAGGGAATACCTCCGATATGATCCTCATGACCATGGGTAATAATTAAAACTTTTTTCTTTGCTTTGTTTTTTACCAGATGACTGTAATCCGGTATGACATAATCAACTCCGAGTAAATTATCCTCAGGAAAACGAACACCGGAATCCACAATGAGGATTTCATTCTCGTGTTCGAAGCAGTACATATTTTTTCCGACCTCGCCCAGACCGCCTAATGCATAAACTAGCGTATCTGTACGCTTATGATCGATTCGATTATAACTGTTTTTTAAATTTCCTTGTGTTCTCGGCGCATTTTTTCGTAGATTGTTATTCATAGAAACTCCTTTCCAGCACCTTGTCTGAATCATATTATAACATACTTTCGCTAAAAGACACGCGTTTTATGAGTAAAAAAGCGCTTTTTATCTGCGTTAGCGCTTACAAAGAAAGAATGAGGCAAAAGAAGCGTGAAGACTGTAGAGAAAGCGCAAAAAAAAGATCGGATGTCCGATCTGCTTATTCAATCACCAAGGCTTCGCTGTCTTCTTTCCAAGGGTTCTGCGGATCAATGTGATCGTAGAACAAATGTCCGCTGAGATGATCAATTTCATGCTGGAGCACAATGGCTTCATAGCCCTCTGCCTTGATCAAAACCTCGCAGTTTTGTAAAACATCAAACGCTTTCACGCTCACGCGAGCATGGCGAAACACGTGACCTTCATGCTCATCCAATACGGAAAGACAGCCTTCACCGTTTTTTAAATAGGCATTTTGAGCGCTATGGGAAACAATTCTCGGATTGGCCAAAACATATTCGCTCTTGCCATCCTCACCATAATCGATAGAAATTGCCACCAGCTGTTTCAGCACACCGATTTGTACAGCGGAAATGCCTACTGCAGGACGTAGATTTTGTTCTTCGGCCTTTTGCGGGTCAATCGAATCTCGAACATATTGTAACATATTCATAATCAAATTATGATCTTCCTGATTCAGGGGAACGCTAACCTTTACACTTTTTTCACGCAGAACGGGGTCGCTGTCCTTGACAATGGTATCATTATTGATTCGCATCGTATCAGCCTCCTTATTACCAATACTATTTTACCTGTTAATGTTGTCAAAGGAAAGTGATTTTTTATTTTTCTTTGAAAATCATTGTTATTTTATGGTATCATTAAGTGGTATGTTATGAGCAGGAAGGAGGATATGAACGGCGATGGCCAAACAAAAAATAAAGCTTACCGCAAAGATGCCGCGGAAATATGATTTTTGGATTCATCTGTCCGCTCTGGTTCTGATCCTGTTTGGTTCACTGATGATATTATCCACCAGTGTTGGCAGTACGAGTGAAAGCGATACACTGATCGTGGCAAAGGTGGTTATCAAACAGACATTGTTTGTGATTGCTTCTTATATTGCCATGTTGTTTTTGGCAAATAATTTTACGATGCTGAGAGCGCGAAAGCTGGGGCGCATGGTGGGCGTTATATTGATTGCACTGTGCTTCATTACTTTGTTTTTTCCCGGTGTCAATGGTTCAAAAGCATGGATTCGTCTCGGTTCTATATCCATTCAGCCCAGTGAGTTTGTCAAGGTGTTTATGATTGTGATCATTGCGGTCAATATCGAAGTAGCAGGTCGTCGGAACTTTGATTGGTGGACGATTATTAAAATTCCTTTTATCTTTTTATGTGCCTTTGTCTTTATCTTGTTTTTACAGAAAGACTTGGGAACGTTGGTTGTCATCGGCATGTTAGCTGCCATATCCTTTCTCATTCCTTCCCATAAAAATCTGCGTTTAGCGCAAAAAATCACCAAGATTGCCTTAGTATGCGGGTGTGCGATGGTATTGTTTCTCATGACGACGCCGGGTTTGAAAATTGTCGAAAACATTCCGGTGTTTTCGCATGTTGGTACGCGCTTTGCCAATGCTGCCAATCCATTCTCAGATCCTTATGGTGATGGTTATCAAAGTGTTCAGGGCTTGGTTGGTATTGCATCAGGTGGGTTGATGGGGAAAGGAATCGGGCAATCACAACAGAAGTTTGGTTTTTTAACTCAGGCGGACAATGACTTCATATTAGCGATTGTCATTGAGGAATTGGGGGTTTTTGGCTTGGCACTTATTGTGGCCGGCTATGTCATTATCATTCAGCGTTTGTTTCATTATGCTTATCGAACCAAAAGTGAGGGCTACAAGATTATATTAATTGGAACCGCAATGTATATCTTCATGCATTTCTTTTTGAATGTCGGAGGGGTCAGCGGCCTGATTCCATTGACCGGTGTTCCTTTGTTGTTCATCTCCAGCGGTGGTTCCGCCCTGTTGTCCGTGATGTCAGCGATTGGAATATCGCAAGCGGTGATTTCACGCATTCGCCGTCAGGGAGAATAAAGGAAAAGCATTCCGATGAATGTTCGGAATGCTTTAAGAAAGGGAAGAGGAGAAACAAAGATTGGGGGGTGCATCCTTTATCGGATGCACTATTATGTTACCCGGAATTATTTGCTTTATACATAAGGAGTTGAAAAAAATGCGCATTGTTGCGGGAGCCTATCGTTCCAGAACCATTCAGCCTGTACCTGGCAATACGACAAGACCGACAACCGATAAAATCAAGGAAGCGATTTTTTCCCGTATCGGACCTTATTTTGACGGCGGGCAAATGCTGGATTTATTTGCCGGCAGCGGTAATATGGGCTTGGAGGCGATTTCCCGCGGGATGAATGAGGTGTGGTTTTGCGATAGTAATGTGCGAGCTATTCAGATAATCAAAGCCAATGCGAACTCTTTGAAATGCGAAGCGCAGTGTCACTTCATGAAGGCAGATTATCGAATGATGTTGAAGCGAATGGCGCAGGAGCAGCGCTGTTTTTCACTCATTTATCTGGATCCTCCCTACCGTAAGCAACGCATTGATGAAATTCTTTCTTTTGTCAGTGAGCATTCTTTATTAGCAGAGGAAGGAAGTGTCATTGCGGAAAGCTTAAGAGAGGATGAGTTTTCCTCACAATACGGAGAAATCACAAAATGTAAAGAAGCAATTTATGGAATAACTAAGATTACTTATTACAAGAGGTGAAAATATGAGTTGTGCAATATATCCGGGAACATTTGATCCGATGACGATCGGTCATATCGATATTGTAAAGCGAGCAGCTAAATTATTTGACGAGCTTTATGTTCTGATTTTAGATCATTCCGCCAAGCAGACGCTGTTTACCCTGGCAGAGCGTAAAGAACTGTGCGAGCATTGCCTGGTTACGATTCCTAATGTCAAGGTGTGTACCCATGATGGTCTAACGCTGGATTTCGCTCGATCTCATCATGCCGGTGCGTTGATTCGCGGAGTTCGCCAAATTAAGGATTATGAATATGAATGGAATCAGGCGATGTGTAATGATCATATTGATTGCAATATTGAAACGATTCTGTTATTTGCTCGCCCTGAACATGCGTTCATATCCTCTAGCACCGTAAAGGACTTTGCCCGCTATCATCAAGACTTAAACGGCTTGGTAAATCAGGAGGTAGCGATCGCTTTGGAAAAGAAATATCGCGATTAGTCAAAACGGGGAGGGTGTGGTATACTAATAAGCGTCAGAGAGGTTGATTTTCATGGATTCTGCGAAATACAGGGCAAACCAGCTGTTGATTAAAAATAAATGCTTGTTTTTCTGTTGCATACTTTTTATTTTATTGAGCCTATTTATGACATGCTATTTGTTTTTCTTTCGCACCATTACCATTGATGTGACGAAGCATATGGAAGTCATTTACAGCGGGGAAAGCGGCTCTGCCAGTGTAACGGTAACAAATAACGCAGTGAATTTAAATCAGCGCACGCAGGAGTTTCTAGATTCAATTACGTATCAGGTAACACCGACAAATCATCTTGCCAACGGCACTGTGATTCAAATTCAGGCGCAGTATGATAAATCCTTGGCAAAGCGCTATCATATTCAAGTCATTAATGAAACAAAGGAGATCACAGTGGAGGGCTTAGCGGAGCGCTATGCGCAGGCGGGGGATATCAATGCCAGATATTTAAATAAGCTAGATCAATACGCAGGTCGTTATTTTAAAAGAAATGAAAAAACGATATTAGAAGATGACTTTACTGAATTCTATGCCGGTACGGATCGCAGCTATATCGGTCATACGAGAAAATATCGGGTGTTTTTACAGGCATTGAATCGGGAAAACAAGGATAAGATTGTGGATGTATATTGCTTGAAAGCCAAAGGAGTCGTCAATACGGCGGTGGATCACGAAGCATTGGAAGAAAAGGAAGCAGAGATTTATTACATGCTTACCTATGATGATATGAATTCAGCGGAAAAGTTAAAGGATGAAAATGTATATGGAGAGAAAATTATCGGTATCACGGTAACTACGCAAGAGGATTTGATTCAGGTATTACATCAAAAGTTTTTGTTAAGCTATCAAATAACGATTATGGAATAGACGGTTACGCCGTCTTTTTTTTCACAGGTTCTCATGAAAACGCATAATGTAAATAGGGTGATCATATGAAAATGGATTCACAGATCATTTGGCTCGCTGCCATGTATTGGCATCAGGAAAAATTCCGCCGTCAACTTTTATCCAGGCCTGATGGTGTTGGGATATGGGAAGGAGAAGCGGTAAATGATTTGGTTTCGTTTCTATTGTCGGGAATATGGGAGGATCGTGTGTGGGAATTGATTTTGGGAATTTCGCCTACGACCTTGACCCAGCTGCGCCGCGATTTTCCCAATTAAAAGGACATCAAAATGATGTCCTTGCTTTAAAGCGCAAGCTGCTTTTGCAACTGCTGTAAATCCTGTTCCTCGCTGGAATTGAACTGAATGATACACGCATCGTGTTCATCATAGCGGGGAATGATATGGAGATGAAAATGAGGAACGCTTTGGCCAGCCGCCTCATGAATGTTACTTAAAATATGCATACCCTTTGCCTTCGTACATTCCATTATATGGTTTCCCAGTCGCTGCGCCACATGCATCATGATATCCAGCGTTTCACTATCACAATCCAAGAAATGATCATAGTGCGCTTTGGGAATGATGAGCGTATGCCCCTTGGTTACCTGTGAAATATCAAGAAAGGCTAATACTTTTTCATCCTCGTAGAGTTTAAAGGCCGGAATTTTACCAGCAACAATGTCACAAAAAATACACATTGATATGTCCTCCTTCATTCTATTACGTTTCTATTATAATCAAAATGATGAAAAAAAGAAACAGTTTCCTGTTTCTTCAGTCCGCATCCTGTACCAGATAATCGGGCATACTGCTTTGATAGGAATTATAAATGTCAATATCATAGACATGGAATTGATATTGCTTTAAGTAATGAACCATGGCTTCTTGACGAATCGTAGTAGAACGATCCAAAATGGACTGTAGCGCTTCATCTTTAAATTCCTCCAACGCCTTGGTATTGGTCACCTTTACAACATAATACAACGGATTTTCTGCATCGGTATTATCTGTGATAACTTCATTGATCATTGCTTCCTTATCGGTGATGACGCTGATTTTTGACCAAACAACAGAAGGAAGCTGACTGGACTGGTTCACAATGATTTCTGATCCGGTATACGTGTCCGTCTTGCCATAGGTTTTCGCAGCGGATTCAAAGCTTCCGCCATCCTGTACAGCCTTTAATGCATTTTGCGCATTGCCTTCACTGGTGCAGGCGATAATGCGAGCCTTTACCGGCTTATATGTGGTAATCTGATCTTCAGCGTTAGCCTCCAGATATTTTTTTGCTAGCTGCGTACCTTGAACGCTCGGTATTACATAATCGTTATAATACTCCTCTTCATTTTCACAGCCGTATTGCTTTAAGATTGCCGAGAGGTTATCCTTGGCGCTCTTTTTGAATTCATCCATGCTTTTTTTTGCTTCGGCAGTAATTTCATCATTCACCGGCACTTCTTTATCATATATGATTTTGCTGACCTGCTTATTGACTTCGGAGAATCCGCTACTTAAGAAAATTGGGCGGAAAATATCGTCGTTGGTGACCTTGGTGGAACCAACTGTAAATAAGACATCATTGCCATTGGAAATATCGACACTGGCATCTTTACACCCGCTCAAGGCTAATGCCATCAATGCAGCACAGCTTAACGTCATTGCTTTTTTCATTGTCCTTACTCCTTAACTCCCATGTAATCCATCAATTGCTTTTTGATCTCATCACTACCATAGGTGATATCTAATTTCTTGGCAGCTTCCCAAATGATTTTTTTATCTAAATTTTCATTGGCGTTCATAATTGCCTGATACAGCTGATTCTTTACCGTATCGGCATCATCCTCAAATTTCATAATGGCTTCCTTTTCTGTTTCAAGCACGGTGATCTTATGCCATCCCTGATAATTATCGGAGCTTACCTTGACCCAATCGCTGACTTCGCCTTTCTTTAATGAGAGGGCAGATTTTTTAAATTCCTCAACCAAACTGCTGTCTTTATCGGAGTAGCCAATCAAACCACCGGCTGCCGCAGAAGAATCATCACTGAATTCTTTTGCCACATCCGCAAAGCTTTTTCCTTCCTTCAAAGCCTTGTCCACACTTTCCACCTTGGCTTTTTCTTCTTTCGTAGGATTTTTACTGTCCTTCATCATGATCAGAATATGACTGACGATACGACCGTTTTTATCTTTATAGAGGGGAGTGAATAGTTCATCCATATGTTCATCCATATAATTAGATAACACTTTCTGTACCTTTGTGGAAGTTAAGCAATATTCACCAAGATCACTGTAGCCGATTGCCTCTAATTGGCTTTGCAGCGACGTTTTATAATTGGTTGGATCATTGGTTTTGAAGTATTCCTCTGTCTGTTCCTGTTGCAGCTTAGCTTCTGATTTTATATCATCGGTCGTTTCGATCGCTTCATTGGCAACCGCATCTTGAAACTTCTGATATAAATAGGAATCCGCCGAAGCAGTTTTGATGCTTTCAAATATGTCATCCGCAAAAATATTCTGGTCGGCTACCGATGCGATGACATCTTTTCCGTCTACACTTTTACCAGCTAGTTTACCTTTGTTGGTATCCCAGATACTGAATATTGCGAAGGTGATGAGAATAATCGCAATCAGTACGACAAACCATTGTTTTTTTAATATCTCGATCATAATTGCCTCCTTGAAATTAATCTGTTTATTATTATAAGATACATTTGCTTAAAAAGCAATTTTTGTATGATCGAAACATGATTTTCCATAATATTTATGAAGCTATATGGTGAAGGACAGAAAGACCATTTATGATGGGGATGTGCTGGGCGTTTTTATTGTGAAATTAGCCATTTTTTGGTATGATATATAAGTTCATGAGAGAGGAATGAGTGCAATGACAACATTATCCATACATGATTTACATGTAAGCGTTGAGGATAAAGAAATATTAAAAGGAATTGATTTGACGATTCGCTCCGATGAGATTCACGCATTGATGGGTCCTAACGGCAATGGCAAGTCCACCCTATTGGCAGCGATTATGGGAAATCCCAAGTATACTGTTACCCAAGGAACAATTTTTTTGGATGATCATGATGTGCTGGAGATGGAAGTAGATGAGCGCAGCCGCATGGGATTGTTTTTGGGAATGCAGTATCCCAGTGAAATCAGCGGTGTGACCAATTCCGATTTTTTACGGGCGGCGATGAACGCACGAAGGGAGCGTCCGATTTCCTTGTTTGCATTTATCAAAGAGATGGAACAGGCAATTTTGGATATGGATATGAAAAGCGATTTGGCGCATCGGTTTTTGAATGAGGGCTTTTCCGGTGGTGAAAAGAAGCGCAACGAGATTGTCCAGATGAAGCTGTTAAAGCCATGCATGGCGATGTTGGATGAAATTGATAGCGGTCTGGATGTGGATGCGTTGAAGCTCGTAGCCAAAGAGGTGCGCAAAATGCAGGAAGATACAGCGATGGGACTGCTTGTTGTATCGCATTATGAGCGTTTCTATGATCTTTTGCAGCCGACGCATGCGCATGTATTGATCGATGGCAAGATTGTAATGGATGGGGATTTCAGTTTGACAAAGAAAATCGATGCACAGGGCTATGACTGGATTGCGAAATCATTAGGAATTGCGATTGAAGAAACAAAACCCCGGCTTAATACGACAATATTAGGAAGCTGCGCCGCGAATCAAAAGGAGCCGCGGCAATGATTACGCTGGATGCAAGAGATCATTATGAGCTGATTCTTGAAAAAAATGGCGATAAACAGATCATCATTCACAATAGCGATCATTTGTCATTGAGGATAAAAACGGACAAACACATACACGCGCAGCTGTGGATCGCATATGATGGGGAGCAGCTGGACTTGCACACGCAGCTTTATCTGGGGGAAAGCAGTGATATTGCACTGCTGTTTTGGAATCGTGTAAGCGGAAAGCTGAATTTCTCTTTGAATATGAGTGGAGAACGTGATGCACATGCGAAGATCGGTATCGGTGATCTAAGCGAAGGCATCAGTTCATATCAGCTTCAAGGAACGCTGAGTGAAGGCGGTTTAGATACTGAATGGACTACGGTATGCATTGCCAATCACAAGCATTGGCAAATGGAGCTTTGTCATCAGCACGCGCATACGAGTGGGATCATGAGAAACTTTGCGGTAGTGACGGAAAACGGCGATTATAAAATGGAGGCAAGCGGTCGCATTGTCAAGGGTGCTCATGCTTCCCAAAGCCATCAGGCAAGTAGAGTCCTCACGATGACATCTAAGCAGCGTAGCGAGGTACTGCCGATTTTGTATATCGATGAAGATGATGTCAAGGCATCCCATGCCACTACGTTGGGTCAGCCAGATGAGAATCAGCTCTATTATCTGCAATCGCGGGGATTATCGCGTTCAGCCGCATTGGGATTAATGACACTTGGCTATCTGATGCCGATCACAGAAGTGATTTCACAAGAAGAATGGCAGACGCAGCTCCAAAAAGAAATTGAAGAAAAGGTGATCATACATGATTGATGTGCAACGGATTCGCAACGATTTCCCTATGCTTCATGGGAAAAAGATGCAGTCGCATGATTTGATTTATTTTGATAATGCGGCGACTACGTTTAAGCCCAAGGCAGTACAGAAGGCGGTCGACTATTATTATACGGATATTACGTGTAATGCACATCGTGGAGATTATGATCTTTCTTATACAGTGGATCAGGCGTATGAAGGAGCACGTAAGCGCGTAGCTCATTTTCTGAATGCGAAGGTAAATGAGATTGTGTTTACGAGTGGTACGAGTGAAGGATTGAATATGGTGGCACAGGGTTATGGCCGTAAGTTCTTGCAGGAAGGCGATATAGTTTTGACTAGTGAAAGTGAACACGCATCCTGCGTATTGCCGTGGATGAAGGTCTGCGCAGAGCGAAAAGCAACCTTGGCTTACATGAAACTGGATGAATCAGGACATATTGATATCGCAGCGCTTCGCTCACAAATGAATGAACGCGTCAAGGTGATTGCCTTGGCGATGATTACCAATGTGCTTGGTTATGAAGCGCCTATTCAAAAAATTTGTGCCTTGGCGCATGAATATGGTGCTGTGGTGGTGGTGGATGGAGCGCAGAGTGTTCCGCATATGCCGATCGACGTGCGCAAGCTAGATTGTGATTTTCTTGCATTCAGCGCTCATAAGATGTGTGGGCCGACCGGAACCGGTGTGTTGTATGGCAAATATGACTTGTTGGATCGCATGGATCCGTTACATTTGGGTGGTGGCAGTAATGCCCGCTTTGATATGTGTGGCAATATTCGCTTGAAAAATCCGCCGTTTAAGTTTGAAAGCGGAACACCTAATATAGAAGGCGTGCTTGGATTGCGCGCAGCTATTGATTATTTGGATGTGATCGGTATGGAAAATATACACGCTTATGAGTTAGAATTACATCATTATATTGTGCGTGAATTGTTAAAGATGGATAACATTACACTATATAATCCCGATGCGCAAAGCGCCATCATTACCTTTAACATAAAGGATGTATTCGCACAGGATGCGGCTACCTTCTTCAATGCGAACGGCATTGCGGTGCGCAGCGGTCAGCACTGTGCTAAGCTGTTGGTGGATCGCTTGAATACGAGCGCTACGATACGGGCATCGTTATATTTTTACAATACAAAGGCAGAAGCGGATCGCTTTTTGGATGTGTGTGCCAAAGCGAATATGCAGAGCTGTCTTGACGTTTATTTTTAAGGGAGGTTGTTATGGCTGATTTGTTAAAGGATCCGATGGTGCTTCGCTCCATTATCATGGATCACTATGAATATCCGCGCAATCATGAATTGAGTGATGATTCTACCTATGTTCAGAAGCATATGGCGAGCGAATCGTGTATTGATGATATAACTGTGCAGGCAAAGCTAACTGAGGGGAAGATCGAAGATATTTGTTTTGATGGCATAGCGTGTACGATCTCTACCGCATCCACTTCGATCATGAGTGAATTGTTAAAGGGCAAAAGCAAGGAAGAAGCTCGGTATATTATCAATCAGTACTTTGCGATGATTGACGGACGTGAATATGATGCGGATTTGTTACAGGAGGCGGTAGCGTTTCAGACGGTCGGCAAGCAGGCCAATCGCATAAAATGTGCTACAATCGGCTGGAATGCGATTCAGGCGATTTTGGATGAAAGCGAGGAATGAATATGAGTGATTCGCAAATCCCTAAGCAGGAGGAATATCAATATGGCTTTCATGATGAGGATGTTTCCGTATATAAGATTGCTCAAGGCTTAAGTGAAGCTACGGTAAGAGAAATCTCTGCGATCAAAAAGGAACCAAAGTGGATGCTGGAAAATCGGCTGAAGGCTTTTGCGGCGTTTCAGAAAATGCCGATTCAGAAATGGGGTCCTGATGTAAGTAACATTGATTTTGATGAATATACATATTATATAAAGCCGAGTGAAAAGGGTGAAAAAAACTGGGATGACGTCCCAGAAACAATCAAGAACACATTTGATAAGCTGGGAATTCCCGAAGCGGAGGCAAAGTATTTATCCGGGGTAACCACACAATATGAGAGTGAAGCGGTCTATCACAATATGCTGGATGAGGTGAAGGAAAAGGGCATTATTTTTTTGGATACCGACAGTGCCTTGCGTGAATACCCAGAATTGTTTCAAAAATACTTTGGAACACTCGTTCCCTATACCGATAATAAATTTGCGGCGTTAAATAGCTGCGTTTGGTCGGGAGGAAGTTTTATCTACATTCCGAAGGGTGTAAAGCTGGACAAGCCTTTGCAGTCTTATTTTCGCATTAATTCACAATCTATGGGACAATTTGAACGCACGATGATCATAGTGGATGAAGGGGCGGAGGTTCATTATGTAGAAGGTTGTACCGCTCCAACGTATTCTAAGGATTCCTTACATGCAGCGGTTGTGGAAATCTTTGTCGGTAAGCATGCGAAATGCCGCTATTCGACCGTGCAAAACTGGTCGGGTAATATTTTAAATCTGGTGACCAAGCGAGCCCATGTGGATGAATATGGTGTGATGGAGTGGATTGATGGGAATATCGGCTCTCATGTGACTATGAAATATCCGGCCTGTATATTGGCAGGAGAAGGTGCTAGAGGTATGACCATTTCGATTGCGGTGGCAGGCTCTCATCAGATTCAGGATGCGGGAGCGAAAATGATTCATCTGGCACCCCATACTTCCTCCAATATTATTTCCAAATCGGTATCGCGCAATGGCGGAGAAGTCAATTACCGCGGCTTGATTCACCATGGCCCAAACGCACACTTTGCCAAAAGCAAGGTAGAATGCGATACCCTCATTTTGGATTCTTATTCACGCAGTGATACGGTACCAACCAATATCACGCGCAATCAAACATCGCAGATTGAGCATGAGGCTACGGTGTCCAATATTTCTGAGGAACAGCTGTTTTATCTGATGAGCCGCGGTTTAACCAAGGGTCAGGCCACGGAAATGATTGTGATGGGCTTTTTAGAGCCGTTTACCAGAGAATTACCGATGGAATATGCGGTAGAATTGAATCAGCTGTTAAAGCTGGATATGAGTGATTCAATTGGATAATCGTGCTATTCGCAAAAGGATGATCGCTAAGCGCAAGGCGCTGAGTGAAGCAGAGGTCAAAAGGAAAAGTGAACAGATTTGTGAACGCTGTCTTCCTTATTTGCATCAGGCAAAGAGCGTAGGCATTTATTCACCAATAAACAATGAGGTGGATGTGACATCGCTATTGACACTTGCTCAACATAATCGCATATTCGCCTTACCGCGTGTAATTTCAAAAACGGAAATGGAAATGGTTTCATGGCATAATAACATTTTAATGAGTTGTTCCTCATTTGGTATTCAAGAACCGCAAGAGGGAGAGATACTCACACCGACAGATTTGGATGTTATATTGATTCCGCTTGTGGCGTTTCGCCATGATGGTGTACGGCTTGGCTATGGTGCTGGCTATTATGATCGTTATTTGCAACATTGCACAGCGTTAAAAATCGGCATTGCCTATGCGTTTCAGTGCTGTGATGAATGCGAAGAACGGCCACATGATCAACTCATGGATGTGGTGATTACGGAAACACAATGTATTATATCAAAGTATTACCGATAATGGTGAATGCTTTTTATGCGTCTGCAGTATCGTTTGGACAAAAACATAGGGAAAGTAGCTGTTACTATTCACCGATGAGAAACCCGTATGATATAATTTCCTCAAACAAAGAATGATATTTAAAAGAATGATATTTATATGATGACAAAGAATAATTTATTTGTTATTTGGAAAAAAGCATAA